>CAMYOO010000091.1:12427-22762 GCA_947260035.1 uncultured delta proteobacterium
ATCGCTTCCGATCCCGCGGTGCGTGCCGTGGTCATCACCGGTGAGGGCCGCGCCTTCTGCGCCGGCGCCGACATCGAGGCCATGCGCGCGTTCACTCCGCTCGATGCCGAGGGTTTCAGCCGCTTGGGCCACCGCGCCTGTTCCGCGCTGGAGGAGCTCTCGATTCCCACGCTGGCGGCGGTCAACGGCTTTGCCCTGGGTGGGGGCTGTGAGCTCGCTCTGGCGTGCGACTTCATCTACGCGTCGGCCAAGGCGCGCTTCGGGCAGCCCGAGGTGAAGCTCGGCCTGATTCCCGGCTTCGGCGGAACGTCACGGCTGGCGCGCCGGGTGGGCGTGGCCTGGGCCAAGGAGTTGGTGATGGCGGGCGACCCGATCGGCGCCGACCTGGCGCGGGAGATCGGGCTGGTCAACCGAATCTTCGAGCCGGACGCCGTGCTGGACGAGACGCTGAAGACCGCCACGGCCATCGCCGCACGCGGCCCGGTGGCCGTGCGTATGGCCAAGCGCGTGATTCAGGAGGGGCAGGGCGCCGACGTGCGCGTGGCCCACGCCCTGGAGCAGGCCGCCTTCGGCACCGTCTTCGGATCCAAGGACCGCGACGAAGGTCTCGACGCCTTCCTCGCCAAACGCGACCCCAAATTCCAAGGCCGCTAGCCCCGCAAACAGGGACGTCCCTGCACAACTGCACGCAGTACCACTCCTGCACCGAGGGACGTTCCTGCGTAACTGCACTGGGTGCCACTCCTCGGGCCAGGAGTGGCACCCAGTGCAGTTATGCAGGAACGTCCCCCAATGCAGTTCGTCCCCCAATGCAAGGGCTAGTTGGTTTCTTCGACGTAGCCGAGGGCGCGTAGGGCATCGAGGTCGGAGTCGGAGAGGCCGGAGGCGGGGAGGGGTGTCGCGGCCCAGCGTTCCAGCTCGGCGGCCAGGCGCTCGACCACTTCCAGGTGCTGGGCTGACACGTCTCGGGTCTCGCCGGGATCGTCGCGCAGGTCATAGAGCGCGCGCTGCCAGCCGCCCTCGAGCTGCGGGTACTCGACCAGCTTCCAGTCCGCGGTGCGTGCGGTGCGCTCGCGGAGCTCGCCCGGCGTCCAGTTGCGGCCGGCCGCCAGAATCCGTTCGCGTATCTCCGGATGCGCGTCCCCGACATCGCGGGTGAGTCCGGGGTCCACCTGGTGGTCGTACAGAGCGGGCGCTGTGTCGGGTCCCAGGCACAGGGACCAGGGCGCGTCGTGGAAGCAGTAGCGGTCGTTGGGGCGTCCGGATTGCGGCCGCGCCGTGTAGCGGACACGCATGTTGGTGGCGCCTTCGGCCAACACTACCGAGGGGGCCGCGTCTCCATTGCCGCGCACGCGCGCGGCCAGATCCAGGGCGTCGCCTTCCGGCCGCTGGTCGGGCGGCACGCCGGAAAGCGAGAGCAGGGTCGGCGCCAGGTCCTGCAGCCGGATCAGGCCTGCGTCGCGTCCCCGGGCCACGTCGGGGCCGGTGATCGCCAGGGGTACGCGCAGGCTGGCGTCGTGGACGCTGGGGCCGTGCTCGAAGAAGAGCTTCGACTCGCCCAGGTTCTCGCCGTGGTCCGAGGTGTAGATCACGTACGCGTGGTCCAGCCGGCCGGCGCGACCCAGGCCCGCCAGCAGTCGACCTACCTGAATGTCAGCGTACGCTACCTCGGCGTCGTACAGCAGGGAGCAGGAGGGCACGACGGGCAGCGTGGCGCCGCCGTGGTTCGCCTGCATCTGGCCCTTGAACACCGTGCGCGCCTTCACCGCACTCATGAGGTCGCGGCACGCGTCCGCCTGGGGCCCCGGGTCTAAGTCCCGTGGCGGGTTGTAGGTGTAATGCGGATCGCTGTAGTGGGCCCACAGGAAGAGCGGCCGCTCCGCGGGAATTGCCAGCACGGCCTCCACGGCGGTGTCCGTCACTTTCCAGCCGCGCTCGGTGCCCAGGTCCTCCTTTTCGCGGAAGACCTCGAAGCCCGTATGCAGGTTCTCGTGGGCGCCCGCGACCCCGTTGGACGAGACGCCGATGGTGGCGTACCCGCGCGCCTGCAGGACCTCGGCCAGGGTGGTGCCGAAGCGGCGCGGCTCGGCCACCTCGCGCGAGCCGTGGTGTCGGGGCTCGAGCCCGGTGAAGAGCGACGCCAGGGCGGGCGTGGTGCGCGGGAAGGGCGTGGTGGCCTGGGTGAAGAGGCGACCGCGCTCCGCCAGTCCGTCGAAGACGGGTGTGTTGGCACCGTCGTGCCCGTAGGCGCCCAGGCGGTCGGCGCGCAGGGTGTCGACGGTGATCAGCACGAGGTCGGGCGCGTCGCGCCGCGGCCCGCAGCCCGGCGACAGCAGCAGCAGCCCGGCGGCGAGGGCGGCCAGGCGGCGCCTGGCCCCGCGCACGCTAGAAGCCCTGGATGTAGGGGAGGCGCTCGGCGGTGGCGTCGATGGCGTCGCCCGCCTCGAGGAGCACGGCGGTGGCGTTCCAGCTGCCCTCGACCAGCTGCGCGTGCGCGCCGTCGGGAACCTCCACCGGTACGGTTCCGCCCCGGTGGGTGAGGGTGCGCGCCTCGACGTCGAGCACCAGCTCCTGGCGGGGGTCCAGCTCCACCGAGTCCATCACTTCTTCCATGACGCCGCGGGAGAGCGTGGCGCAGGGAAGCCCCAGCGCGACGCAGTTGCCGAAGAAGATCTCGGCAAAGGATTCGCCCACGAAGGCGCGGAAGCCGCGTCGCATCAGCGCCTGAGGTGCGTGCTCGCGCGACGAGCCGCAGCCGAAGTTGCGCCCCACCAGCAGGATGTTGGCGCCCGCGTAGCGCTCGTCGTCCAGCGGGTGGTCGCCCTTGGCCTGACGGCGGTCGTCCTCGAACGCGTGCTCGCCGAGCCCGTCGAAGGTGACCACGCGCATGAAGCGCGCCGGGATGATGCGATCGGTGTCGATGTCGTCTCCGCGCAGGACGCAGGCGCGCCCCTCGACGCGAATCCTCGGCTCGGCGATCGGACCCGCCATTACAGCACCTCCCGAACGTCGCTGACCTGCCCCTTCAGCGCCGCCGCCGCCACCATGGCCGGCGACATCAGCAGCGTGCGCCCGGTGGGCGAGCCCTGGCGGCCCTTGAAGTTGCGGTTGCTCGACGACGCGCACAGTTCGCGGCCGGACAGCTTGTCCGGGTTCATGGCCAGGCACATGGAACAGCCCGGCTCGCGCCAATCGAAGCCGGCGCTGCGGAAGATGTCCGGCAGGCCTTCCTGCTCCGCCTGGCGGGCGACGTCGTAGGACCCGGGCACCACCAGCGTGCGCACGCCCGGGGCCACCCGGCCGGTGCGCGCCACGCGCGCCGCCTCGCGCAGGTCCGAGATGCGCCCGTTGGTGCAGGATCCGATGAAGGCCACGTCCACCTTGGTGCCCAGCAGCGGCTCGCCGGCGCGCAGCTCCATGAAGCTCAACGCCTCTTCGGCGCCCGCGCGCTCGTCGACGGGGTAGCTCTCCAAGGCCGGAAGCGGCTCGTCCACGCCGACGCTCTGGCCCGGGTTGATGCCCCAGGTCACCGTGGGCGCGATGGCGGCCGCGTCGAACTCCACCTGATCCGCATAATCGGCGTTCGCGTCGCTGGCCGTCGCGCGCCACCAGGCGACCGCGCGGTCGAATGCCTCGCCCTGGGGCGCGTATGCGCGGCCGCGCAGGTACTCGAAGGTGGCATCGTCGGGATTTACGTAGCCCGCGCGCGCGCCGCCCTCGATGGACATGTTGCAGACGGTCATGCGCTCTTCGAGGCTCATGCTCTCGATGGCGGAGCCCGCGTACTCGTAGGCGTAGCCGATCCCGCCCTTGACTCCGAGACGTCGGATGATCTCCAGGATCACGTCCTTGGCGTAGACGCCGGAGGAGAGCTTTCCCTCTACAGCGATGCGCCGCACCTGCGGCCGCGCCAGGGCCAGGCACTGGGTGGCCAGCACGTCGCGCACCTGGCTGGTGCCGATGCCGAAGGCCACCGCACCGAAGGCGCCGTGGGTCGAGGTGTGGCTGTCGCCGCAGGCGATGGTCATGCCCGGCTGGGTGAGGCCGAGCTCCGGACCGATCACGTGCACGATGCCCTGGCGTCCACTGGCCGCGTCGAACAGGGTGACCCCGTGTTCGGCGCAGTTGCGTTCCAGCTCGACCATCATCGCCTCGGCCAGCGGGTCCGCCAGCGGACGGGCCTGGGACTGGGTGGGGATGATGTGGTCCACCGTGGCGAAGGTGCGCTGGGGAAAGCGCACCCTGCCGCCCATGTCGCGGATCGATGCAAAGGCCTGGGGACTCGTCACCTCGTGGATGAGATGGAGCCCGATCAGGAGCTGCGTCTGGCCGCTGGGAAGCTCGCGGACCGTGTGCAGATCCCAGACTTTGTCGAGGAGATTGCGTCCCATGGATTTACCCGGATGCCGGCGGAAGGCCCTTCTGTAGCGCACGGGCGGCGTCCCGGCACAGAAGCTAGCTTGCGCTCCCATGCAGCTCCTGCACACCGCGCACGTGCCGGCCGGCGACGGCCCCTTCCCGACCATCTTCGCGCTTCACGGGTGGGGCGCCAGCGCCCACGACCTGCTCGGCCTGGCTCCCTTCCTGCTGCGCGGCGAGGCCCTGGTGATCTGCCCCCAGGGCGCCATCGAGGTTCCCGTCGGCCCGGGCGTTCCCGGCTACGGCTGGTTCCCCATCACCGAGGGCGGGCCCCTGGACCCGGCCGCCTTCAGGGCCGCCGCCGAGAGCCTGGATGGTTTCCTGGACGAGGCCTGCGAGCGCTATCCGGTCGATCCCCGCAAGACGGTGCTGTTGGGCTTCAGTCAAGGCGGGGTCATGGCGTACGACCATGCGCTGCGGCAGCCGAGCCGCTACGCCGGCCTGGTGGCGCTGTCGTCGTGGCTCCCGGAGTCGCTGGCTCAGGCGATTCCCAAGCTGCCCGAGCACGCGAACTGGCCGGTGTTCGTCTCCCACGGCACCGAAGACCCGATGATCGCCATCGACCGCGCCCGCGAGTCACGCGATGCCCTGCTGCCCTTCGAGGTGGGGCTCACCTACCGCGAGTACGAGATGGGTCACGAGATCCGTCCCGAGTCGCTGCGCGACATGCTCGAGTGGCTGGAGAGCAAGGTCGTTTCGCCGATCCAGCTGGTCTGACGTGGCGCGCCGCGCGTTTCGGCTCGCTGTCGTCCTGGCGTTGCTGGCGCTCCTGCCCGGCTGCCGCGCCGACGACCTCTGGGCCCTGGTGGTCGAGCGGAACCCGGAGGTCGTCTACTCGATCCCCACGGACCGGCCGCTGGTGGCTCTCACCATCGACGACGGCCCCCACGCCGAGTCCACGCCGCGCATCCTCGAGGTGCTGCACCGTCACCGCACCACGGCCACCTTCTTCCTGATCGCCGATCACGTCTTCGGCAATGAGGGCGTGGTGTCGGCGATCAGCGCCAGCGGCCACGAGATCGCCAACCACGGCGCCCACGATGTGGCCTCCCTGGACCTGGGCGAGGAGCACTTCGAGCACGACCTGGTCCAGTCGCACCACATCCTGTCGCGCTTCGGGACGCCGCGCTGGTTTCGCCCCGGCTCCGGCTGGTACGACGACTGGATGCTCGAGATCCTGGCGCGCCATGGCTACACGGCGGCGCTGGGAACCGTGTACCCCATGGACGCCCAGCTCCCCTGGACGAACCTGGCGCGGCGCTTCATCCTCTGGAGAGTCCGCCCGGGAGACGTCATCATCCTGCATGACGGAGGGGAGCGTGGATCCCGGACGGCGGAGCTGCTGGACGGTCTGCTGCCCGAGCTGGAGCGCCGCGGGTTCCGCGTGACGGGGCTCTCGGAGCTCCAGTCCCTGGCTGAGACCGACACCGAGGAGGGGAAGGCCCCATGAAGCGCATCGTACTGGTCTTGCTGCTGTCCCTGACGCCCGGCTGCGCCGCCATCGATCAGCTCTTCGTTTCGCCCACGGATCAGGTGGTGATCAGCGTGCGCCCCGACTTCCTCTACGAGGAACTCGTGGACACGTACATCGAGATGTGCGCCGTGAGCCAGTACCGACCCAAGCAAGGCCTGCTGGGGGGCATCCCGGGGCACGCCGTCATGTACCTGAAGGGCGCTTGCCTCGACGAGACGGCGGGCTACCCGCGGCTGCGCCGCTGCAAGGACAACACGGCGGATCGCGCCAGCCCCGAGCACGGGGCGGGTGTCTCCGTGAACAAGTGGTTCAAGAACGTCAACTGGGTGGCCACGCCCGGAAAGAAGCTCTTCTTCGACGGGGACCTCGGGCAGTACGACCTGCTGGATCAAGCCCACTACGACCGCACGGTCCAGCGGGCGGTCGATCTGGGCATGTACAAGGGCGTGGAGATCCACCCGATTCCCGACAAGGAGATCATGTCCGCCGCGGACTTCGTGGCCTACGACTCGATCGGCACCGATTTCGCGCTGCGCTTCGGTCGCAGCGTGTACTGCACGCGGATGCCGGTCTGGCCGGAGCAGCTGGTCCAGATGATGGACTACCTGAACTCCCTGAACGATCAGTACCATTCGGGAGAGCAGGAGTACAGCTGGAGCGGCTACGCCGACAACTGCGTCCATACCCTGCACAATGCGGTGGCCGCGGCGGGAATCTGGAAGTCCAAGTCGGTCCGGGCCATCCAAGTGCGCCAGATCTTCAACATCGCAGTTCCAGCCAACACCTTCATCGACCTGGCCTACCTGGCCAACGAGTATCCCATCGAGGACCTGAACAAGGTCCGGCGGGACGAGCTTCAGTGGCGGAATCTGACCGAGCGCGATTGGCTGCCCTCGGGTCCGGGGACCCTGATGAAGAGCCTTCCGGTGCACCAGGAGAACGAGCTCTACGACACCAAGTTCCGCATGCTGGTGTTGGAGGGCTGGTTCACGGCCGGCAACATCAAGAAGGCGCGCAAGCTGCTGCTGGACGGCCGCTTCGCGCAGCTGGACGCCAACCTGCACTACTTCCGGCAGCGCTACGACCGCATCCTGGAGAAGCGCACGCCCAACAATTGGATCGACGAGCTGCGCGGCGAGGACTATCGAAACGACAAGGCGGCCTACTACGCCTACATCGAGCGGCGCCGGGCGGCGCTGGACGGGCTCTTCGGCGAGCTGGCCGAGCTGGATCAGCGCCGTCAGAAGATCCTGAAGCGGGCCGTCGGAGAGTGGGAGCAGGAGATGGGACGCCCGGCCCCGCCGCCTTCGCCGTGACCGGACCCGTCTGATAGCCTCGACCTGCATCGGGGCGTAGCTCAGTGGCCAGAGCCGGAACTTTGGGGGTTCCGCGTCGTGGGTTCGAATCCCACCGCCCCGACCAGATTCCCGTGGCAGGCCGGCCACTTAGGCGCGTGTCGCAATTTTGTGTCGGCCGCTTTGGCTCAGCAAGAGGCGGCCCTACCGTTCTCTCGCTACGTCATGTCGTTCGCTCCCTTCCTCCGATCTGCACCGCGTACAAAGCAAGCGACGTGCCAGCGCGAGAGCGCCGTCACGTGGCCTGAGGAGGCGATTCGCGGGGAATCGCCTCGATTCTGGTTGCTGGTTCCCTGCCAGCGGCGACCATCCGTCGAAGGGAACCGCCGCTTGGAATCCTGAGGCCTACGCTCCATTCGTCGCGTCCGTTGCCCCGTATCGGACCGTCGGACGGCTCCTAAGAACCGACAGGAGGGTTCCATGCCCGTTGAACTGGAAGAGCGAGTTGCGAATCTAGAGAACAAGCTCCAGGAGCTGATGGATCGCGAGGCGATCCGCGAGGTCATCCATCGCTACTGCCAGGCAGTCGACCGATGCGATCTCACGATGCTCAAGAGTTGCTACCACCCGGATGGCTTCGACGACCACGGCTTCTTCGCTGGCAACGCGTACGAGTTCGCCGAGTACGTGATTCCCGTCCTCGAGCAGATCGACTCGAGCGTGCACGCCATCACGAACACGCGCATCGAGTTCGAGGGCGAACGAGCAGCCTGCCAGTCCCAGTGGTCGGTCATCCATCGCCTCCGGCACGAGAAGGGCTTCACGGACTTCTGGCACCAGGGACGCTATCTGGACGTCTTCGAGAAGCGGGATGGGGAGTGGAAGATCCTCCACCGGGTCATGTCGAATGACTTCGATCGCTGGATCGAGACTATCGACGTCGCGGCCCTGGCGAGCGCCGCCGCTCCCCAGAACGCAGCGGTGCGGGGCTGCCGGGGCCCGAGCGACCCGAGCTACCTGGGATTCGACCTGCTCGAGCACCGGCCCGATCGCCCCGCGATGAAGGATCTCTGGGGACCCTTCGCCGCGTTGGCCGGCGCTTCTTCCGGATAGTCGGCTTCGCTCCGAGCGCGTGACAGGGATGGGGCAGGGCGGTCTCCGCTTGCGCCGAGTCCGAATGGGTCGCACTTGGTTGACCGGCCCCCTGTGCCTCGCCAGAACCCGTGGCAGGCGGTGTGACCTTGGCGGCCGGGATGCGTACGAGGCCAGAGGAGGGGGCTCGCCGTGCGGAACCGGCTGGAAAGTTCAGGGCCGCAACCAGCGGTCGCGCCAACGCGGTCGGCTCTGCTGGGGGAGCCGAGTGCCTTCGTCTCCGGTGGGCAACGAGGCGCCCGTCCGGAGCCGGACCGGAGGCGAATGGGTCCTACGCGGCGTCCCGCCATACATAGCGGTGGTGCAGACCGCCAACCCGACGACGCGAGACGACTCGCGCCCCGCGCGAGGGGCGCGAATGGACTGGCCTCCCAGCGGGTGTGTCCTTCTCGAGTGAGAGGTGCGTGCGGTCGTGGGAGTAGTACTCGACGAACTCCTGGAGCAAGCGCTGCAGGTGGCGTTCGTGGAGCACGATTACGTGGTCGAGCAGTTCGCGACGGAGGGTCCCGACCCAGCGCTCCGCCACGCCGTTCTGCCACGGGCTCCGAAACGAAGTACGCGTCGGGCTCACTCCCATGGCTTCGATCGTTCCGCGAACCCAGCGCGAGAAGATCGAGTCGCGATCCAAGATCAGGAACTCGGGAGTGCTTTCGTAGGGGAAGGCCTCACGGATCTGCTGGGCTGTCCACTCGGCCGTTGGGTGGGCAGTCACGTTGACATGCAGAAGCTCGCGGCGGCTGTGATGGATCACGAAGAAGACGTAGAGAACCCGAAGGGTTGCTGTGGTCACCGTGAGGAAGTCCATGGCCGCGATGGCTTCCCTGTGGACTCGGATGAAGGTGGACCAATCCGACAGGGCACTCGGTGCTGGCCGAAACCGAGAGAGGCAGCGCGACACGGTTCGCTCGGATACGTAGAAGCCGAGCGCACGGAGCTCGCCGTGGATACGGGGCGCGCCCCAGGTGGAGTTCTCAGTGGCCATGCGAACGATGAGCCCACGGACCTCCCGATCGATCCGCGGCCGTCCCGGTCCTCTGGAGATCAACTTCCAGTGGCGCTGGGCCTATCGCTACGTCTTCCGGACCTCAGCGATCCGAGCGGCCTCGCTTCGCCCCTGGGTGACGCACTACAATCACCGCCGACCCCATCGATCCCTCGGCAAGCGAACCCCGATGGATCGGCTCAGGGAAGCCCGTCAACATGCTGCATAGGTCCCACAGCTAGGGTCAGAAGCGCGGCTGCGAGGCGGACCATGCAAACCATCGTGCCCGAGACGAGTCGCCAGTTCCACCGGTGCCGTCCAGGGCCTCTCTCCGAAAACCCCGCGATGCCGACAGGTTCCGATTCTGGCGAGGCACAGTCCCCAGCTCCCCTCGCCGGGACGAGCGCCCGATTGACTCGTATGCATGATTCAGCCATACTTATGCATATGAGGACGACACTGAACATCGACGACGAGCTATTGGAGAAGGCAAGGCGCTTGAGCGGGCTCAAGGAGAAGACCGCGATCGTTCACGCCGGGCTCGAGGCCTTGGTCGCACTCGAAAGCGCACGGCGATTGGCTGTGCTGGGCGGCAGCGAGAGCGAGCTTCGCCCGGCACGCCGGCGGCGATCCAAGAAGGCGTCGTAATGCTGGTCGATACCTCGGTCTGGGTCGACCACCTACGCCGGGGAAATGCGAGGCTCGGGTCCTGTCTCGAGAACGGAGAAGTCGAATGCCATCCGTTCGTGATCGGGGAACTCGCCTGTGGAAACCTGAAGAACCGTGCGGAATTGCTCGAGCTGCTGGCTGCACTTCCCCGCGTGCTGGAAGCGGACCATGACGAGGTGCTGGCCTTCATCGAGTCGAAGCGCCTCATGGGACGCGGTCTGGGATGGGTCGATGCCCACCTCCTGGTGTCGGCCCTGCTGAGTCGAACGTCGCTGTGGACGCTCGACAAGAGTCTGGCAGCCGAAGCGCGAGCGCTCCAGATCTGCTTCGAAATCGAGTAAGTG
>CAMYOO010000092.1 GCA_947260035.1 uncultured delta proteobacterium
CCACGCCGGCGCCGCGCGCGCCGCCTTCTGGCCCGGCGGCGAGACCCTGCGCATGTGCGCCGAGAACCTGGTGGGCGCCGATGCGGTGCTCACGGGGCTGGCGCTGGTGACGCCGGGCTTCGCGCGGGCGCTGGTGGAGGAGGAGCCCGACAAGCGCTCCCTGGGTCGCGCCCTCACGGCCCTGGCCCAGCGTGAGCCGGTCAAGCCATTCCCCGTGGCGAGCCTCTGGCAGGAGGTGCGCGACGAGAACGACGTGGCCGTGGCGCGGCGCAAGGTGCTGGCCGGCACGGTGGGCGTCTCCGACGGGATCATCTCGCGCTACCTGAACCGGCCCATTTCGCGGCGCATCACCGAGCGCCTGCTCTCCAGCGCGGTGAAGCCGTGGCACATCTCCGTGGCGACGTTCGTCTGGACCCTGGGCGCGGCGCTGGCCTTCGCCATGGGCCACGGCCTGGTCGGAGGACTGCTGGCCCAGTTCGCTTCGGTGCTCGACGGCGTCGACGGCGAGGTGGCGCGAATCCGCTACCAGGACTCCCCCTTCGCCGGCGTGTACGACGCGATCCTCGACCGCGTGGGCGAGGCCTGGCTGATCGGCGGCATGACCATCTGGGCCTGGTCCATGGGCGCCGGCCAGTCGGCCATCGCCCTGGGCTTCGGCGCCGTGGCGGGCAACAGCCTCTCCATGCTGGTCAAGGAGAAGTACGGCACCCAGTTCCGCCGCCGCTACGCCGACGAGCACGAGGGCCGCGCGCGCTGGCTCCTGCTGGGTCGCGACGGGCGCCTGTTCCTGGCCCTGGTGGCCGGCGTGACCGGGCAGGTGGAGGTGGTGCTGGCGTACCTGGCGGTGGGCACCCACATCCAGGCGGCCGCGCGCGTGCTGCGGATCCGGGCAGAAGCGAACAGCGCTTGAACGCGCTCGACCTCGTCCGCTTCGCGCTCGACCTTCCCGCCCGCCGCAACGCCGCGACCGTCGATTCCACCTGGCTGGAGATGGCCGATGGCGTGCGTCTGGCCACCAGCGTCTTCCGCCCGGTGGGGGAGCCGAGCGTTCCCGCCGTGCTGCTGCGCACGCCCTACGGGCGCGGGTCCTGGCGCACGCCGATCTCCCTGGTGGCCAGGCTCTTCGCCGAGGCCGGCATGGCCGCGGTGCTGCAGGACGTACGCGGCCGCTACGACTCCGAGGGACGCTTCACCCCCTTCGTGAACGAGGGCGCCGACGGAGAGCGCAGCATCGACTGGGTCCTGGAGCAGCCCTGGTGCAACGGGCGCCTGGGGCTGTGCGGCTTCTCCTACCTGGCCTACTCGGCCTGGGCGGCGCTGGAGCGCCGGCCGGAGCAGGTCACCGCGCTGGCGGCCGGAATCGGCGCCTCGGACGTGTGGTCCACGTTCTACCCCGGCGGCGCCTTCTCGCTCGAACTCGCCCTGCGCTGGTCGAGCGGCGTGGGCGAGCGCGAGAACGTCCCGGATCGGCACGTGGATCTCGAGCGCGGGCTGCGCTTCAGGCCCCTGCGCGAGGCCGACCGCGTGGCGCTGCGCGAGCGGCCCTTCTATCGCGACTGGCTCGACCACCCGCGACGGGACGCGTACTGGGACGGCTTCCGTCCCGATGTGCGCCGCGCGCCGCCGACGCTGCTCTTGTCCGGCTGGTACGACCTCTTCCTGGGCCCCCAGCTCGCCGACTACGCGGCGCTGCGGGCGAGCCCGGATGCCGCCTCGCCGCGGCTGGTGGTGGGCCCGTGGACCCACGGGCGCTACCAGCGCCGACACTGGTCACCTCGCTCGCGCTGGTTCGGTCACGTCGCCGCGCGCGAGATGCTGGGCTTCTTCGAGCGCCACCTCTGCGATCGCGACGGCACGAACGCGGGCCCCGGCGCGCGGATCCTGGCGCTGGGCGAGGAGCAGTGGCGCGACTTCGAAGCCTGGCCGCCCGACGGAGCCAGCGCACAGCGGCTCCACCTGCGCAGCGGCGGACGCGCCAACGGGCTGGGCGGCGACGGGCGGCTGGACCCCGAAGCGCCTGACGGCGCCGAGCCGCCGGACCGCTTCACCTACGACCCGGCGGACCCGGTGCCGAGCCGCGGCGGCGCGATGATCGGGCCGGGTGGCGCGGTGGATCAGCGCGACGTCGAGGCCCGCAGCGACGTGCTCATCTTCGACGGGCCGCCGCTCGGGCGCGACCAGCTCCTGGCGGGACCCGTGCGCTGCACGCTGTTCGCCACCTCCAGTGCTCCCGACACGGACTTCACCGCAAAGCTGGTACAGGTGGCCCCCGACGGGCGCGCCACCAATCTGTGCGAGGGGGTGACCCGCTCGCGCTGGAGGCAGGGCGGCGCAGAGCCCGCCTGGCTCGAGCCCGAGACCCCGGCACGGATCGAGATCGACCTCTGGTCCCTGGCCGCGCGGGTGCCCGCCGGGCACCGGCTGCGGCTCGAGATCTCATCGTCCAGCTTCCCGCGCTTCGACCGCAACCCGAATACCCGCGACGAGATCGCCACCAGCGCCGGCGGCGTCCCCGCGCGCCAAGCCGTGCTCCACGACGCCGAGCACCCGTCGTCCCTCGACCTCCACATCCTCCCCAACGCCTGACCCCCGCCCCGACAACCTAAGGGACAGTCCCGTAGGTTGTCGGAACCAGCGCGACTGTCCCGCGGGTTCCTGTGGAACGAAAAGGGCCCGCCGGCATTCGCCGACGGGCCCCTGGTTCGGTGAGTCTCTCGGTTAGAGATCCACAGCCTTCAGCGTCTTGCGCTTGTTGCCCAGCGCGCGCTTCTCGGCGGCCGCGATCGTCTCGCGGACCTGTGCGTCGAGGGCCTCGTAGAACTCGCCACCGACGTTGCACTTCTTCACTGCGTTCTTGGTGCGGGCCTTGGAGATGATGAGCTCCTTGGGGGCCGCCTTCTTTCTTCGAGCTGCCATGTGCCTCTACCCTCCGTGCGCCGATCTCTCTTGGCGCCGGCGCATCATAGGCGACTCTCCGAGGGAGTCAAAGCCGAAAGTGCCGTTCCACGGCCTCTAGGGGCCGATTCCGGGGGGTGCGGTACGCTCCGCCCCCGTGCCGGCCCGCAGTGAGAGCTTCACCCACGCTTCACTGGCGGGCGTGCGCCTGCACACGCTGCACTGGGGCGACCCCGCGCAGCCGCCCCTGGTGCTGCTCCACGGGGGCGGCTCCAACGCCCACTGGTGGGACCACCTGGCGCCCGCCCTGGCGGAGCATTTCCATGTCGTGGCGCTGGACTTCCGAGGCCACGGGGACTCCGACTACCCCGCCGAGACCCGGGTGGGCGCGTTCGGGGACGACCTGGACGCACTCCTCGAGCACCTGGATGCGCCCCGCGCCGCGCTGATGGGCCACTCCATGGGCGCCCACATCGCGCTGGAACGCGCCGCGCGCATCCATGGCACCCGGGCCCTGGCGCTGCTGGACCTGGCCTGGGGGATGCCCAGAGCGGCCCGCCGCTCGGCGCGACGGGCGCTCTCGTTCCGGGTGACGCACCGTTCCCGGGAGCGGGCGGTGGAGCGCTTCCGCTTCCTGCCCTCGGCCGCACGGGCCGACGAGGCGCTGCGCCGGAGCATCGCCGAGCAGTCCGTGCGCGAGGAGCCCGACGGGCGCTTCGGCTTCAAGTTCGACCCGCGCTGGTTCGCCTTGCCGTACCGCAAGCTCCTGCCGCTGTCCGGGGTCGATTGCCCCACCCTCCTGGTGCGCGGCGCCGAGAGCCCGTTCCTCAGCCCGGAGGCCGCCGAGGGCCTCAGCGCCGAGCTGCCCCGGGCCGAGCTGCTGGTGCTGCCAGACGCCGGTCACCACGTCCACGTGGACCAGCCCGCCGCGGTGCTGGCCGCGGTGCAAGCATTCCTGCAGCGGGCCCTCTGACGTACGTCGACCGTCGCCCTTTCGAAGCGCCGCGGCTGGTATGCTGGACCTCGCACTCAGGAGGTCCCCATGCCCGATCCGCTCCACCGGCCGCTCGTCGAGGTGACCGCGCTCCTCAGCCGGGGCGAGCTTTCGCCCGTCGAGCTGATGCAGACCACCCTGGACCGGATCGAGGCGACCCAGCCCAAGCTCAACGCATTCACCGCCATGCGCGACGGCGACGAGCTGCTGGCCGATGCCCAAGCCGCCGCCGAGCGCATCGCGCAGGGCGTTGCCCGGCCGCTGGAAGGCGTGCCCCTGGGTGTGAAGGACCTGGAGGACGCCGAAGGGCTGGTCACCTCCAAGGGCTCGTTGCCCTTCAAGGACAACCTGGCGACGCGCGACTCGCTCCAGGTGGAGCGTCTGCGCGCTGCGGGCGCCATCGTCGTGGGGAAGACCAACGCGCCGGAGTTCGGGTACACGGCCATCACCAAGAACCTGGTGTTCGGCTCGACCCACAATCCCTGGGATCTGGAGCGATCCCCCGGCGGCTCCAGCGGCGGAACCTCCGCAGCCATTGCCGGCGGCGTGATCCCGCTCGGCACGGCCAGTGACGGCGGAGGCTCGGTGCGGCTGCCCGCGGCCATGACGGGATGCTTCGGGCTCAAGGTCAGCTACGGACGCATCCCCCACGGACCCGAGAAGATCTGGGTCACCATCGACACCGCGGTGCACGGGCCGCTGACGCGCACGGTGGAGGACGCCGCCCTGCACCTGGACCTGGTGGCGGGACCGCATCCGCTCGACCCCAACTCGCTGCCGCCCGCGGGCCTCTCCTACCGCGACACCCTGCGCGACCTGCCGCCGGGCCTGCGCATCGGGTTTTCCCCGGACCTGGGCTACACGCCGGTGCAGTCGGACGTGGCCGAAGTCGTGGGCGACGCGGCCGCCGTCTTCGCCGAGCTGGGCCACGAGGTGGAGCTGGTCAAGGGCGGCCCGCCGGCCCTGGGCCGGGACTGGGGCCTGGTCAATTCCTTCGAGGCGGCCGGCATGCTCGCAGAGTATCTTCCGGAACGAGAGAGCGAGTTCGGACGCGCCTTCATCTGGGGGGTGAAGCAGGGGTGGCGCATGACTCCCGAACGCTGGGCGGAAGCGGGAAGGCGCCGCGAGGAGCTGTCGCGCTGGTGCGCGGAGACCTTCGAGCGCTACGACCTGCTGCTCACGCCCACGCTCCCGTTCGATCCGCCCCCGGCCAAGGGGCCCTTCCCGAAGGAGATCGAGGGGCAGAAGCTCCCCGATGCCAGCGTCGGCGCGTTCACCATTCCCTTCAACCTGTCTCTGCACCCGGCCGGAACGGTGCGCGCCGGGCTCTCCCAGGCCGGGCTTCCGGTGGGACTGCAGATCGTGGCGCCGCGACACCGGGACGACCGCGTGCTGCAGGCGGCGTGGGCCTTCGAGCAGGCGCGACCCTGGGCGGACGAGTGGCCGAACTTCATGGGGTGACCCCCTAGAGGAGGCGCGAAGCGCGTGATCACCGTGACGATGTCGGTTTCGATCGACGCGGATCGGCCTCGCGTCTGGAACGCCCTCACTCGCCCCGCAGAGCTGATCGCCTGGAGCCCGGACCGCACCGAGGCGTTGGCTGTGGACGACGACTACCCCAAGCCGGGCGGGCGCGCGCGCTGGCGCTACCGGCTGCACGGCATGCCCATGCCCATGACCGAGAGCCCGGTCGAGGTGATTCCCAGCGAGCGCCTGCGCTCGGAGCTGCGGCTCTCCCTGGTGCGCTTCGACCAGACCTGGACCCTGACGCGCGACCCGGATGACCCCGCCCACCGCACGCGCGTCTCGCTCAAGCTGATCTCGCCCAACGCCATTCCCATGGTGGGCGGAGAGCTCGACCGCTTCCGCGTGCGGGAGCTGGCGCAGCAGCTGGTGGACGAGAACCTGCGCGCCGTGCGGACCTGGTGCGAGCAGGACCACTAGCGCCGGCGCGTGCTCACGCGCCGGCGCGTTCGTCCGCCACCCAGTCCCGCACCGCATCTGCGAGGTCGCGCTTGGGCTCGAACCCCAGCTCGCGCTTCACCCGGTCCGCCGGGTAGAAGTACGGACGGCCGATCACGCGTACGGCGTAGCGGGTGAGGCGGGGCTCGCCGCCGCGCATCCGGGCCAGCGTCTCGAGGACCCCGGCCAGGACCAGCGCCGTTCCATAGGGAAGTCGCCCGGTCGGGGGCGGAACGCCCAGCTCGCGGGCGAAGAGCCGCAGGAACTCGCTCCAGGACGGGTTGGCCGGCTGGGCAACGTTGTAGGTGCGGCCCACGGCGCGCGGATCGGCCAGCACGCGGGCAAGCAGCGTCACGATGTCGTCCACGTGCAGCGCATCGACGCGGTGGCTCCCGCTGCCGATGATGCGCGCGCGCCCGCCACGCAGGTTCTCGGCCACCTTTCCCAGGAACTTGTCGTCGCCGGGGCCAGTGATCACCGTCGGGCGCAGCACCGTCAAGTCCAGCTCGGGGTGCCCGGCCAGGATGCGCTCGGCGTCGATCTTGGTGTCGCCGTACGGGTCGCCGGTCTTCTGGACGGGCGCGTCCTCGTCCAACGGGACACCGGAGGCGCGCCCGTAGACGGAGACCGAGCTCAGCTGCACGAAGCGCCGCGCCCCGGCTTCGAGTGCGGCCGCAGCGACGTGACGCGTGCCGTCCCGATTGACTCGAAGACAGTGCTCCATGCGCTGGCCGTAGCCGACGAGTGCGGCCAGGTGGATGACGGCATCGTGTCCCGCCAGCAGCCCGTCGAGACTCGCGGGGTCGGTGATATCGCCGCGCACCACGCACGCGTCGGCGAGCCCGGCGTCGGGCTCACCGGGCAGCAGCAGCGCCGTGGGCGAATGGCCCTCCCGCGCCAGCAGCGGCAGCAGCCGCCGGCCCAGAAAGCCCGCCGCCCCGGTGACGAAGACCTTCATTGGGGCGGCTGCCCGCGAAGCGTCTCAGAGCCGCGTCTGGACGCCATGGCTCTCCAGCTCCCTGCGCAGCCCGACGTAGAACTCGTCGGCCGGGGCTCGGATGCCGAGGGGCTGACGGTCGGTGCCCAGGCGCGCGAGCTTGGCCTCCCAGAGATGGTTGTACGGAAGCAGGGTCAGCGAGGGCACGCCCAGCTCGACCAGCAGCTTCGCGGTGGCCTCCAGGTTGGCCGAATCCGTGTTCCAGCCGGGCACGACCGGCATGCGAAGCTCGAGCGGGGCCGCACGCCGCACCAGCTCGGCCAGGTTCTCCAGGATCTCGGTGTTGTCGCGCGTGGTGAAGCGCGTGTGGCGGATCGGGTCGGCGACCTTGATGTCGTAGAGGACCAGATCGATCCCGCCGAGGAGTGGTTCGAGCAGCTCGAACGGGTAGGCGCCGCAGGTCTCGATGGCGACGTGGACGCCGTCGTCTGCAAGGCGCGGCAAGAGCTCGCGGAGGAACGCGCTCTGGAGCACGGGCTCGCCGCCCGAGAGCGTAACTCCGCCTCCCGAGTGCCGGTAGAACTCGCGGTCGCGCAGCAGCTCGTCGTGCAGCTCCTGCACGCCCCACGCCCGTCCGATCATGCGCAGCGCCTCGCTCGGGCAGGGGTCGACGCAGGCTCCGCAGCCGGTGCAGCGGGAGAAGTCCACGCGGCCCGTCCGCTGCGGCCGGAGCGCGTCGTCCGAGCACGCGTCGAGGCAACGCGTGCAGCCCTCCAGGCAGCGCTCGGCGTCGTAGGTGAGCTCGGGCGCGGCGTGCAGCGCCTCGGGGTTCTGGCACCAGGCGCAGGCCAGGGCGCAAGCCTTGAAGAAGACCGTGGTGCGGATGCCCGGCCCGTCGTGGATCGAGAACCGCTGGACGTCGTAGACAATGGCCTCGTGCGGTCGCGTCATGCGTCCGCCTCGACCTCTCCCAGATCGCGGCAGGCGGGCCCGGCGCCCCGTGGCGCAGCGTGGAGCGTGCGGGCGATGATCTCATCCTTCATCTCCTCGGTCAGGTCGTTGAAGTACGCGCTGTAACCGGAGATGC
This sequence comes from uncultured delta proteobacterium, assembly GCA_947260035.1. Lineage (GTDB taxonomy): Bacteria > Myxococcota_A > UBA9160 > UBA9160 > JAFDET01 > JAFDET01. The sequence continues at coordinate 7,876 of CAMYOO010000092.1, forward strand.
GCACCACCAGGTCGCGGTGCCGCTCGGGGTGCCGCTTCGCGTTCTGGAGCAGGGCTGCGTCCACCACGTTGTACTGGACCTGCATGCCGCCGGCGGCGAAGTAGCCTCGGGTGAGATCGGCCAGAAGCCGGGTGCCCGCCTCGCCGCGCAGGTACCAGGGATCCACCTTCTCGTTCAGGCAAAGGCCGTTGGCGATCTTCCCCGAGGCCGCAGCGGCGCCGGCGCACAGCGAGGCGGTGGGGCCTTCGCTGTCGCAGCCGTTGACCGGGGAGAGCCCGTCGGCCAGGGGCGCGCCCGCGCGACGGCCGCTGGGCAACGCGCCGAGCCGCCGCCCGAAGCCCACGTGGGTGGTCATGGTCCAGAAGCCCGGCAGATACGGACCGCCTCGGGGGTTCCGGTGACGGCGCACCGCGTCGCAGAAGATGTCGGCGACACGGCGTGCCCAGTCCTCCGCAGCGCCCCGGTCCTGTCCGAACTTCGGCGCGCGGTCGCCGGCCCGATGGGCCAGCTCCGCAACGCCGGCGAAGTCCCGATCGGCCGCGGCAACGAGTTCGGGAAGAGTGGAGCTTTCTTCGTCGAACGCCAGCCGCTCGATGGCGGCAAGCGAGTCGGCCACGTCGGCCACGCCGACGCCCTGCATCCCCGTGGAGTCGTAACGCGCACCGCCCGCCGTCACGTCGGCGCCTTGCTCGACACACGCGTCCACCATCAGCGAGAGCAGCGGAGTCGGGCGGAAGCCGGCGTGGGCGCGCTCGATGGCGTCGTTGCCCGCCACCGCATCCGCCACCAGGCGCTCGACCTCGGAGCGGAAGGCGGTCACCAGTGCCTCCGGCGAGGCGAAGTCACGCGGCGCGCCCCCTTCGTCGGCGTGCGCCCCGCCGTGCAGGGCCCGATCCAGTGCGGCGGGCAGGCTCAGGAACGCCGCACCGGCGGCCGGGAAGCTTCGCCCCGGCACGCCCCACTCGACGCAGCCCACGATGCTGTAGTCGCGGGCGTCCCGTGTCGCCACACCCGTCTGCTCCAGGGCGGGGACGACCGTCGCGTCGTTGAAGAAGGCGGGCATGCCGCCACCGCCCTTCACCACCTCGCAGGCGCGCGAAACCAGCGCGGGGTCGCTGTCGGGGTGCAGGCGCAGGTGCAGGTTGGGCTGGCGCAGGCGGAGCTGGTCGTAGGCCTCCAGCACCAGGAAGCTGAGCTCGTTCGACGCGTCGCCGCCGTCTGCGTCGCTGCCTCCCAACGTGATGCCGGATGCCGACGAGAGTCCGCTGAAGTACTCGGTGGCCATGGCGTTGAAGAGCGGCAGCAGCTCGGCGGCCTTGCCGAGGAAGCAGCCGAGCAGCTCGACGGCCCGCGCGGGAGTGAGGCGACCCGCGGCGACGTCGCGCTGGTAGTAGGGCCACAGCAGCTGGTCCAGACGCCCGAAGGAGACGCCGTGCTGGAAGCTCTCCTGATGGATCATGGCGTGGGTGAGGAAGATGCTCTGCAGCGCCTCGTGGAAGCTCCGGGCCGGGCGCGCGGGCACGTGGGCCAGAATATCGGCCAGCTCGCCCAGCTCGCCGGCGCGATCCGGACGCGGCTCGCGCCCGGCCTCGGCGGCGCAGTGCTCGCTCCAGCGCCGGCCGAAGGCGATCGCCGCACCGGCGCTGATCTCCGCAGCGTCGTAGAAGGCCGCTCGCTCGGAATCCTCGGCGCTCTTCCTGCGCTCGCGGACTTCGTCCAGGATCCCGGCGAAACCGCGCTCGAGCACGCTGCGGTAGTCGGGCGTGACGTGGGAGATCCCCGCGAACTGCGTGAGCACGAAGTGACGCCCCCGGACCAGCTCGTTGGGCAGCTCCAGGTCGGGCGCCAGCATGCCCGCGCGCGACTGCACCGAGCGCGAGAACCAGTAGGGGAGGATCTCGTCCTCCAGCCGGCGCACCTGCTCCGGCGTCGTGGCGAGCGGGTTCACCTTGCGCGCGGACAGACCGCGCAGCTCGGGAAGCATGAGCAGGCCGCCGAGATCGGGATGAATCGGGGCGCCGATCCGCTGCGACGAAGGGTTGCCCACCACCAGCTCGTGCTCGTAGATGCGCAGCGGGATGCGCTCCAGGATGTAGGCGAGAGTCCGCGCCCAGGTGACGACGGGGAGCTCACGACGGCGCCCCAGCTCGCGGCGCGCGTAGAAGCGCTGGAGCGCGCGGTTCAGCGCCAGCTGCCAGCGTGGCTGGGGCTCGCCGGAGCCCAGGTTGCGGGCCAGGCGGCGGCGAAAGAGGCGGAAGTGGAGCCGAGCCAAGCCCTCGGCGAGCGCGTCGCGGGGCCCCTCGTCCCGGAAGAACTGCGTCGCCAGCTCCGCCTTCCGGGTGCACAGGCCGTAGGGGGCTTCCAGCAGATCCTCGCGCAGCAGGGCGAGCCGCGCGCTTCGCTCCGCCTGGGGCCGCGCTCCGCCCTCGTGGGCCGACAAGTCTGACAAGAGCCCGGGAGCCCCCATACTGGGCCTCCTCACCCCCGGAATAGCATCTCCCGTGCCGGCTTTCCTGCGCGCTCCGCGGAGCGACCTAGATGTGCAGATCCTCGGGCACCAGGCGTGCCGGGTCCGAGAAGCGGTCGCGGGCCAGCGCCGCCAGGTCCGCCTCTTCGAATGCGCCGGTGTCGATCAGCGCCGCCATGGCCCGGCCCACGGCGTACGACTGCATCACGCCGCGGCCGGTGAACGAGTGGGCCTCGTAGAGGTTGGCGAAGCCGCCCACCCGGCCCGCGATTCCCGAACAATCCGGCGTGACAGCATAGAGGCCGGCCCAGCCGCGCACGTGCCCGCAGCGCTCGAAGCTCGAGGCCCGGTGGGCGAGCCGGGGCCAGATCTCGGCCTCGAAGAATGCGTCGCCGTCGTAGCCGAAGTCGAAGCCCGGCGGCTCGTCGGGGATCGAGTAGCCGGCCAGCACGTGAGGGCCCTCGGGGTGCAGGTACAAGCCGCTCGGATCGACGATCATGCCCAGTCCGGCCAGATCGACGCCGGCCGCCACGTCGCCCGCGTGTACGTCGACCAGCGCGATC
>CAMYOO010000093.1 GCA_947260035.1 uncultured delta proteobacterium
GACAAGGCGCCCGACCAGGAGCACTTCCTGGCGCGCGAGCGCACGGTGCAGCTCTTCCGGCGCATCTTCGCGGCCGGGCGGGGCGGCAAGCAGTGGCGCTTCAACCAATCGCCGCTCTTTCTGGAGTTCCTCACCGGCGAGCGCGACTACGAGTGCACGCCCTGGGCCATGCCGGCCTACTCGGTCTTCGGCTGGCAGAAGCCCTGCTACCTGCTGCAAGAGGGATACGCCCAGAGCTATGCCGGTCTGTTGGAAAACACCGACTGGTCCTCCTACGGCCACGAGAGCGGCAACCCGGCGTGCCGCGACTGCATGGTGCACAGCGGTTTCGAGGCCAGCTCGGTGGATGAGGGTTTCTCCTCCTGGCGCGGCTTCTTGAGCATGGCGCGCGCAGCGCTCCTGGGGCCCCGGATTTCCGCGCCGGGCGAGCGGGCGCCCGTTCCCGCAGCGGCCGCGCCGGAGGAGGCGCTGGGGTTCGGCAAGGGCTGGGCCGCGGAGGCGTCGCCCGAGGCACTGGAGGCGGCGTTCGCCTACCGGGGGGACGTGACCCTCACCCTCGCCGACGGAGGGAGCGTAGAGGGCTTCGTGTCCAGCCTGGATGCCGATCGCGTGCGCGTGCTGGTGAAGGGCAATGCGGAGGCGGAGCCCATCGAGACGGCCCGGATCGCCCGCGTCGAGCTCAGTGGCCGCGATGCGGCCATCGACCCCCGTTGGGAAGCCTGGCAGAGGCGCTCCGAGGCGCACGCCTAGGGCATTTGCTAAAGACAGCCACCATGAGCCACCGTGAACCCGGTCCCGAGTCCGGCAAGCTCATCAGCGATGAGCAGCAGTGGATGGCGCCCGGTATCCAGCGCCTCGCAACGATGGCGGGCATCGCCATGGAGTCGGGCCAGGGCTGCCTGCTGCAGGATGCGGACGGTCAGACCTACCTGGACTTCATGGCCGGCGTGGGCGTGGCCAGCCTGGGCCACAGCCATCCGCGCTGGGCTGCGGCGATCTCGAGCCAGGCGGCCAAGCTGTCCATCGGCTCTTTCACCAGCGCGCCGCGGCTGGCGCTGCTGAAGCTCATGGCCTCGCTGCTTCCCGAGCCGCTGCGCCGCGTGCAGCTCTACTCGGGCGGCTCCGAGGCGGTGGAGGCGGCGCTGCGTCTGGCCAAGGCGCACACCAAGAAGTTCGAGGTGGTGGCGTTCTGGGGCGGCTTCCACGGCAAGACCGGCGGCGTGCTGCCGTTGATCGGCGACCCCTTCAAGCAGGGCTGGGGGCCGTTGGCGCCCGGCGCACTGCTGGTGCCGTACGCGGACTGCTATCGCTGCCCCCTCAAGACGTCCTACCCGGGGTGCGGCCTGGCGTGCGTGGACATGGCCCGACAGCAGGTGGAGGCTTCGAGTCAGGGATCGGTGGCGGCGCTGATCGTAGAGCCGATCCAGGGCACCGCGGGCAATGTAGTGCCGCCCCCGGACTGGCTGCCGGCCATCCAGCAGATGGCCCGCGAGATCGACGCGCTGTTCATCAGCGACGAGATGATCACCGGCTTCGGCCGCACCGGGAAGATGTTCGCCTTCGAGCACAGCGACGTGCAGCCCGACATGATTACCCTGGGCAAGGGCTTCGGCGGCGGATTCCCGGTCACGGCCGTGGTCGCGACCGAAACCGTGGCCGAAGAGTCGCATCCCTGGTCCAAGCCTTCGTCGTCCTCGTCGTCGGTGGGCGGCAATCCGCTGGCGGCGGCGGCGGCGCTGGCCACCCTCGAGACGATCCTCGAAGAAGACCTGGTCGAGAACAGCCGGGTGGTGGGCGCCCACATGCTGGCGCGCATGGAGACCTGGAAGGAGCGCTTCCCGTTCGTCGGAGACGTGCGCGGCAAGGGGCTCCTGCTCGGGTGCGATCTGGTGAGCGATCGCGAGACGAAGACCCCGCTGCCCACCAAGCTCACCCACAAGATCTACACCGAGTGTGTGCGCCGGGGACTTCTGGTGATGGCCTACGGTGCGCGGGTTCGCATCAATCCGCCCCTGGTGATCAGCGAGGAAGAGGCGGACGCCGGGCTCGACATCTTCGAGTCGGTTCTCGCGGACGTCGCGCCCGAGATCGGATGAGCGAGCGGCGACGCGGGGCCCTGGTGGGCTTCGGCGGCGTGGCCGAGCACGGCCACTGGCCGGGCTGGCGCGACGATCGCCGCTTCGAAGTCGGCGCCGTGGTCGAGCCGCTTCCCGCCGGCCGCGAGCGCGCGCGGGCCGCGCTGGGCGACGCCGTGCGCATCTACGACGACCTGGTCGCATGCCTGGAAGCCGAGGCTCTGGATTTCCTGGACGTGGCCACCCCGCCGGCTCACCACCTCTCGGCCATCGAGGCGGCCGCCGAGGCCGGGCTCCACGTACTGGTGGAGAAGCCCCTGGCGCTGACGCCCCAGGAGGCGGAGCGGGCCGAGACGGCGACGCGCGAAGCCGGCACCGCGCTGCTGGTGGTCCACAACTGGCATCACGCACCGGTGTTTCGCGCCGCACGCGAGGCGCTCTCCTCGGGCGCCATCGGCAGCGCGCGCGAGGTCACCTTCATTACGGAGCGTACCGAGCCCGCCAGCGGCGGCGGGGCGTCGTGGCGTCTGGAGCGCGACGTCTCCGGCGGCGGCATCCTGGTGGACCACGGCTGGCACCAGCTCTACGTGGCGCGCGCGCTGCTGGGCGGTGCGGACCCGGAGCGGGTTCGCGCCACCATCGAGACGCGCCGTTGGCACGAGGGGTCCGTGGAGGACACGGCCCATGCCGACGTGGAGTACAGCGGCGGCGCCGTGGCCCGGCTTCGCCTCACCTGGGCCGCCGAAGAGAGGCGCACCCTGGTCAAGGTGCGCGGTGAGAAGGGTGCGCTGCGCATCGAGGGACAGGCGGTGAGGGTGATTCCCGAGGTGGGACGCGTTCACGACTGGCGCGTCGACGAAGACGCCCCGGACGATTCCTACCACGCGACCTGGTTTCCGCGCATCCTCGACGCCTTCCACGAGGCCATGGAAGATCCCGAGGTCGCGGCCGCCAACCTGCGCGAGGCGCGCCTGGGCCAGACGGTGATCGACGCCGCCTATCGCTCGGGCGCCAAGGGTGGCGCGCCGGTCGACGTCTAGGCCGCGCTCCGGCGAGCTACACTTCCCGCATGCGAAGGGGGCTTCCGTGAGCGCGCCTGCCGAGCTGCAGCAGGTTGCGCCGGCGATGTTCGAGCTGCCCGTGGGCTTCCGGGACGGGATGCGCGTTCCCGTGCGCGTCTTCGGGACGCACGCGCTGGTGTCGGAGATGGACGATCAGGTCTTTCGTCAGGCGGCGAACGTGGCTTGCCTGCCGGGCATCGTGGAGGCGGCCTTCTGCATGCCGGACGCCCACTGGGGCTACGGCTTTCCGATCGGCGGCGTGGCCGCCGTCGATCCCGAGAGCGGCGTCATCTCGCCGGGTGGGATCGGCTTCGACATCAACTGCGGAATGCGGCTGGTCAGCACCTCGCTCACCTGGCCGGAGGTCCGTCCGCAGCTCACCCAGCTGGTGGAGGCGCTCGCCGAGAGTGTGCCCGCCGGCACCGGCCGGCGGGGCTTCGTCCGCACCGGCTTGCGCGAGTTCCGTGACATGCTGCGCGAGGGTGCGGGCTGGGCCGTGCGCAAGGGCTACGGCGTGGAGCGCGACCTGGAGCGCACGGAGGCGCACGGCTGCTTCGAGGACGCCGATCCGGAGTACGTGAGCGAACGCGCCATCCGGCGCGGCAAGCCGCAGATCGGGACCCTCGGCTCGGGCAACCACTACCTGGAGATCCAGGTGCTCCACGCCAGTGGCATCCACGACGAGGCCCTGGCCCGGCGCTTCGGGCTGTCCGAACCGGAGCAGGTGCTGGTGATGTTCCACTGCGGGAGTCGGGGCTTCGGCCACCAGGTGGCGACCGACTACCTGCACAGCTTCCTGCGCGCCATGCCCGAGAAGTTCGGCCTGCCGGTCGTGGACCGCGAGCTGGCGTGCGCGCCGTTCCAGTCCGAAGAGGGCAAGGCCTACTACGCCGCCATGTGCTGCGCCGCCAACATGTCCTTCGCCAACCGGCAGGTGATCCTGCACCGTATTCGCGAGGTCTTCTCCGACGTCTTCGGACGGGACGCCGAGGCCCTGGGCATCGAGACCGTCTACGACGTCTCCCACAACACGGCCAAGCTGGAGCGCCACCGGGTCGGCGGTGAGGAACGCACGCTGCTGGTGCATCGCAAGGGTGCCACCCGCGCGTTTCCGCCCGGCCACCCGGAGCTGCCGGCGGAGTACCGCGACGTGGGCCAGCCCGTGATCATCGGGGGCAGCATGGAGACGGGCTCCTACCTGCTCGTTGGAGTCGAGACGGGCGCGCGCAGCTTCTTCAGCACGGCTCACGGAAGCGGGCGGACCATGAGCCGGCGCCAGGCGCGCAAGCAGGTGAGCGGCCGGGCGCTTCAGGACCGGATGGCGAAGCACGGAATCGTGGTCCGCGCGGCATCGCTGCGCGGGCTCGCCGAGGAGGCCGGGTTCGCCTACAAGGACGTGAACGACGTGGCGGCGGCTGCCGAAGCCGCCGGCATCTCGCGTCGCGTGGCCCACCTGGTTCCGGTCGGGAACGTGAAGGGGTGAGCGAGCGGGAGTTCGCGTTCGTCGAGGGGGCACCCGGCGACCTCTCGTTCGTCGCTCGTGGCGCCACGGCCGAAGCCGCTCTGGCCGCTGCGGCGGACGCCCTGCTGGCCGCGACGCTGGAGCACCCGGCTGCCCTCGAGGCTCGGGAGGTTCGTGAGCTGCACATCGAGGAAGCCGAGGCCGACCTGCTGCTGCTCCGCCTGCTGAACGAGCTGATCTACCTGCGCGACGCCGAGCAGGTGCTGCTGCGCGCGGCCGCGCTGCGGCTGACCCAGGACGGCGCCCTGCGCCTGGACGTTCGGCTCGAGGGGGAGCGGGTGGACCCCGCCCGCCACGCGCTGCTCTCCGACGTCAAAGCCGCCACGGCCCACGGCCTCGCGCTGCGCGAGACGGCCCAAGGATGGGAGGCCCGGGCTACCCTGGATGTGTGAGCCGGCGCGATTCGTTCGGCCGCGCCGGAGGCCGAGATCCGGCAGCTCGCCTACCCTTGCTTCCAGTCCGATGTGGAGGCTCCCATGCTGCGCTCACCTTCCCGCTCCCTGGCGTCTCTGTGTCTCCTGAGCCTCAGCCTGCTCGGCACGGGCCGTTGCGGTGGGCCGGTGCCGGTCGCGCCGCCCGAGTCGTCCTTCGTCGCGTTCGAGAGTGGCCCGGTGCGCCCGCTGGCGCTTTCGCACGACCGGCGCACGCTCTTTGCCGTCAACACGCCGGACAACCAGCTCGAGATCTTTCGGGTCGGATCCGGCGGAATCGCCCATCGTGCCTCGGTTCCGGTGGGCATGGAGCCCGTGGCGGTCGCCGTCTTGAACCACCGCTACGTCTGGGTGGTCAACTTCCTCTCCGACAGCGTGAGCATCGTCGACGTGTTCGAGAAGCGCGTCGTCCAGACGCTGCTGGTGGGCGATGAGCCGCGCGACGTCGTCTTTGCGCGCGGGCGCGCCTTCGTAACCACGGCCCACCGCGGCCAACACCGGACCGATCCCTCCCTCGCAGGCGTGCCGGGTGCAGGCGACCCGCAGCTGACGACGGACGGCGTGCCGCGCGCCGACGTCTGGGTCTTCGACGCCTCCCAGCCGGGCGCCGCGCTGGGCGGGGTGCCGCTCGCCATCCTGTCCTTCTTCGCCGATACGCCGCGTGCGCTTGCGGTGAGCCCCGACGGGGGAACCGTGTACGCCGCGGCCTTCCACAGCGGGAACCAGACGACGGTCATTCCCGAGGGTGCTGTCTGCGACGGCTTCCAGGCAGGACCGTGCGACATCTCCGGGCTGCCGAGTCCGGGCGGGAACCCGGGGCCCGCCACCAACCACGGCGGCGTTCCGGCCCCCGAGGTCGGGCTCATCGTTCGCTTCGATCCGCAGAGCGGGCAGTGGGAGGACGAGCTGGGCCGCAGTTGGAGCAGCCTGGTGCGGTTCGACCTGCCCGATCGCGACGTCTTCGCGATCGATGCAGAGACGCTTCTGCAGACCGACGCCTGGGCGCACGTGGGCACCGTGCTCTTCAACATGGTCGCCAATCCTGTGAGCGGAAAGCTCTACGTCTCGAACACGGAGGCCTTCAACGAGGTCCGCTTCGAGGGCCCGGGCACCTTCGTGGAGCAGAGCGGCGCCAAGACGCCGGGCGAGCCGTCCACCGTGCAGGGGCATCTCCACGAGGCCCGTATCACGGTGATCGACGGGAGCGATGTGCTGCCGCGCCACCTCAACAAGCACATCGACTACGGAGTCCGGCCCGCGCCGCCGGGTACCCGCGACCACAGTCTGGCTACGCCCCTCGAGATGGCGGTCTCGTCCGACGGCGCGACGCTCTACGTCGCCGCCTTCGGGTCGTCGCGCGTCGGAGTGGTGCCCACGGCGGTCCTGGAAGACGACTCCTTCGACCCGGCCTCGTTGAGCGCCGACTACCTTCCCGTCAGCGGAGGCGGGCCCGGCGGGCTGGTCCTGGACGAGGCGCGCGGTCGGCTCTACGTGGCGACCCGCTTCGACAACGGAATCTCGGTGCTCGATCTCGCCTCGAAAAGCGAGATCGGACACGTGGCCCTGCACAACCCGGAGCCGCCCGAGGTCTTGAATGGCCGGCCCGTGCTCTACGACGCCGACCTCACCTCCAGCAACGGGGAAGCGTCGTGCGCCTCGTGCCACATCTTCGGCGATCTCGACAGCCTGGCCTGGGACCTGGGCGATCCCGACGGAGACCCCATCGACAACCCGATCGAGGTGAATCTCGAGCCGGCGCTGAGCCTCCTGCAGATCTTCGGCGGGTTCCCGGACCTGAATGGAACCGGTGAGAGCGACGTCCTGAGCTCGATGAAGGGCCCGATGACCACCCAGACCCTGCGCGGCATGGTCAACAGCGGTCACATGCACTGGCGGGGAGATCGGGTGCGGGGCTTCTTCGGCAGCGATGATCCCAACACGAACGACTCCCGGCTCTCGTTCAAGAACTTCATAGTGGCGTTCCCGGGACTGGTGGGCCTGGACGTGCCGGCCACGGATCCCGGACTCCAGGCGGACATGGAGCGCTTCACGGACTTCGCGCTGGAGCTGGCGCTGCCGCCGAACCCGGTGCGGGAGCTCGACAACTCGCTGACACCGGCCCAGGAGCGCGGGCGCGTCTTCTATCACGGCGGCCCGGATCCGGAGAACCCCCGGCTCTCCGACGGCATCGAGCTGCTGTTCGGCCAGACGCCGCCGCCCGGGTTCGGATTCACCTGTGAGGGCTGCCACACCCTCGATCCTTCCCAGGGCTTCTTCGGAACCGGCGGGAACGCCAGCTTCGAGTTCGAGACGCAGATCATGAAGGTGCCCCACCTGCGGAATGCGTACTCGAAGGTCGGGATGTTCGGGCTGATGCCGGTGCCGACGTTCATCCTGCCGGGAGACAATGGGCACAAGGGAGACCAGGTCCGGGGCTTCGGCTTCCTGCACGACGGGAGCGCCGATACGCTCTTCCGGTTCTTCCGTTCGATCGTCTTCGATCCCGACACCTTCGGCGACCCGAACCTTGGCATTGTGGGTGGGGGCTTTGCGGATGACGGGGAGCGAGCGGACATGGAGGAGTTCGTCCTGGCGTTCCCCAGCGACTTTGCGCCGATCGTCGGCCAGCAGGTGACTCTCACCGCGACCAACCAGTCCGTCGTGGCGGACCGCATCGACCTGCTCCTGGAGCGCTCGGACACGCCGTACGTATCGAAGGTCACGGACGGCGACACGGAGTGCGATCTGATCGCGAAGGGAGGCCGCCATGGCCGAGCGGTCGGCTTCCTGCACCAGGGCGGCGGCAGCTTCCTGCAGGACGACGGCACCATGCTGAGCGATGCGGAGCTGCGCGACAGCGCGCACCTGCTCGGCCCGATAACGTACACCTGCGTGCCCCCGGGCTCCGGCCACCGGCTGGGCGTGGATCGCGATGACGACGGCTTCCTCGACGGAGGCGACAACTGCCCTGCGGCTGCCAACGACGATCAGGCGGACCTCGACGGGGACGCAGTCGGCGACGCCTGCGACAACTGCCCTGATCGCTGGAATCCTCTCCAGATCGACCTGGACGCCGACGGCGTGGGCCTCGCCTGCACCTGGGGTTGAGGCCAGCCGCTCAGTCCTCGTGCACGAGGGGCACGAAGGCCACAGGCAGGACTTCGCGCTCGCGAGGGGTTCCGTCGGCATCCTTCTCGATCACGACCAGCGACTGGGGCTGCCACGGCTGCCCCAGGGGGAGCACCAGGCGGCCGCCCGGCGCCAGCTGTTCCAGCAGCGGCGGCGGCACTTCGCGGGCCGCGGCCGTGACCAGGATGGCGCGGTAGGGCGCGTGCTCGGGCCAGCCAGCCCAGCCGTCGCCCGTGCGGATCTCGACGTTGCCGTAGCCCAGACGCTCGAGGCGCTCGCGTGCCGCCTGCGCCAGCTCCTCCACGCATTCCACGCTGTAGACCCGGCCCGCCACCTCGGCCAGCATGGCGGCCTGGTAGCCGCACCCGGTGCCGATCTCCAGCACCGTGTCCTCGGGCCCCAGCTCCGCCAGCTCGGTCATCAGCGCCACGATGTAGGGCTGGGAGATGGTCTGACCGCGGCCGATGGGACGGGCGGTGTTGAGGTAGGCATTGCCGGCGTCGTCCTCGGGCACGAAGCGGTGGCGCGGCACCCTGCCCAGGGCCGCGAGCACGCGCTCGCTCAGTCGCCCGCGGCCGGTGGCCGGCGCCGTGAAACGCATCATCTCGACCACGGCGGCCACCATGCCGCTTCGCTCGTCCTCGCGGTCCACCGCCCGGCTTTCGTCGGCCATGCTGTCCATGTAGCAGAAGCCGGGCCGCTCGCCTGGGAGCGTGCTGCCGCGAAATCCGCGGATCGGACGCTACGCTGGGGTCGCCGCGCCCGGCACGAGGAACCTTCCGCCATGCCCGACCCCGACGCCCTGCTGATCGAGCGCGACGGCGCGGTAGCCACGCTCACCATCAACGACCCGCCGCGAAACCCGATGGGTCTCGATTTCATGGACGCCCTGGAAGCGGCCATCCCCGAGCTGGATGCCGATCCCTCCGTTCGCGCGCTGGTGATCTGCGGCGCCGGCGGGGAGCACTTCTCGGTGGGTATGAACCTGAAGCAGATGGGGGAGGGCGTCCGGCGCAAGGGCGGGGTGGAGGAGGTGCTCGATCAGCGCCTGCGCGTCCTGGCTGCCATCGAAGGCATGCGCAAGCCCGCCGTCGCCGCGCTGACCGGCTATTGCCTCGGCGGCGGCCTCGAGCTCGCGCTGTCCTGCCACTTCCGGCTGGCCGCGGAAGAGGGCGCCCGCATCGGTCTGCCCGAGCTGGAGCTGGGAACGCTGCCGGCCTGGGGCGGCACGGCGCGGCTGACCCGTTGCGTGGGCCGCGCACACGCGCTCGACCTGATCCTGCGCGCCAAGAAGATCTCCGCTGCCGACGCCCTGCGCATCGGGCTGGTCAACGAGCTCTGGCCCGCCGACGAGCTGTACACGCGGGCCCAGGATCTGGCGCAGGAGCTGGCCGCCATGCCGGCTGTCTCCGTCGCCGGGGTGCTGGAGGCCGTGGTGAAGTACGAGCACGCCTCGCTGGACGAGGCTTTGGAGGCCGAGCGTCGCGGCGTGATGGCGGCCATGGCCACCGAGGACGGCCGCGAGGGCATGCGCGCCTTCCTCGAGAAGCGCAAGCCCGTCTTCAATCAGGGCTGACGGCTCGAGCGGCTCAGCTAAACCTCTGCGAGCAGCCCGAGCTCGGCGTGGCGCCGCACGAAGATGCTGCGTACGAATCTCGGGGGGCGTCGCGGGTCGAGGGCGAAGGAGCGGGTGCGCACCAGCAACTCCTCGAGCGCCACGCGGGTCTCGAGCCTGGCCAGTCGCGCACCCACGCAGAAGTGAATGCCTCGGCCGAAGGCCAGGTGCTCGTTCTTGTTGGGGCGCTGCAGATCGACGGAATCGGGGTTCTCGAAGATCTCGGGGTCGCGATTCACTGCGGCCCAGAGGAGCAGGATCCGCGAGCCCTGCGGCAGCTCGACGTCTCCCAGCCAGGTGTCGCGTTTGACGGCGCGGTAGTGGCCTCGAAACGACGACTCGAGTCGCACGGCCTCCTCGACGAAATCGGGAATCCGGGTTGGGTCCGCACGAAGCTGGTGCTGCAGCCTGGGCTGCTCGGCGAGGATGCGCACCGCGTTTCCCACCAGGCTGGAAGTCGACTCGCCGCCTGCTCCGGCCAGGACCAGGAGGATCGCGACCCCGTCGCTCTCCGAAATCAGCCCCTGCTTGACGCCCAGGGCAAGCTCGCCGATCACACCTGCGGAAGGGCGAGCCTCCTCAGCTTGGATCGCGAGTTGCAGATGCTCGGCAAGATACGCCGCCATCTCACCCGTCTTGACGGCGACGACGGCCATGCGCTCCGGGGTCGTCGTTCCAGCCAGGATCTCGGTTCCGGTCATCGCCCAATCCAGGAGTCGATCGACATCCTGGAGGGGAAGTCCGACCAGGAGGGCCATGGCGCGCGTCGGCAGGGGATTGGCCAGGCGATCGACCCAGTCGCCGCCACCCTCTTCGATCAGCGGGGCGATGAGCTCGCTTGCCCAGTTGCGAAAGGTCGGCTCCAGGGAGGCCACCGCCTTCGGCATCACGTGCGGGAGGACGAGCTTGCGGTGGATGGAATGAGAGGGCTCGTCGGCGTTGGCCAGGGCGTCGACCGCGCTGCCCAGGCGAATACCTGTGGATTTCCCGACGCACCCGTCATCAGGACTCCGGTGAGATTCGCGGAGAAGTCCTCGTGTCGTTCGAGGGCCTCCTCGATCAGGGAGCGCTTCGACACGAGATGGACGTCGGTCCCGGCGACCCGGTGCACGGGCGCGTGCTCCCGCAGGGCCGCGTAGAACGGATAGGGGTCGTCCAGGATGTCGGGATGGAGGAGGTCGAAATCGGCGGGTGTCTTCACAGGCCAGGCCGGGTCAGTCTGCCGGGCCTTCCGAGAGCTCGCGGGCCTCGCGCTCGGCGAGGGCGCGCTCGATTGCGGCGAGAATCTGCGGCTGCGGCGGCGCACCGTGGATGAACTTCTGCTTCCAGAAGCCTCCCTTCGAAGCGACAAGCTCACCATCGAGCAGCACGTCGAACTGACCGAACTTGCCTTCCTCTACGGCCACGGGGACGGCGAACCGCTCGCGTAGCTCAACAGCGAGCTCGTCTGCCTGGTCCCGATAGCCGCACGGTTTGCAGAAGAGAACCTTGAACTCCATGCTGGAGGAGCTTCGCGCGGTCTGCAGTGGGACGCAATCAACGAGGGACGGAGCCGCTACCGTGACCCTGTCGCGCCTCGAGGCGAGCCTGATGAGCGCCTACGGGCTCGCCCGCGCGCCGTCTCTTTGGCCTCGCGGGTGGGCTCTCGAACGCGGGCTGCGTGCGCCTTGGGAGTTCCGTGCTAGGACTGCCGCGGAGGTCGCGATGGGTGATTTCATCGAGCAGACGGCGGTCGAGGAAATCGGCGAAGGCCGCTATCGCACTCGGCTCAGCACCGACTGGATGACCTGGGGGCCCGCCGGAGGATACGTGGCCGCGGTCGCGCTCCGGGCCGCCGCGGCGGCATCGTCCTTCGGGCGTCCGGCGAGCTTCATGTGCCACTTCTTGAGCGTCGCGCGCTTCGACGACGTCGAGCTGCGCGTGGAGAGGCGACGTAGTGGGCGCCGGAGTGAGGCTCTCCAGGTGGAGATGACCCAGGATGGA
>CAMYOO010000094.1 GCA_947260035.1 uncultured delta proteobacterium
CCAGCGTCCACAGGCACGGAACGGCCAGGAACATCCCTGCCAGCAGCACCAGCAGGGCCGAGAAGATCGGGTTGCGGACCACGCCGAACAGGCCGTTCTGCACCAGGGCGGTCTCTACATCGTCGATCCCGATGCGGAACGACGCGCCCATCTGGCGTTGGGCTGTCGCCACCAGCACGAGCCCGGCCAGGGCTACGCCGAGCCCGAGCCAGGCGGTGGCGGCCGGGAAGGGCCAGACGCCGAGCGGAGCCGGTCCGCGCAGCGCATAGGCCGCCACGAAGGCCAGCGCCGCGAGCTGCATCGCCAGGAAGACGACTGCCACGACGCGTTGGCCGGGCGCCGTCTCCCGGTGGAGTGTGACGGCCCAGGCGCCGGTCTCGCGGCGCAGCCGCAACACCGGCCACACCATCAGCACGATCACGAACGCCAGCAGCAAGAGGGGCAGCGAGATCCGGGTGGCGAGGACGGCGTCCATGGGAATTCTCCGGTTTCGGCGCGGTTCTGATAGGATCCGAGTAATTGCTCGGCTTCGCTACTCGGATTTCCAGGTCCTCGCCCCATGAGCCCCAGCCGCCCCACATCGGCCCGCAAGAGGCCCTCCCAGGCCCGTTCCCAGGTCACGGTCGAAGCGATCCTGGACGCCGCGGCTCAGGTTTTCGAGGCCCGGGGCTATGCGGCGGGCACCACGAACCGCATCGCGGCGCGCGCGGGCGTGTCCATCGGCTCGCTCTACGAGTACTTCCCGAACAAGGACGCCATCGTGGTGGCCCTGGCGGAGCGGGAGCTGGAACGGGAGCGCGAGGAGATCCTGGAGCTACTGCAAGGCTCCGCGCGCGACAGCCTCGCGGGCCTGCTGCGACGCTTCGTGGAGACCGTGGTCGGTTTTCACACCCGCAGCCCGGCGCTTCACCGCATCCTCTTCGAGGAAGCCCAGCATCCCCCGGAGACCCACGCCTGCGTGCTGCGCTTCGAGGAGACCCTGGCGCACGCGCTGGCCGACGACCTGCGTAGGCGCCGCCTGCGCATCCCCGACGCGGATCTGGCGGCGCACCTGATCGTGCAGACCACCGAGAGCCTGGCCCATCGCTTCGTGCTGCGCGGGATCCACGAGCTGGACCAGGTCGCGTTCGTGGACGAGGTGACGCGGCTCCTGGCCCGCTACCTGGGAGCGCGACGACCGAGCCTCGGCTAGCGCGACGGGCCGCAGCCGTTGATCAGGAAGGCCTCGTAGATCGCGCGCTGGCGTTCGGGCGACAGCTCGATGTCCCAGGGCTGCGGGTAGTGCTTGGCGATGAAGCCCCCGCGGTGACCTTTCACGTCGTAAGCGCGCACCATGTCCGCCACCTCCCGGCGGATGTCCTCCACGCTGACGCCCTCCTGTCCCGACCACTGGATGTCCACCGTGTTCCACATGCAGATCTTCCCACCGAGCTGCTCGATCAGGAGCTCGTGGCCCATGAGCCGAGGCTGGTCGAGCTGCACGACATCGACGCCGAGCTCGATCATGTCGGGGAACATGTCCACGATGTAGCCGCAGTTGTGCCAGATGAAGTGCATTCCGTACTGGTGGCAGGCGTCGATGATGCGCCGGTAGAAGGGCTTGTAGTACTCGCGGAAGAGGTCGATCTTCATCTGCAGAGAGGTCTGCAGTCCCCAATCCTCGGGTGTGGTGAGGGCGTGGATGCGCCGCGTGTTGCCGTACAGGCGGATCAGATCCAGCGTCCGTCGGGTCAGCAGTTCCAGCAGGGCGAGCAGGCCTTCCGGCTGGTCGTAGGGCGCCATCATCAGCGCTTCGAAGCCCATCAGCGCGCGCATCGTCTCGTACATCTGGATGGGGTTGTGGCCCACTACGTACTTCTGCCCCCAGCCGGCCAGGGGCAGCAGTGGGCGGATGCGCTTGAACGAGGAGATCACGTCGGGCGGCCGGTAGTGCTGGAGCCGGTCGAGGTCGGCCAGGGGGTGCTCGATGGCGTGGTCCCAGTAGTGGCCGGTGGTCTCGTACTTGACGCCCCAGCGATCGACGTAGGTCTCCCCGATGGAGAGGCCCCGGTCGGCTCCCGAGAATCCGCCGGCTGCCTCCGTTGGCCCGACGATGATCATGTCTCCGGCCGAGGGGTGGTAGAGGAAGTAGTAGGGGATGCGGGGCGGGTCTTCGAACTCGATCGCGCGCCGGACGATCTCTCGACTGCTGATGCCCTTCGGCGTGGGCACACGCCCCAGCTGGCGCAACGTCGCCCACACCGTCGGGTTCACCTTCGCGACCCCATCTTCTCGGCAAGGCCGTACTCACCGGGATCGAAGCCGGCGTCGTCGCGTGAACGCAGCATCTCGGCGGTGAGCTCGCCCTCGTCTTCGGGCAGTCCGTCGGCCTCCGTGCGCAGGCGGTCCAGCCAGCGCAGCTCGCGTTCCGCGATCGCCACCTCGCCGGCCGCATGGGCGCGGGCGATTTCTTCGAGAGCGGCGGCGACGGCGCGCCGTGTCTGCAGGTACGGGGTAGGTTCCGCCACGATCTGCTCGGCGATGCGCAGCACCACGTCGGGCCGCAGGACGTACGCCTGCGGGTCCAGCGCCGCATCGGACTCCGCCAGCCAGTCGCGAAGCCGCAGGGCGTCCTCCCGCGAGCGCTTCGACGCAACGTTCAGCAGCCGGCAGTCGTAGGCGAGTTGCTCCAGGCTGACGGTCGGCGCCTGGGCGCTGAGGAGCCGCACGTTCTGCACCGACTCGTTGGACCAGCAGTCGCACACCGCCTGGGCGATGTTGCCGACCGGGCTCAGGTGGGCGCAGGCCGCGCTGCGGCCCTCCATCGAGATGGGCACGCCGGCGATCGCCTTCAGGTAGGGGCCTTCGTACGCGCAGTCCTTGCTGGGCCCCACGGCGCCCCGGCGCAACGCCACCAGGCTGCGCGGCACGGCCGCCACGCGGATCACGGCGGCTAGGACGCGAGGGATCATCCGTTGCTCCGCAAGCACCATGGCGGTGTTGGCGAAACCGCAGGCGCTGTCGCCCGAGGGAACCACGCCGGACTGCCGGCAGACCTCGACCATGCGATCCCAGAGGAACTCCATGTCCCGGGGCGCGAGCACGCCGAGGGCGAAGACGATGCGGCGCAGGTCGGCCTCCATGAGCGCCGGGTCGCTCACCTCCTTTCCGCCCGTGGACTCGATCGCCAGCAGGTCTGCGCCGGACTCGCCCGCGGCTTCGAAGAGCCGGACCATGCCATCCCAGCACTCGCCCTGCCGGAGCTGGATGGGGCGCGCCACGTCCCGGGTGTCGTTGGGCGTGAGGCGCAGCGCGTTGCGGAGACCGTCACGCGAGTGGTACTCGCGCAGGGTGTCCGCAAGCAGGCGCGTGATCTCGGCGCCCCACTCCGGGCGCAGCGTCATGGGGGGGAGCGTTTCGAACTCGACCAGAAGCGAAGGAACCCCGAGCTCGACGGCGCGCCGGCACACACCTTCCACCATCTGACGGTACTGGTCGCGCACCTGGTCCCAGGTGCCCTCGTTGATCTCGAGGGCCGGCAGCGTGAAGTTGATCTCGGGCACGACCGCGCCGTCGCCCAGCACGACGCCGCGGCCGCAGGCAACCGGCGCTGGCGCGGTCCCGAAGACGAAGTCCTCGATCCGGGATACGGCGAGGCCCGAACTCATGGTTGCGTTCGCCTTTCCTTGACTGGGCGCGAGCGCACAACGACAATAACGCACTATGGCGAACCTCGACGGGCTCTACGACGCGATCGTGAACGGTGACGCGCCCGCGACACGCGGCCTCACGGAGCAGGCCCTCGGCGAGGGCGTGGATGCGCTGGCGCTGGTGGAGCGGCACATGTCGCCGGCGATGGCTGAGGTCGGCAGGCGTTTCGAGGCGGGCGACTACTTCGTTCCGGAGCTGCTGCTCTCGGCACGAGCCATGAAAGCGGGCCTCGAGCTGGTCCGGCCGGTGCTCGCGGCGGCGGGAGCGGAGCCCGCCGGCCGGGTCGCCATCGGAACGGTGGAGGGGGACCTCCACGACATCGGCAAGAACCTGGTGAGCGCCATGCTAGAAGGCGCCGGCTTCGAGGTCGTGGACCTGGGCGTGAACGTCAAGCCGGAGGTGTTCGTCGAGGTGGTTCGCGACAAGAACATCAGCCTCTTGTGCATGTCGGCCCTGCTCACCACGACCATGCTCGCCATGAAGCGGGTCATCGAGGCCCTGGATCAAGCCGGCCTTCGCGATTCGGTGAAGATCCTCGTGGGTGGGGCGCCGGTGACCCCGCAGTTCGCCTCCGAGATCGGGGCGGACGGAAGCGGCGTGAACGCCGTCGAGGCGGTGGCCATGACGCGCAAGGTCCTCGGGCTGGCCGCAGCCTGACGCTATGCCGGGCTTCGCCGCCCAGCGGAGGAAGACCCTGCACCGCTTTTTCGACGCCGCGCCCGGATGAGCGATCGGGTAGAGCTCACGCTGGAGCCTCTGGGCCGAAGCATCGCGCTCGCGCCCGGCACGCCGCTGCGGTCCGTGCTGCACGAATACGGCGTCGAGTTTCCGTGCGGAGGCCGCGGGCGCTGCCGCGGCTGCCGCGTCCGGCAGATCGGCGGTTCCATGCCGATCGGCCCCGAGGACGCCGACCTGCTGACGCCCGCCGAGCTCGAGGCCGGCTGGCGACTGGCCTGTCGCGCGAGCGTGGACCGGGATCTCACCCTCGACGTCGGGCAGTGGCGGACGGTGATCCTGGCGGACCACAGCGAGTTCGACTTCGAGCCCCGCGAGGGTCTGGGAGTGGTCGTCGACCTGGGCACCACCACCCTCGTTGCGCAGCTCCTGGACCTTCGTTCGGCTCGCGTTCTGGCGGTACGAACGGCGGTGAACCCCCAGACCGTCCATGGCAGCGACGTGATGAGCCGGATCCAGCTCTCGGTCCAAGGTGGGGAGCATCGGGCGCTGGTCGAAGAGCTGCGCCGCGGCGTCGGGCGCATGCTGACCAAGCTGATGGCGACAGCCCGCCTGGAGGAGCCTCGTCTCGAAACCGTGGTGCTGACCGGCAACACGGTGATGCACCACCTCTTCTGCGGCATCGACCTGGAGCCTCTCGCCGGCGCACCGTTCGAGACGCCGGCGCTGGGAGAGCGGCGCTTCCGCGCAAGGGAACTCGGCTGGCAGCTGCCCGGCGACCCAGTCGTGATCTTCTTGCCGTGCCTGGGGGGCTTCGTGGGCAGCGACATCCTGTGCGGCATACTGGCCACCAAGATGCACGAGAGCGCCACGCTCTTCCTGCTCTGCGACCTCGGCACCAACGGCGAGATCGTGCTCGGAAACCGCGAGAGGATGATCTGCGTCTCCACGGCAGCGGGTCCGGCCTTCGAGGGGGGACGGATCAGCATGGGCATGCGGGCCACCACCGGCGCGATCCACGAGGTGACGGCCGGGGAGGGGGGGCTGCACTGCCGCGTTCTCGGCGACGTGGAGCCCCGGGGCCTTTGCGGGAGCGGCCTGGTGGACGCCGTGGCCGCCGGGCTGGAGCTCGGATGGATCGAGCCGAGCGGACGTCTGGAACTCGGTCGCAGCCTGCCGCTGGCGCCGCCGGTAGAGCTGAGTCAGGGCGACATTCGCCAGCTCCAGCTGGCGAAGGCCGCGATCGCCACGGGACTGCAAGTCCTGCGCGCGCGCTTCGCCCTTGCTGAAGATGCCTCGCTGCCCACCTACCTGGCGGGTGCGTTCGGCAACTACGTGAGCCGAACCAGCGCTCGGCGCATCGGCCTGCTGACGGGTCCCGAAGAGGCGATCCACCCGGCCGGGAACACGGCGCTGCTCGGGGCGAAGATCGCCCTCTTCTCCAGCGAGGCCGACGCCGGTTTCGCCGAGCTGCGCCGGCGGATCGAGCATCTTCCGCTCGCCGCGGATCCCGAGTTCGAGGACGCCTACGTGGGCGCGTTGGCGTTTCCTGTCAACGTCGCCTGATTCAGGCGGGGGGTCGATCTTCCGGAACGAGGGCCACCCGCTCTACCCGGGCCGCATCCGCCGGGTAGTAGCGGGAGGCTGCGAGGAAGAGCAGGCTCGCGCCGAGCGTGAAGAACGGAAGGAATGACATGGCGGTTCCGAGATCGGTCCGGTCCGAGATCGCGCCGACGAAGGCCGGACCCAGGGCGCTCCCCAGCAGGTGCTGCAGCACGACGCAGTAGCCTGCTGAGGTGGCGCGAAGACCCGGGTGCACCACGTCCTGGGTCACGCTGACGGCCGCCGGCACGAAGGCCACGGCGCTGAGGCCCGCCGCGAGGAGCAGCGCGTACCGTGCGCCGCTTCCCTCCAGCGCGAAAGCTCCGAAGAGCACCGCCGCCGTTGCGGCCGAGGACAAGGCCGCCAGAAGCGGCCTCGCGTCCGCGCGGCGCTGCTGCCAGCGGTCCGCGAGCCAGCCACCGAGAGGGGCGCCGACGATCGCGAGTGCCATGACCGAGGCTCCCTTGACGCCGGCCTGAGCCATGGGGACCCCGTCCGTTCGATGAAAGTACGTGGGAAGCCAGGTGAGCAGTGCGGCGGTGACGAAGGTATTCGCCGCGAAGGCCAGGTTGTTGAAGAGGAGAGTCCGGTTGCGGACGAACTCGGCGGCGACCGCTTGGAACGCTTTCCCGGTGGAGCCCGACTCCTCGGGGAGGTTGCGCGCGAGATCCACCGTGCGGTAGTCCCGCACGAAGAAGAACAGGAAGCCGACCAGGAATCCCGGCAAGGCGACGATTCCGAAGGCATGCCGCCAGCCCCAGCGGTCCACGATCAGCCCGCCGAGAGCCATTCCGAGTGCGCTTCCCATCGGAATCGATGCGTTCCAGATCCCCAGCATTCCTGATCGCCGTTCCTCGGGGAAGAGCGCGGAGATCATCGCGACCCCTCCGGGCGCGTAGCCGGCCTCGCCCAGGCCCACGGCCACCCGAGCCGAGAAGAGCTGGCCGAAGCTGCGCGTCAGCGCACACGCGGCGGTGGCAAGGCTCCAGAGCATGGCCATCAGGCCGATGCTCTTCCTCCGGCTCCAGCGGTCCACGAGAACGGCGCCCGGCAGCGAAAAGGCGACGATCGACCAGTAGACGCCGGAGACCAGGAGGCCGCACTGCGTGTCCGAGAGTCCCCATTCGCGCTGGAGCGAGGGAAACAGCGACACGATCACCAGCCGGTCCATGTAGTCCAGCAGGTAGAGCGCAAAGAGGAGCGTGAAGACGACGTACGCGTTGCGTTTCGACGCGAGGTAGCCCTGCCCGGCGTCCGTCGTCATTCCGCTGCGGCGGGCCCGCCATTCCCGTAGGAGCCGTACTTCCGGGTGGCCTCGAACATGGCGATGCAGTTCTCGGGGTTTACGCCCGGATGAAGCGAGTTGGACGAGCTGATGACGAGGCCACCGCCGCGACCGGCGTCCTCGATGGCCTGGCGCACGGCGTCCTCCACCTGCTGCGGTGTTCCGCTCGGCAGGAGCTCGCGGCAGTCGATGTTGCCGAGCAGGCAGAGGCGGTCTCCGCAGCGCTCCTTCACCTCGCGCAGATGCATCCCGGCCTGGGGTTCCAGCGGGTTGAGGCCGTCGTATCCGGACTCGAGCAGCGTGTCGAGCAGTCCCCAGAGGTTTCCGTCGCTGTGACGCACCACCTTGAGGCCCAGCTCGTGAGCCCGGTCCACGAGCTGGCGGTTGTAGGGGCTCACGAACTCCCGGAAGTGCTCCGGAGAGATGAGCGATGCATTGTCGTCGGCGATGTCGTCCTCGACGACGAGGACGTCGACCCCCGCCTCGGCCAGAACATCGAGCATCTCCAGATTGAATGCCGTCGTCATGCGCGCAAGGCCGTGAACGAAGTCCGGCGCGTCGTACATCTGCAGCATGAGGTTCTGCATTCCCGCCAGGCGCCAGCTGAGCACGAAGGTCCCGCGCATCATCCAGAAGAGCGCGCGCTCTCCGCGGAACCGTTCGCGGGCCAGGTCGTGGAGCAGCAGGTGCTCCCGCCGGGGGTGGGGAGGGCGGTAGTCCGCGAGCGCTGCCGGGTCGGCGACCGGGTGTCCGACGGGAACCGGGAGCCCGTGCGGGCTCCGCTCGTAGACGACGCCCCAGTCGTCCCGCACCCGGTTGTCGCCGACCTCCTGGGTGTGATTGATCTCGAAGGACGTGAAGCCGTCCACCTCGAAGGTCTCGTGGATCAGGAAGAGCGCGTCGATGAGCTCGATCCTCTCCCTTTCGTCCATCTCATGGAGGAGCTTCGGCTCCGGCAGGCCTTGCTTCAGGTGGCGACCGATCCCGATGATGGGCGCCTCATTGATGCCGTGGATGTAGAGCGGAACGCGATCGGGCTCCCGGACGCTCAGCGCCGTGAGGATCCTCTCCCTGCCGTTCATGGTCGGTTCCATGTCTCGCCCGCCTCTCCTGGTAGTTGGTGAGCCCCTGCAGGCCGATGCCATCGAGCTTCATCGGTTCGATCTCGCCGGCCTCGATGGCACGAATGCGGTCGTCCGTTACCGGGAAGCCGAACTGCTCGTTCCTCATGTGGAGGCGCTGCAGAAGGATGCTGCGGATCGCCGCAGCGATCTCTTCCCACTCGGCCTCGGAAAGCGCGGTCAGTCCCAACTCGACGATGCCGGAGCGCATGTGGCCGACCTCGTCCCGGTAGACCTCTTCGCAGGCCCGGGCGATCCGGTCGTCGAGCTCTCCCCGGCCCGCGAGCCGCATTCCGGCCAGGTACATGCTGCCGCAGCCGCCTTCGGTGAAGCGGACGACGGCATCCCCGCGCCGCCCGAGGCGGTCTCGGCATTCGTAGCGAGGGCGCGCAAGCTCGTTGTCGGCAGCCCAACCCGCCAGTTGGCCGGGATCCAGGCTCTCGCCTTCCAGGGAGTCGTGGATGTCGGCGAACACGCAGTAGTGCGCGAACTCGCTTCTCAACACGTCTGCGACCTCCAGCACGAGGTGCCGGTCGATGCCACGGTCGATGCGCGGGAAGACTTCGTTCAGGAACGCGGCCTGCGCCTGGAGGAGTCCTTTCTCGCGCTCGCCGACGCCGGAGCCCCAGATCTCCTTGAAGCACTGACGGCGCAGGGGGACCGAGTCGGAGACCGCCGGGCGCTCGGCCGGAAGCAGATCGGCGGACCCGGCGCTGAGCGGCGAGGCCGTGGCCAGCACCTCGGGAGGGAAGAGGCCGGCGACCAGGGCATCCTGGGCCGCCTCCCGGCTCTCGGGAGCGGCTTCGCGCGGTGCTGAGTCGTTCGCCCGAATCATGGGGAGACGAGGACGAGTATACTGCCTGCGCCGCGGGGAACCCGGGCAATCCGGCAGATCGAGCATCCTTCGCCCTTCGAGAGTCACGTCGCCACGGTACGCGACCTCATCGACCGCGCCGCCGAGGAGTGGGCGGACGAGGCCCTTCTGATCGCGCCGGAGAGCGGCGTCTCCCTGAGCTTCCTCGCTCTGCGGCGTCGCTCGCTGCGGCTGGCGCAGCGCTTGCGGGGCCTGGGACTCGGCGCCGGGTACCGGGTCGCCCTCGCATGCGACAATGGCGTCGCCGGCGTCGAGCTGCTCATGGGGAGCATGTACGGCGGGTTCGTACCGGTTCCGCTCAACGTCACCTCGGGGCGCTCCGCGCTCGCCTACGCCCTGGCGCACTCGGAGGCTTGCGTGCTGTTCGCGGATGCTGAGTGGCAGCCTCTGGCCGAGTCGGTGGCACGCGGAGTCGACCACCACATCCGGGTCCTTTCGGTCGCTGCGGACGACCCTGTCGCAGGCGAGGAGCCGGAAGCGGGCGAAGACGCCCTTGCATCCAGCGAAGCGAGCAACGACGCGCTGCTGATCTACACCTCGGGCAGCACAGGGCGGCCCAAGGGCGTGCTCCTTACGCAGCGCAGCATCCTTGCCTGCGGGTGGGATGCGGTGCGCGCACGAGCTTGGCTGCGACGACCGCTTCCTGTACGTGCTCCCCCTGTACCACATGAACTCCGTGGACAAGCTTCTGGGAGTGTTGTCGAGCGGTGGCTCCATCGTCCTGCCGCGGCGCTTCGACCTGAGCGCCTACTGGAGTTGGGTGGCGCAGCATCGTTGCACCTGATTGGCGCTGGTTCCCACCGTGGTTTCCCAGCTGACGAGCCGGCCGCGCCCGAAAGCGATCTCGCTGGAAAGTGTGCGCTTCGCGCGCAGCTCTTCGGCCGCTCTGGGCGAGGAGCAGCGCCGTGCCTTCGAGGAGAAGTTTGGAATCCCCCTGCTCGAGGGAATGGGCATGACGGAGGCGGGCGGCATCTTCCTCAATCCCGTGCCCCCCAAGCCGCGCAAGGCGGTGTCGCTGCGACGAGAGCGAGCTGATCCGCCACTGCGAGGCGCGCCTGGGCACCCTCAAGACACCGGCACGGATCGAGTTCGTCGCCGACCCGCCCCGGGGCCCGTCCGGGAAGGTCCTGCGGGCTTTGTTGCGGGAGCGTCGGCAGCAGGAGTCAGCGGCGCCGTCTCGCGAGGGTTCGCCCGCGACATACGCCGACATCGAGCAGGTCGTGTGCCGGATCTGGGCCGAAGCGCTGGGGCGCGAGACCGTGGATGTGCACGATGACTTCTTCGCGGTCGGCGGGTACTCGTTGCTCGCCCTGCGCATCCTTTCGCGCATGAAGCAGGAGCTCTCGGTGGAGATTCCGCTGGGCGACTTCGTCGAAGCCCCCACGATTGCCGAGCAGGGGGAGATCGCCGAGCGGGAGCTGCAGGGCGGTGCGGGTTCGGGCGGTTCGTCGGCGCACCAGCGTCGGCCGGGTTCGGGCGGTTCGTCGGCGCACCAGCGTCGGCCGGGTTCGGGCGGTTCGTCGGCGCACCGAAGCTGAACGCAGTCCTGCTGGCGCCGATTCACGCGGGCTTCACGAGCGCGCCGCTTTTCTGCCTGTATGGCCTGAGTCGCTACCGGTTCCTGGTCCGACAGCTTGGGCCGGACCAGCCCACCTACGGGTTGTGGACGGAGCAGGAGCTCCCAGCCCCGATGGACTGCCGCCCCGTTTCCCGTGCGTCGCGGAGTTGGCCGAAGCGTATCTGGAGGATGTCGGCGCGATTCAGCCGTCCGGCCCGTATCATCTGGTGGGCGCGTCGTTCGGCGGGCGATTGGCCCTGGAGATGGCTCATCGACTTCGCGCGCAAGGCGAGGAGGTCGCTTTGGTCGCTGTGCTCGATACCTACCTGCCGGCCGCGGCCAGATGGCTGCCCTTCCGCTGGTTCGCCGACCACCTGGGGCGAAGCCTGCGCAAAGGGCCGGCCCACGTGCTTCGCGTGCTGCGCGAGAAGGCCCTCAAGCGCAGGACACGCGCTCGAATCCGGCAGGGCGCTCCGGCCGATGCGGAGGGCATCTCCCTGCTCGCCCGGGAGGGCGAGTTCCGCACCCAGGCGCGCGCCCGGCACCGCGTCCGTCCCTACGCCGGGAGGATCGCGCTGTTCCGGGCCATGGATGCCATCGGTCACTCGCCGGGCTACCGGGTCGATCCGCTGCTGGGCTGGGGCGAGGTCGCCCAGGGGGGGCTCGACGTCCACGACGTTCCCGGCAGCCACATGGGCATCCTCGAGGAGCCCAACGTCCGGGTTCTCGCCGATTCGCTCCGGCCGTATCTGCAAGGGCCGAAGTAGCACGGGGTCGGTCTATGCTGGTGGCGTGGGCGAGATTCTCCTCGCGATCGTTCTGGGTCCTGTTCTCTGGCTGGCCGGTGCCCTGGTCTTCGATGCCGTCCACTGGGTGCTGCACCTCCTGCTGCGCTCGCGCATCGCCTGGCTGCGCGGTCTGGCCCGCCCTCACGCCGTCCACCACGAGTGGATCGACCGCAGCCTGGTGACGAACTGGGAGCTCCAGTCCGCCAACGTCCGATGCCACATCGTTCCGGAGTACCTGACCCAGCTCGCCTTCACGGGGCTCGTGGCGTTGGTGCTGCCGCTGCCCTTCGCGGCCATGCTGGGCGCGCTGCAGACCTCCGTCTTCGCGGGGATGCTCTACTACCGAGGTCGGGATGTGAATCACCGGCCGGCCGCGCGAATCGACGCGCACCCACCGGGCTGGCTGACGCCCCCATCCTACCACGCGCTGCACCACGTCTGGCCGGATGCCTACTTCAGCGCCTACACCAAGCTCGTCGATCGAATCGTGGGGGGCGGCGCGCAGATCGCCCAACGCCGTTTCGGCTGGCTCGGACCCGACTCCACGTTGGGTGCGGCGCTTCGCTCCGAGGTGGAGCGTGCAGGCGGGCTCGCCGCTTCCGATCCCGAGATCCCGGGCAGCGTGGACGTGCTGGTGCTCCTCGACCCGGCCGTGCCGCTCGATGCGCCGGTGGAGGCCTTCATCCGGGAGACCCGCGACCGCCAGCTGCCCCCGGAGGTCTGGGCGCTGCGTGCCCGTGCCGAGGACCCGCTCGCGCGTCACTACCGGACGGACGTGCGCGTCGTCTTTCGCACCTTGCTCGTGCCGGACGTCGTGCCCGACTCCGCTTCGTCTCGCCGCGCCGCGTGCCGCGCGCTCTTCTGGATCCGGCGCGACGCCGACTTCGTCTCGCTCGGAAGCTCCTGCAGCTTGGCGGCGCTGCGGCGCTTCCGGCGAACCTCGCCGCTGGCTCCGGCCGGCGCGGAACTCGTGCGGCATCGCATGCAGTTCGCGGACCTCCCGTCGGGGAGCGGGCGATGTGACTGAAGCGAGGGTCCCGAGCAACGACCGGCAAGTCGGGCTCCCGATCCGCCTCGCCTACGGTGTTGGTGCGATCGCGGACGGCGCGAAGAACGCCGCGTTCAACTCGTTCCTGGTGCTCTACTACACCACGGTTCTCGGCCTTCCCGGAACGCTCTCGGGCCTCGCCGTCTTCATCGCGCTGTGGGGGCGGCGGCATCCCTTCATGTACTTCTCGGCGATTCCCATGGGGCTCTGCTTCTACGGGCTCTTTGCGCCGCCGGACGGGCTGACGGAGAACCAGCTCTTCGGCTGGCTCACGGCGTTTGCGATCGGAGTGCGCCTCTTCCTGACCTTCTACATGGTGCCCAGCGGCGCGCTCGGCCCGGAGATGACGACTCACTACGACGAGCGCACGCGACTGGTCGCCTACCGCTGGCTGATTGGATGGATCGGGGCGCTGGTCGTGGCGGTGTCCGGCTGGCTGGTCTTCTTCGCCGACGTGGAAGTCGTGGGCGACGGTCGCCTCGATGCGGCCAACTATCCGCAGCTGGGCGTCTTCGTCGGAATCCTGGTCGCGACGGCCATCCTGGTCTCTTCGCTGGGAACCCACAGTGTCATTCCCAGGCTGCGACAGATCGACCTCGCCGGGCCGCTCTTCTCGTTGGCCCGCTTCGCCACCGACGCCGCCGCGGCCCTCCGGAATCACTCCCTGCGCGTGCTGCTGGGAAGCTCGCTCTTCTCGGCGACGGCGCTCGGCGTTTCGGAGGTGCTCGGCACCTACATGAACACCTGGTTCTGGGAGTTCCCTTCGACGCAGATCGGGTTCCTCGCAGGAGCCCAGGTCTTTCCCCTGCTGCTGGGATTCGCACTGGTCGGTCCGATCAGCGAGCGCTGGGACAAGCGCAAGGCCGTGATCGGACTCGCGCTCTTCGCCATCCTCTGGGGACCGCTTCCCGTCTTGATGCGATTCGCCGGGCTGGCGCCGGAGAATGGAAGCCCGTATCTCATCGCCTTCATCATGGGCCACGGCCTCTTCCTCGTCGCCGCGGCGATCCAGATCGGAATCCTGAACTCGTCCATGGTGATGGATGCCACCGACGAGCACGAGCTGGAGTCCGGTGAGCGCCGCGAAGGCACCTTCATCGCCGTCACCACCTTCACGGGAAAGGCGGTCTCGGGCTTCGGCAACTTCCTGGGCGGCGTGCTCCTCGACGTGATCGACTTTCCCAGGGGCTCCGTGGACGCGGCGGTGGGCAACGTCCCGGAGCAGACGATCTTTCAGCTCGGCCTCGTGGCCGGGCCGGGCCTGGTGATCTTCCACCTGTGCGGCCTCTGGTTCATCACGCGCCTGCGCCTGACCCGAGAACGCTACGCTGAAATCTCGAGCGTCCTCGCGGAGCGCGCCGGCGCCCGGCCGACTGCCAGGCGTGACGACGGCTAGGCGCTCAGCGGAGCGCCCGGCGCTGGGATCGCACCACCCTCAGAGCCCGCCGTAGACCACCTCGCCGTCCCGGATGACGACCGCGGGCCGGAGCTGGTGGATCGCCCCGCGGTCCACCTCGAACGGGTTCTGGTCGAGCACCAGCGCGTCAGCCTGCTTCCCGGCCTCGATGGAGCCGATTCGATCGTCCATCCGCAGCTGGAAGGCTCCGTTGAGCGTGTAGCCGCGCAGGAGTGTCTGCAGCGAAAGCCGCTCGTCTGCGGGGGGGCGGATCGAGCCATCTTCCTCGCCGACGTCCTGGCGATTGTGGCCGACTTGCATGCCGTAGAACGGGTCCGCGCGACCCATCTCACCGAAGCCGGTGACGTCGCTGGAGAAGGTGAGGCGTGCGTCCATCTCGTGCAGGCTTCGCGCCCGCTCGCGGCGGAACCAGCGCTGCTCGCCGAGCCCGGGACGTGCGCCCTGGAAGTAGCTCCCGTGCCAGTGGGGCGTGAAGTTGGCGACGACGCCCATCTCCGCGAAACGCGGACCGTCGACATCCTCGACGACCTCGAGGTGGGAGAGCGTCAGCCGTAGGCGCAGCTCCTCGCCGGCCTGCGAGCGCGCCGCCTCATAGGCATCGAGGGCAACGCGTGTGGCCCGGTCCCCCACGACGTGCAGGTGCAGATCGAGCTCTTCCCGTTCGAGTTCGAGGATGAATGCGCTGAGCTCTTCCGTGGTCAACACCGTCCCGCCGCGGTTCCCAGGATCGTCTACGTAGGGCTCCAGGTACGCGGCGGTCCGGATCTCACCTACACCGTCGAAGTGGATCTTCACCGTGTTGAAGCGAAGGAGCTCTCCGCCGTACTCCTCCCGCATGCGTCGCATCTCGGCGACGGCATTGGGGATCTGGTCCGGGAACATGATGTGGTAGGTCCCCTCGTAGCGGACCGGCAGGCGGCCTTCCCGCTCTAGCTTGGCGACCAGCTCGTAGACCGAGTCGTGAAACAGCAGATTGCCCGCGTCGTAGAGGGTTGTGACCCCCCGGCTCGCCAGGAACTCCAGGTACTCGACCAGCGCGGCTTCGCGATCCGCGTCGCCTGCGAGCAGCCATTCTCCGATGAAGGGAATCAGGGCGAACTCCTTGGCCCAGCCCGTCGGCTGACCGCGCTCATCGCGCACGAAGTAGGACACGGGCCCTCGGTTCCATACAGGGCGACCGGCCAGCTGTCCGCAATGATCACGGGGGTCAGCCAGTGCTCCCGTGCGTACCCCTCCAGCCAGGCCATGATGTCCTCGTGACTCGTCCGCGGGATCACGCCTCCTTCGGCGACGTCCGGCCCCAACATGGACACGAGGCCGGGATGGGTGTGGGAATCCACCATGCCGGGCATGACGAAGCGGCCGCCGAGGTCGTACCGCTGCGTCTGCTCGCCGGCGAGCGGCTCGACGCCGGCACCGTCCCCTACGTAGATGAACCTGCCATTCTGGATCGCAACCGCTTCCGCCCACGGATGACGCTCGTTGACGGTGTAGAAGCGGCCGTTGGTGAGTACGAGATCCGCGTAAGGCGTGGTTTTGAGCGGCCGCGGAACGGGGGCTTGCTCCTCACCGCAGGCGAGCGCCGCGCACAGAGGCAGAAGCATCAGCAGCGGGTGTCTCATGTTCGGATCGCGAGGGCAAGCTCGTCCCACCAGAAGCGGGGAGTCGGATTCAGGTCCTGCCAGACTTCGCGGGCCTGGAGGTCGAGGATTTCGCAGCGCTCCCGGCGAGAATCCGCCACCTCGCTGATCGGCCCTTCAGCGTCCGGCTGCGGCATCCGCGTCGTCCCACAGCGAAAGGATGTTCCCGTTGGAGGGATCGGCGCTTCCCTGGAGGGTCTCGTTGTAGACGCGCTCCACGGCTTCACGCCCATAGCCGCGCTCGACGTGCAGCCACTTCGAGCTGGAGTCGATGAATGCGTGGAGTGAGGTGCCGATGCGCTCCTGGAAGCCCTGGGGACCCCAGTCTTCCAGACGCTTCTTGATCTGGCCCGGCGCGAAGAAGAACTGGCGCTCGGGGCCGGGGATGTCGCCGTCGTCTCCGCCCGCGTCCCAGTGCGTGCCGCCGATGCGCTGGCTGAACACCAGGTTCTCTCCCATGCGCTCGTGCACCTGGCGCGTCACCTTCGTGTTGCCCGCCATGTCCACGAAGATCGCCTTGGCTTCGGCGGGGAGTGTGGCGACCTCGTCGTAGGTCAGGACCTGGTCGTAGAATCCCAGGCTCTCGACGAAGTCGCGGTTGCGTGCCGAGGTGAGGCCGATGGCCTTGACTCCGCCTCTCTGGCTGGCCACGAACGCCATGGCGATGGAGGTCTTGCTCGATGCGCTGGAGATCACCAGCGACTGCGCGCCGTAGAAGTCGCTGTCGGCGAGGAAGTCCTCGGCGAGGAAAGACGTCATGAACATGCCCCGCAGCAGGGCGAGCGCGTCCTCGTGCTCGGCCGAGTAAAGAGGATCGGTCGAGATGGGCTGGTACTGGTTGTAGGCCGGCGCCAGCCCCTCCCGGTGGGCGATCCCGTCGATGATCGAGGCGGGATTCGCGGAGGAAGGCTCGATCAGCAGATGCTTCGACATGGGGAAGAAGCCGAAGCAGCGGGTCCCGACGGGAACGTCGCCGTGCGCGGAGGCGATCACGTCGCCGAAGCCCATGGTCGGAAGGGATCCCCAGCCCTCTTCCCTGGGAAAGAAGGACCAGTAGCGGAGCATGTCCCCGGCCATGGCGTAGGTGATGTTGTTGGCCGTGAAGGCGAAGCGGTCGACCCGGAAGAGCACCTGCCCGGGTGCGAGATCCGTCGAGACTTCGGTTTCCACGAATCGAGTGTTCTGCCATGCGCTCTTGTCGACGATGAAATCGAGGCCGTTCTGCTGTGACATGGATCGCTTTCCTTCTGCTCTTCAGGCTCCGCCTCGGGGTGGAGCGTGCG
>CAMYOO010000095.1 GCA_947260035.1 uncultured delta proteobacterium
CGTAGCCGCCGGGCGACCAGCGGGCGAGGGCGGGCTGCTGCTGCAGCTCCGTCACCGCGATGCGCGCACCCTCCAACAGGAACCCCTGCAGGAAGAGCACCAGCAGCAGCGCCAGCGCGACCCAGTCGTCGGCAACGGTGTGCAGGTGCGAGGGACGCACGACGAGGCGGCGCCACAGCGCCATGGACAAGCCGAGAACGCCCAGGATCCCGAAGCTGTCGCTCAGCAGCGAGTAGCCCAGGTAGAAGTCGCCGTGCAGGTACTCGATCCCGGACCACTCCTGCAGCGAGATCAAGGATGTGGCCACGACCATGGCCAGGAATCCCCAGAAGATGAACAGGTGAGTGATGGCCGGGAGGGTTCGTCGGCGCTGGCGGCGGTGGGCGAAGACCTCCGCCAGCAGGACGCGTACGCGTTCCGGGACGCGGTCCAGCCGCTGCGCCGGGCCGCCCAGGCGCCACAGGCGAACGCGGCGCCAGATGCCCCAGGCGAAGACGCCGAGCGAGACGGCGAAGAGCACGTACATCAGCGAGTGGCCGATGACGTTCCAGTAGATCTCGCGCGTCGGCTCCATGGCGGCCCTTCTCGCTCCGGCCGGAACGAGAAGACGTCGTTCCGGCCGGAGCGGTGTCGCAAGCTACCAGCGGCCCCGCAGCGCGTCCAACAGGGAGCGCTCGGGCGCCGGGTCTGCGGCCGCGGGGCAGACGGCGCTGCGGATCGGTATGTTGTCCGTGCACTCGGCCTGCGGCCGGCGGATGGAACCCCCCCATGAACGAGATGCTGACCGAGCTCCAGCGATGGGAGGGCGAGGGTGAGGAGATCGCCCTCGCCACCCTGGTGCGCGTGCGCGGCTCGGCTCCGCGGCGCCCGGGCGCGCGGCTGGGCGTGACCCGGAGTGGCCTCATGCTGGGCTCGGTAAGCGGCGGCTGCGTCGAGAACGACGTGATCGAAACCGCGTGGCGGGTGCTCGATTCCGGCGGAACCGCGCTGGCGAGCTACGGCATCGCCGATGAGCTGGGCTTCGAGGTGGGACTCAGCTGCGGCGGGCGGATCGAGGTCCTGGTCGAACGCTTCCGCGCCGATAATGCGTGGCGCGGCCTGTGCACCGCGCTGGAGAAGCGGCGTCCCGCGGCGGTCTGTGTCTGCCTCGAGCCCGAGGCGCTGCGGGGCCGCAGGCTGGTGATCCTCGAGGGAGACGCGATCGGCTCGATCGACGCCGCGCTGGACGCCGCCGTCGTGGCCACGGCGGGTGAGCTGTCCGGCGAGGACGGCGCGCGCGTGATCGAGGTACCCGGGCCCGCCGGCCCGGCTTCGGTTTTCGTCCAGGCTTTCGCACCGGCGCCGCGCCTGTTCATCGTGGGCGCCACCCACGCGGCGGTACCGCTGTGTCGCATGGCCAACGAGCTGGGCTTCTGGGTGGCGGTGATCGATCCGCGCGGCGCCTACGTGCGTCCGGAGCGCTTCCCCGAGGCCGACCAGGTGGTGTCGGCCTGGCCCGGTCCCGCGCTCGAAGAGGCGGCGCTCGATGCCGGCAGCTTCGTGGTGACGCTGACCCACGATCCCAAGGTCGACCTTCCGGCCCTGGCCCAGGCCCTGGCGTCCCCGGCCGGCTACATCGGGGCGATGGGAAGCCGGCGCACCCACCGCGAGCGCGTCGCCCGCCTGCGGGAGCAGGGTTTCGACGACGAAGCACTGGCGCGCATCCGCGGCCCGGTCGGCCTGGATCTGGGCAGCCGCAGCCCCGAGGAAACCGCCCTCGCGATCCTGGCCGAGATGGTCGCGGTCCGGAACCGGAGGGACGCGAAGCCGCTCTTCGAGGGTCGCGGCCGCATCCATGCCGGCTGACGGCACGGCCCCGCGCGACCCGCAGCAGAGCTTCCTGACGGGCATCGTCCTCGCCGCCGGTGCCTCCACCCGCATGGGTCGTCCCAAGCAGCTTCTGCCCCTGGGCGGCCGGCCGCTCCTGCAGCGCACCTTGGACCAGGCGGCGGCGGCTTGCCTCGACGAGCTGATCCTGGTGCTCGGTCATCGGGCCGCGGAGATTCGCGACGCTCTCGACCTGCCCGACCCCAGTCGGTGTCGGGTGGTGGTCAACGAGCACTATCGGGGGGGCCAGGCCGGTTCCCTGCGCCTCGGGCTCCGCTCGGCCGACCCGGCGGCCGCTGCGGCGGCGATCCTGCTCGGCGACCAGCCGCTGGTGACTGCGGGCCTGATCGACCGGGTGGTCCGGGCGTACCGCGAGGCGGGAGCGCGCGCGGCTCGCCCGATGTACGTCGGAGCCGGAGGCGAGCGTGTCCCCGGGCATCCCGTGCTCCTGGGCCGCGCCACCTGGGCGGAGCTGGAGCGGCTGGGCGGAGATCGGGGTGCGCGAGACCTGCTCGCAGCCCATCCGGACTGGCTCTGCGAGATTCCCCTGGGGGACGACCCTCCTCTCGACGTGAATACCGAGGAGGATTGGCGCCGGGCCGGCAAAGCACTGCTTGACTCGAGCTAACTCTCGAGTAAGATACTTTCTTCTGAGTTAGTAGCGGGGCGACACCACCTCCCATGTCGATCCAGATCGAGGAAACCTTCCAGGTCGCGGTGCCCGTGGACACCGTTTGGCGCTTCCTGCTGGACCCCCACCGCGTGGTCACCTGCATGCCCGGCGCGCAGCTGGAGCAGGTGGTGGACGAGCACACGTTCGAGGGCGCGGTGAAGATCAAGCTCGGCGCCATCACCACGCGCTACCGCGGTCGTGTGCAGCTCACCGAAGTGGACGAAGCGGCGTACACCGTGCGCATGCTGGCCGAAGGGCGCGAGACCGGCGGCGGCACCGCCAAGGGCACGTTGACCAGCCAGGTGCGCGCGCTTCCCGAC
This sequence comes from uncultured delta proteobacterium, assembly GCA_947260035.1. Lineage (GTDB taxonomy): Bacteria > Myxococcota_A > UBA9160 > UBA9160 > JAFDET01 > JAFDET01. The sequence goes on from CAMYOO010000095.1 coordinate 2,860, forward strand.
GGAAACACCGAAGTGATCGCCCAGGCCGATGTGGACATCACCGGTCGCGTCATGCAGATGGGCCGCGGCATGATCCAGGGCGTGTCGAGCCAGCTCTTCGCGCAGTTCGCCAGCCGCACCCGGGACGCCCTGGAGACTCCCGCCGCGGAAGGCGAGGAAGCCGTGCCGGCGGCTCCCAGCGACGAGTCGATTCCGATCCTGCGCGTGATCCTGCGCGTGATCCTGGGCGTCATCTGGGCGCCCATTGCGCGCTTCTTCCGCCGGCTCTTTCAGCGACAGGCCACCTGAGGAGGAAACCAGCGATGAGCCGCTACGTGGTCGCTTGCGACGCCGGCGGCACGATGACCGACGTCATCGTTGTCGACGAAGAGGGCCGCAGCGTCATCGGCAAGGCCCCGACCTCTCCCCACGACGAGAGCATCGGCTACATGGAGTCGTTCTGGGAAGCCCTCGAGTACATGGGCATCGACAAGGCGCAGGGCCGGGAGTTCGGAAACGACATCGAAACGGCCATCTACACCGGCACCTCGATGCTGAACACCGTCATCAACATGAACGGGTACAAGACGGGCATCCTGGTGACGAGGGGATTCGAGGACATCGTCTCCCAGGGCCGCGGCTCCCAGACCTTCATCGGTGCGCAGTGGTCCGAGATCACGCACATGCAGTACCGCAAGCACCGCATCCCGCTGGTGCCCAGCCAGCTCGCCCGCGGCGTGACCGAGCGCATCGACATGTTCGGGACGCCGGTCATCCCGATGTACGAGGAGGAGGCGCGGAAGGGCGCACGGGAGCTGATCGTCGACGAAGAGGTCGAGGCGATCGCCATCATCTTCCTGCAGTCGTTCGTGAACCCGATGCACGAGAACCGCGCGGCCGAGATCTGCCGCGAGGTCATGCAGGAGGTCGGGCGCGAGGTGGTGCTCGAGGTCTCCAACAAGGTGGCCCCGACCACCCGTGAGATTTCGCGGGCCAATGCGACGGTGGTTCAGGCCTACGCGTCGGACCCCGCCCGCAAGCAGCTCTACCGCATCGAGGAAGAGCTGGTGAAGACCGGCTACCAGCACAGCCTGAAGACTGTGCTGGGCTACGGCGGAATCACCAACATCCGCTACCCGCGCCTCTTCGAGGCCGCCATGTCGGGACCCGTGGGCGGCCTGATGGGCGCCAGGTACCTGGGCACGGTGATGGGCGAGGAAAACATCGTCTGCTCCGACGTGGGCGGAACGTCGTTCGACGCCGGCGCCATCACGGCCGGAGTGCTGCCCATCGACCGCGAGCCCGGCTTCCAGGACATGTACGTGAACGTCCCCATGCTGGGCATCACGTCCATCGGCGCGGGGACGGGCACCTACATCCGCGTGGATCCGCAGACCAACCGCATCAAGCTGGGTCCGGACTCCGCGGGCGGCACGCCGGGGCCGACCTTCATGGAGGCCGGCAACACCACGCCGACCATCAACGACGTGAACCTGTTGCTGGGCATCCTGTCCGAGACGAACTACCTGGGCGGCAAGGTCAAGATCAACAAGGACGTCTCCTACCGGCTCTTCAAGGAGAAGGTCGCCGATCCCCTGGGCATGGACGTCTACGATGCGGCCGAGACCTGCCTGGAGCTGCTCAACGTGCTGATGCGCGAGCACCTCGTGAACAGCCTGATGGTGGGCCACGACCTGCGCGAGTACGTGCTGCTGGGCTACGGCGGCGGCGGTCCGCTGCACCTGCTGGGCTACGCGGGCGACTACCCGTGGAAGGCCGTCTGCACGGTGCCCCATGCGGGCGGGTTCTCGGCCTGGGGCGGCGCGTGCATGGACTACTCGCACCGGCGCCACAAGAGCGTCGGCGCCGTGGTCACGCCGGATCTCGACGACCCCACCAAGCTCGCCTACCTGGCGCCGGTGACGGGGGCCTGGCAGGAGCTCGAGGCCGAGCTGCGCAAAGAGCTCCAGGAGGAGGGCTTCGACGAGGAGCAGATCTCGATCACGCGCGTCGTCTACATGAAGTACTACGGGCAGCTCGACGACGTCGAGGTCGAGTCCCCGGTGGCGACCCTGGACTCCATCGAGAACATGGACGCCCTGATCGCGGCCTTCGAGGAGCTGTATACGAAGATGTTCACGCTGGCCGCGCGGCCGGACGTGGGCGCCTATCACATCACCGAAGTCTGCGTGGTCGCCAAGGTCGATACCGTCAAGCCGGTCCTGCGCACGTTCGAGCTGTCCGCCACGAAGCCGGCCGAGAAGGCCTTCAAGTGCAAGCGCCCGGTCTACATGCGGGGTCAGTGGCGGGACGCCGACATCTGGGAGATGGAGTCCCTGCTGCCGGGCAATGAGATCGAGGGCCTGGCGGTGATCGAGGCCTCCAACACAACGCTCCTCGTGCCGCCGGAGTGGCACGTGCGCATCGACGAGCACGACATCTACTGGCTCACGAGGAAGGATTCCTGATGGCGGATCTGTCGCTGAAGGACCAGATCGCGGCGAACCGCGAAGCGTTCGAGAAGACGGGGAGCCTTTTCGGCCTGGAGCGGCTGAAGCGCAAGGAGACGGATCCCGGCACCTACGAGGCCGTCTGGCACATCCTCTCCAACCTCTGCAACGCGGCCTGGGCGACCGGCTGCAAGGTATCCTCTTCGCCCATCGCGGCGGAGGGCGGGGACGCACTCTGGGGCCTGCACACGCCCACCGGCGAGGCGATCTGCATCTCACGCGGCATCTCGGCCCACGCCGGCCTGCTCTCCGACATGATCAAGAACTTCATCGACATCGGATACGAGGAGTACCCGGGCTTCAAGCAGGGCGACATCTTCGAGAACAACGATCCCCACTACGGCGGTATTCACTCGCCGGACTTCGACATGTGCATGCCGCTCTTCTACGAGGGCGAGCTCGTTGCCTGGGCGTCGTGCGTGAGCCACGTGGCGGACGCGGGCAGCGTCACGCCGGGCTCCATCGGTTTCATGAATCCCGACTGCTATTCGGACGGCATCGCGATCTCGATGGAGCGCGTCGGCGAGCACGACCGCTTCTATCCCTGGTACGAGCTGCGCATCCGCTCGCGAACGCGCACGCCGGACTTCGTGATGGGCGACGCCCGCGGCCGGCTGGCGGGCTGCATCACGATCCGCGATCGCCTTCACGACGTGATCGAGAAGTACGGCCTCGACTTCTTCAAGGAGGCGAGCCAGGAGTTCGTCGAAGACAGCCGCCGCTATGCGGTGGCGCGTGTCAAGACCCAGACCGTCCCCGGCCGGATCCGCAAGTCGCAGTTCAAGGACCTGGCGATGAAGGGCAAGCCCGTCCTGCTCGCCAAGCAGGACGTGGACTGCATGTTCAACCTGCCGATGGAGCTGACCATCAACGCCGATGCCAGCGTGGACCTCTCCCTGGCGGGCGCCAGCGGAACCGTTCCCTTCGGCGAGAACATCAGCCCGACCGCTTTGAAGTCCGGCCTGATGATGGGCTACTCGCACATCATCGGCTTCGACATGTTCAACTCGGGTCCGATCTCGGCCTGGAACATCGAGATGCCGCCGGACGGGTCCTGGGCCAATCCCTATCCCGTCGACTACCAGGCGGCGTCGGGCGTGGCGTGGGCGCCGGCGGTCACCTGGGTGAGCAGCCTCTACGAGGTCTTCGGTCGGCTCTTTCAGATGCGCGGCTTCATCGAGGAGATGGCGGCGGGCTCCGGCACGATCATGACGGCGGAGTTCTCGGGCATCAACCAGACGGGGATGTACCTGACGGGCCTGACCCTGGAGCAGGCCAGCCAGGGCTCGCCGGCGCGCGGCTTCGCCGACGGCGAGAACAGCGCCTGGTGCATCTACACGCCGGAGGCGGACTTCGGCAACGCCGAGATCTCCGAGCTCTACTACCCGATCCTCTTCCTGGGCCGCAACGTGGCGCCGGATTCCGGCGGCTTCGGCCAGTTCCGGGGCGGGCTCGGGCACACCGCGGTGTGGATGGTCTACAACACGCCGGGCCTCGAGTATCAGTGTGGCGACGCCGGCATGCGCTCGAAGATCGTCGGCAATCACGGCATGTACGGGGCCTATCCCGCGGTGCCCGACCGGCCCGGCTACGGCCACGACACCAACGTCAAGGAGCTGATCGACGCGCAGAAGCCGCTGATCCACGAGCGCGGCGGCCCGGAGAACCCGGCCGTGGCCATGGCGATCGAAGCCCGCGACGTACAGGACAACATGGTGGCGCCCTTCGTGACGCCGGAGCCGCTTCAGGACTACGACATCATCGTGCATCCCATCGCGGGGGCGGAGGCCATGGGCGACCCCATCGCGCGCGACCCGGCTTCCGTGGTCAAGGACCTGAACGAAGGCTGGACGACGGAGCGGGTGGCGTCGGAGATCTACGGCGTCGTCGCCGGCAAGGCCAACGGGTCGTACGTGGCCGACGGGGCGAAGACCGAGAAGCAGCGCCAGGCGATCCGCAAGGAGCGCCTCGAGGGGGCGATCTCCTTCAAGGACTGGTGGGAGCAGGAGCGCGAGAAGGTGCAGGCGCGGGAGAACATGGACCCCGCCGTGATCCGAATGTGGGCGGGCTCCATGTCGTTGGCGCCGAAGTACGCCGAGGAGCTGCGCCGCTTCTGGAACCTCCCCGACGACTTCACCTTCGGTAGCTAAAGGAAGATCGATCATGGCCGAGTTCCACAAAGCCGACATCGAGAAGCTGATCGACGGCGTTCTGCCCTGGCCCGCCACCCAGGACATGCTGAAGAGCGCGAAGGATACGAACCGCTTCGACAAGTACGTGGAGATCATGCAGGAGCGCGTCTCGTTCGACGAGCCGATCCTGCTGCCGCTGACGCCGATGCTCTTCATCGTTGCGAAGGGGGGGGAGCGGGTCGTCCAGTGCCGCTGTGGCCACGACTTCGGCGACTACCGGGTCAACTGGAAGCTCTCCGCGCTGATCCGCGTACGCGACGACGAGGAGTCGATCTCGGAGGTCTACAAGGGCCGCGAGATGCCCGACCCGAGCTGGATCCAGATCCGCGAGTACATCTGCGGAGGCTGTGGCGCGCAGCTCGAAGTGGAGGCCGTGCCCCGCGGCTGCCCGCCGGACTTCGACTTCCTGCCCGACCTGGACACCTTCTATCGCGAGTGGCTCGGTCGACCGCTTCCCGACGAGGCGGAGTGCGTGGACCGGACTCTCGAGCGGATCGGCGAGTGGTCGCGGTAGGGCGCACGAGGTCAGCATGAGCCGGGCGCTCGACGGCGTTGTGGTCATCGACTTCACCAGCGAGTTCTACGCCTCGCTGGCCGGGGCGCTGCTGGGCGACTTCGGCGCCACGGTGATTCGCGTGGAGGACCTGGCCGGACCGGGCCGGCTGGATCACGACCGCGACGGCATGCATCCCCCGGAGCGCTGGAACTCCCTGGACGAGCTGGCCCACCGCAACAAGCAGAGTCTGGCCGTGAACCTGGCCGAGCCCGCGGGCCGCGAGATCCTGGAGAAGCTGGTGGCCGGCGTGGATGTCTTCCTGACGGACCGGCCCTTCAACGTGATGGACGAGCAGGGCTGGGACTACGAGAGCCTGTGCCGGCTCAAGCCGGACATCGTTCTCGCCCGCGGCTCCGGTTTCGGGCCGGAAGGGGCCGACCGTGGCCTGCCCGCCCTGGATGAGCTGGCGGCGGCCCGCACGGGCGTGATGCCGACCCTGGGAGAGCCGGGAGAGCCTCCGGTCTACAGCGCGGTGGGCCAGATGCACACGACGGTGATGCTGGCGCTCGGCATCCTGTTCGCGATCCACCACCGGGAGGAGAGCGGCGAGGGCCAGGTGGTGGACGCGTCGCTCTTCGGCGGGAACATGTACTCCCAGAGCCTGGACATGCAGGCCTACCTGGCGATCCGCGACGACCGCTTCCTGGAGCCGCTGTCCCGCCTGGACTCCGGCAACCCCATGAGCGGTCCGATGTACCCCAGTGCGGACGGCCGCTGGGTCACGCTGGCGATGCCGGACACGGGCAAGTACTGGCCGGACTTTGCCGAGGTCGTGGGCCTCGACGTGAACGATCCGCGCTTCGACACCCACGAGAAGCGCTGCGGCGAGCATCGGCTCGAGATGATGCAGGTGCTCGAGCAGTGCTTCAGCGCGCAGCCCGGCTCGCACTGGAAGCAGGCGCTCGATGCCAAGCGGCTGCCAGCGGACGTGATCGAGAAGTACGACTACCCGGCGACCGATCACAACGCCGCCGCCAATCGCTACATCCTGAACCTGGACCATCCCAGCCACGGGGCGATCCAGAGTCTGGGCTTCCCGGTGCACATGAGCGAGAGCGCGGCGCGCCTGCGCGACATGGCCCCTTGCGTCGGCCAGCACGGCGCCGAGATCCTGCAGGAGCGGCTCGGCTACACGGTCGCCCGGATCGAAGAACTCGAGGCCGGCGGGATCCTCGGCGGGGGGACCGCCCCGTGACGAAGGCGCTCGAAGGGATCCGCGTTCTCGACCTCACCCAGTGGCTGCAGGGGCCGGTCTGTGCCCAGTACCTGGCGGACTTCGGCGCCGAGGTCATCCACGTGGAGCGGCCGGTCACCGGCGACGGGGCGCGGGGCGTGCGCAGCATCAAGGCCCTCGCCATCGGTGACTGGAACCAGTACTTCCAGGTGATCAACCGCAACAAGAAGAGCCTGGCCATCGACCTGAAGAAGGAGGAGGGGCAGCAGCTCTTCTACGAGCTGGTCGAGAAGTCCGACGTCTTCCTGTCGAACTTCCAGATGGAGAACCTGAAGGGCTGGGGGCTCACCTGGGAGAAGCTGCGCGAGGTCAACCCGCGGCTCGTCTATGCCACCAATACCGGCTACGGCCACGCCCTCGAGATCAACCGGCCCTCCTACGACATCAACGTGCAGGCGCTGACCGGCATCATGACCCGCCAGGGCGAGCCCGGTGAGCCTCCCATCTACCTGGGCATGGGGTCCGGCGACACCTACGGCGGCATCCTGTCGGCGCTCGGCATCATGCTGGCGCTCCACCGGCGTCGGGCCACGGGGCAGGGCCAGTTCATCGACGCTTCGCTGTACGGCGCGCAGCTCTTCATGGCCGCTCCCACCCTGCAGCCCTTCCTGGCATCGCGAAGCGAGCTCTACTCGACCCAGCAGTCCCGGACGCAGGCGGGCAACCCGCTCTGGAACCGCTATCCCGCGCAGGACAAGTGGGTGTTCCTGTGCCTGGAGAATACCGACGAGAACTGGGCCCTCTTCTGCAAGAGCCTCGACCAGCCGGACCTGGCCGCGGATGCTCGCTTCGCCAGCGCAGACACGCGAACCGAGCACAACGAGGAGCTGATCGCGCTGCTCGACGGCATCCTGAAGCAGCGCGCTGCGCAGGAGTGGATCGATCGCTGGACGCCGCTGGGGATTCCTGCGAGCCCGATCCAGAGCCTCAAGGACGTGGCCGAGGATCCCCAGGCCTGGGCGAACGAGTACCTGGTGAAGGCGCACTGCGACGAAGTGAATCGCGAGGTGGAGGTCCGAGGGCTGCCTATCACCCTGAGCAAGACGCCCGGGAAGGTCGAGAGCCTGGGGCCGGAGCTCGGCCAGGACACCGAGCTGATCCTCGCCGACGTGCTCGAGATGGATTGGGACCGGATCGGCGAACTCAAGGAGCGGGGTGTAATCCCGTGAGCTTCGCGCCGGAGAACCGATGAGCGCTCCGCCCTCCGATCCGTCTCGCGGCCCCCTCGCGGGAATCCGGGTGCTGGACATGGCCACCATGCTGGCCGGGCCCTATGGGGCCACGTTGATGGGTGACCTGGGGGCCGACGTCATCAAGGTCGAATCGGGTTGGGGCGACGACAGTCGTCACCTGGGACCCGAGCGGGACGGGGAGCGCTCGCCCTTCCTGAGC
>CAMYOO010000096.1 GCA_947260035.1 uncultured delta proteobacterium
CATCGGCTTCGGACTTCACGCGTCGCTCTCCTCTGCGGCGCGCACCGCGCGGATGAAGGCCTGGATCCGCTCCGGGTCCTTGCGGTGGCCCTCACCCTCGACGCCGGTCGCCACGTCCACGCCCCAGGGCAGCAGCTCGCCCTGGTCGGCAATCGCAGTCCCCACGTTATCTGCGTCCAGGCCTCCGGCCAGGATCACGTCGTACCCGGTGGCGATGAGGTCCGCCGCCTGGCTCCACGGCCACACCTTGCCGCGCCCTCCCCCCTCGGTGGGGTGGTCCAGCAGCAGGATCGTTCCCGGGTAGCGCTCCGCCGCCTCCAGGTCCGCACCGCGCAGGGCTTTGATCACCGGCAGGTCCAGGGCTTCCACCTCCTCCGGCTCCTCGTCGCCGTGCAGCTGCACCCGCTCCACCTCGACGCGCCGCAGGATGCGCTCGATCTCGTCCCACTGCGCATTCTGGAACACCGCAACACGCTCCACCTGCCCGTCTACGCGACTCGCGATGGCCTCTGCGGCGCGGGCGTCGAGGCAACGCGGCGATCCCGGCACGAAGTTGAGCCCGACCAGGTCCGCCCCGGCGTCCACCGCGGCCACGGCGTCGTCGGGGTGGATGACTCCACAGATCTTGATGCGTACGTTCACGACTGCCCCCGAAGCGTTCGCAGCGCGGCGCCCACATCCGGGGCGCGCATCAGGGATTCACCCACCAACACAGCATCCGCGCCCGCACGACGCAGGCGCTCCACATCGGCCGCAGTATGGATACCGCTCTCGGCGACCCACACCACACCTTCGGGAACGCGTGCCGCAAGACGCTCGCTGGTCGTCAGGTCCACCTGGAAGGTTCGCAAGTTGCGATTGTTGATGCCCAGCAGATCGGTTCCCGCGGCCAGCGCGAGCTCCAGCTCGGCTTCATCATGAACCTCCACCAGCACGTCGAGCCCCAGACCCCGCGCATGCGCGCGCAGCTCGCCCAGGGAGTCGGCCTCCAGGGCGGCCACGATCAACAAGATTGCATCGGCGCCGGCAACCCGGGCCTGGTCGATCTGATAGGCGTCGATGACGAAATCCTTGCGCAGGAGCGGCACGTCCACGGCGGCGCGCACGGCCCCCAGGTGATCCAGGTGCCCCCCGAAGAAATGCTCGTCGGTGAGCACGGAGATCGCCGCGGCTCCCGCCTCCACATAGGCCTTGGCGCAGGCAACCGGATCCAGGTCCGGCCGGATCTCTCCCTTGCTCGGGGAGCGGCGCTTCACCTCCGCGATCACCCGAGGCGCCGGCGCTTCGCGGAGCGCCCTGCGGAAGCCCCGCGCCGGCGGAGCCCGGCGCGCGCTCGCGGCCAGCTCGGACGCGGCCCGCTGCCCGCGCGCCGTCTCCAGCTCCTCGCGCTTGTGGGCCAGGATCTCGTCGAGGATCGTCACGACGCGCCTCCCACCTCTGCGCTGGCGCGCACCAAGGCGGCGAGCCGCTCCCGCGCAGTACCCGAGTCCACGCTCTCCCGCGCACGCATCAGACCTTCCTTCAGGTCGCCGGCCGCATCCGCCACCCACAACGCCGCTGCGGCGTTGAGGAGCACCAGATCTCGTTCGGGCCCTTCGCTCCCCTCGAGCACCCGGCGCAGGATGCCCGCGTTGTGCACCGCATCGCCTCCGAGCAACGCCTCGGGCGCCGCCACCGCGATGCCCAGGGCCTGGGGATCGATCTCCAGCGTCTCCAGGGCGCCCTTCCGCCAGTGCGCCGCCCAGCTCGGACCCGTCGTGGTGAGCTCGTCCAGGCCGTCCGAGCCGTGCACCACCAGCGCACGCTCGGAGCCCAACGCGCCCAGCGCCTCGGCCAGACGCTCCACCAGCCCGCGCTCGTAAACGCCCACCAGCTGCCGTCGCACACCGACGGGGTTGAGCAGCGGGCCCAGGCAGTTCATCAACGTGCGGACGCCCAGCTCCTGTCGTACTGGCGCCACGAAGCGCATGGCCGGGTGGGCGCGCCGCGCGAAGAAGAACGCGATGCCCACCTCGTCCAGCACGCGCGCGGCGTCTGCGATCGGCAGATCCACGCGCACGCCCAGCGCCTCCAGCACGTCCGCACTGCCCGAGCGGCTGCTGGCGGCGCGATTGCCGTGTTTGGCGACGGGAACGCCCGCGCCCGCCACGACGAAGGCCGCCGCCGTCGAAACGTTGAAGGTCCCGGCGCCGTCGCCTCCCGTGCCGCAGGTGTCGATGGCGTCTTCCCGGGCCAGGGGCGCCGTATCCGCCCGGGCGCGCAGGGCGCGGGCCGTGGCGACGATCTCGGCGACAGTCTCGCCCTTGGTCCGCAGAGCGATCAGCAGACCCGCGATGGCGGCTTCGGACGCCTTACCGTCCATGATCTCGCCGAACGCCGCCTCCAGCAGCTCGGCGGCGACCTCTTCGCCGCGCACCGCAACCTCGAGGGCCTCACGCAGACTCATGCCCGTGACTCCTCGCAGATGCCGAGGAAGTTGCCCAGCAGGCGCTTGCCCTCCCGGGTGAGAATGGACTCCGGGTGGAACTGCACGCCTTCCACGGGAAGCTCGCGATGCCGCACGCCCATGATCTCGCCGTCCGGCGAGTGGGCGCTCACCTCCAGCGCGTCGGGGCAGCTCGACGCCTCGATGACCAGCGAGTGATAGCGCGTCGCCTCGACGGGGCTGGGCAGCCCCCGGAACACGCCGCGTCCGTCGTGGTCGATCAGCGAGGTCTTGCCGTGCATCAGGGTCCGGGCGCGCACGATTCGGCCGCCGAACGCAGTGCCGATGGCCTGGTGGCCCAGGCAGACGCCCAGCACCGGAATCCCTGCTTCGGCGAAGCCGCGCACGGCGGCCTCGGAAACGCCGGCGTCGTCCGGATCGCCCGGCCCCGGCGAGACGATCAAGCCGGCGGGGCTCCGCGCAAGCAGGCCCTCGACCTGCTCGACGTCGTTGCGCAGGACCTCGACTTCCGCACCGAGCTCGCCCAGATACTGGACCAGGTTGTACGTGAAGGAGTCGTAGTTATCGATCATCAGGAGGCGCACGCTGATCCGTCCTAGTCCACGCCTTCTCGAGCCAGGTCGATCGCCTGGATCAGGGCGCGCGCCTTGTTCTGGCATTCCTGGTGCTCGAACTCGGGGTCCGAGTCGGCCACGATCCCAGCGCCCGCCTGGAGGAAGATGGTGTCCTCGGTCGCCATCATGGTGCGGATCGTGATGGCCGTATCCATGTTGCCCGAATAGTCGATGTAGCCGACGCAGCCTCCGTACGGACCGCGGCGCACGCCCTCGATCTCTTCGATGATCTCCATGGCTCGGACCTTCGGGGCCCCGCTCAGGGTCCCGGCCGGGAAGGTGGCCCGCAGCAGGTCCAGCCAGTCGCAGTCCTCGCGCAGACGCCCCTGCACGTTGGAGACCAGGTGCATCACGTGGGAGTAGCGCTCCACGACGAAGAACTCGTTCACGTCCACGGAGCCGATCTCGGCGACGCGCCCCACGTCGTTGCGCCCCAGGTCCACCAGCATCACGTGCTCGGCTCGCTCCTTGGGATCCTCGAGCATCTCGCGTTCGAGCGCGTCGTCCTCCTCGGGGGTCTTGCCCCGGCGTCGGGTGCCCGCGATGGGACGCAGGTCGATGCGGCCGTTCTCCAGGCGGACGTGCACCTCCGGAGACGCCCCGATCAGCACGGGACCCTCGCAGCGCAGGAAGAAGAGGTACGGGCTGGGGTTGATCGAGCGAAGCTGCCGATACAGGGTGAACGGATCCACCTGCAGGGGCAGCCGCAGCTGTTGCGACAGCACCACCTGGAAGATGTCGCCGGCCTCGATGTACTCCTTCGCCCGCTTCACCGCCTCATGAAACTCCTCTCGGGATACGTTGGATTCCACGTCCATGGGTGCGCGCACCGGCGCCCGCACGGGCTCGGCCGGAAGCGGCTCGCGCAAGCGGCGCACCAGGCTCTCCAACTGCGCGGCGGCCGCCTGGTAACACGCCCCCGCGTCGTCGCCCTCGTCGACCTCGACCATGCGAACCAGGAGCGCCGTGTGCCGCACGTTGTCGTAGACGACGACCGTCTCGGGAATCACGAACCACAGGTCCGGAAGACCGATCACGTCGGCGTTCTCGTCGGGAATCCGCTCGACCGAGCGCACCCAATCGTATCCCACCATGCCGACCGCTCCGCCCACGAAACGCGGAAGTTCCAGCCCCTCGGGCCAGGCGGGGCGCTTCTCGCGCAGCCGGTCGCGCAGAAAGGCCAGCGGATCCGGCCCGGCATCGAAGCGGGTCGTGGCATCGCCCCGGGTCCACTCCACCTGGGTCCCGCGCGCGCGGAAGATGGCGCGCGCTCCGACGCCGATGAAGCTGTAGCGCGCCCACTTCTCCGCGCCCTCCACCGACTCCAGCAGAAACGTGGTGCGGCCGTCGTCCAGGCGGCGGTACAGGGAGAGCGGCGTGTCCAGGTCCGCGAGGATCTCCCTCACCACCGGCACCAGGTTTCCCTGGCGGGCGAGTCGCTCGAACGCGTCCTGTTCGGGCCGCAACAACGGAGCCTCGTGGGGGTGCGCCCCCTGCTGAAATTCCTTCGGAAAGACGTGGCGTTACGCGGAAGCTAATCAAAGCCCCAAGGGAGCGTCAAGCGCCTGCGGCGCGGGGCCCCCGCCCGCTAGAAGGGCGAGCCGCGGTCGTCGCCGATGCCCAGCAGCGTGTAGCGGAACTGGAAGTTGAAGCCGGAGTCGCGGTCGTTGGACCCGGTGACCGCGACGGCCCAGCAGCGGCACTTGGAGATGTACTCGATCCCCGCACGGTTGGTCAGGACGAGGCTCTGCTCGAAGGAGTAGCGGAACGCGAAGATGATGAACCAGCTGGGCGTGAGCGAGATGCGCGTATTGAACCCGATCTGGTTGATCTGGGTGAAGCCCGACTCGAACTCCTCGTAGCGCTCGGCGTTGCGGCGGAAATCCTCGAAGAAGCGCGGGATGTCGCGAACGAAGCGGTAGTTGAACGCGAGCGAGTGCCCGCCCAGGCTGCTCCATGAGAACCCGAGACGGGTCTCGGCCAGGTTCATCGCGTCCATGTCCCAGCCGAAGCTGAAGTTGAGCTGGGTGAGCTGCGTCGGGTAGACGATCCCCTCGGTCACGAACCAGCCCGGGCTCATGTCGCTGGTGCGGTACTCGAAGGACGTGGTGATGTCCGCCAGCAGGCGATTCGCGACCCACTCCTCCTCTTCGTCGTAGGCCAGAGCCTCCTCGGCAAGCTCTCCGTCTTCGCCTTCCTCCACCTCGGTGCCGGGCTCCGGCTCGATGCTGTAGAAGCGGTTGGAGACCCCCACCAGGAAGCCGTGGGTGTCCGGGATCCGGTCCGCCGGATCCCGGATCACATTGTTCAGCGCGAGCTGGCGGATACGCTCCTGGGCCACGGCCGGCTGGGCCATGAAGAGCGGGTTGGAGTCGTCGTCGCCTCCGAGGTTGGCGATTCCGAAGTAGGTGAGCTGAGGCTCGACCAGGTGGTCCACCCCGCCGATCCAGGGCACGTCGATCACCTTGCGCAGGCGCGAACGCACGTCGAGGCGTCCCGTGATCATGCTGCGCTGGTTGAAGTCCTGGTACTTGGACTGGTAGAACGTCCCGTGATAGCCGAGCTCGGGAAGCACATCGACCGCGTCCCCGATCCGGAACGGAACCCCGAGCCGGGGATTCACCAGAAGCTTGTGCCCGCGGTCGCGGACCGGCTCGCCTTCCTGCCAGAGCCCATCGCCCTCGGGGCCGGGCGGGAAGTTGTCACCGCTCTGGTCCGGATCCACCAGCGGCATGATGTCCATCAGCAGCTCTTCGGGATCCGCTTCGGGGTTGTTCTCGATGGCGGCGGCGAGCAGGTCCTCGGCCGTGATGGTGGTGCCGTCGACGGCCATGATCTCGCCATCCAGGGTGACGATGTTGCCGGCCGGGTCGCGCTCCAGGCCGTCGGGCAGCGCCTCGATGCCTGTGTCCAGGAAGATGTTGTCCACATTGATGGCTGTGGGAAGCTCGTCGAGCGGGTCGTTCTTGTACCAGTAGTGCGTGTAGTCGATGTCGAACGAGGTGAGCAGCCGATCCATGAAGGGCAGCGCATCGGGCAGGAAGGACGCCGCCTGGGCGAAGCTGACCTCGGGAAGGCGCTGCAGCAGGAACTCGTCGCGATCCTGGTCATCCGGGCCCTGGAGGTCATCCGCCCAGCGCACGGCGATGTAGCTCCCGAAGGGACTGTATCTCCCGAAGTTCTTGGTGAGCGAGGCGTTCGACTCGAGGAAGCGGTTCCGACGGAACTGGTCGATCAGCTCGTAGTCGAACGGGAAGTCGTTGTCCGAGATCATGTTGATGAAGGCCTTCGCCTCGATTCCCCAGGGCAGACCCTCGTACTGCTGGTGCCGCCAGCGGATGCCCCAGCGCAGGCTGTCGTAGGGCGTGGCGTTGGTATCGGGCGTGACCTCCGAGTCGTCGGGAACCACGGTGGCGGCCAGGGTCCCGAAATCCTTGCGGCTCTCGTCGCCGATCAAATACTCGAGCTCGCTGCGCACGTTGATGCCGCGGTCGGCGGTCCAGCGAGGTGTGACGGTCACCCCGATCTGCGGGTGGGCCGCCCAGAAGATCGGCACGCCGACCTCCATGCCGCGTCGCGAGCTGTTGGCGAACGTGGGGAAGAGGAGGCCGGACTGACGCTCGCTCTTGACCGGGAACAGCGCCCGGGGCGTCCAGAGGATCGGCACGCCCAGGACGTCGATGGTCGTGTTCTTGGTGACGGCGTAGCCGCCCACCTCGAGCGTTCCCTCCTTGGCGCGCACCCGCCAGGGCTTGCGCCCCTCGTCGGGACACTGGCAGGTGGTGAACGTCGGGTTCTTGAACTCGTAGGTATCATTGCTGGTCCGGCGCAGCTCGCTGCCGTTCACCGTGAAGCCGGTGACGGTGACCAACTCGCCCTCGTACATGACGCCCTGGCCGGTCTCGAGGTTGAACTGCAGGAAGTCCGCGTGGACCTCGTCGCCGTCCTCGACGATGAGGACGTTTCCGCTGGCGAGCCCGTGGCGGGTCGCGTTGTTCAGCGCCACCCAGTCGGCGGTCAACACGGTGCCGCCCTGCTCGATGCGGACGTTGCCCTTGGCCGTGAAGACGTTGAGATCCTGGTCGAACTCGACCGCATCGGAGGTGATGGAGACCGGGATGTCGCCCGGTCCGCTGACCAGCGACTGCGCGCGAGCCTGCGGCGCCCCGAACGCGCAGAGTACTGCCACCGTGATGACGAACCGGATCCAGGTCGACAGCGCAAGCCCCCCCGCGATGCGACAGGAGGCTATCAAGCGCGGAAGAGGCGGTCAAACCCGCGATTTCATTGAACCTTGAGGATTCAGGCGACGTCCAGGCAGGCGGACACGGATTCCAGGTCGTCGGTCTCCAGCACGTCGTCGGCCAGGCGCAGAACCTTGCGGTCGAACAGGTTGTGGAGCGCCCGGTGCGCTTCGCGCATGGAGAGACCTGATTCCTCCGCCAGATCGCGCAGGGTGGAGCGCACCCGGGCCGAGCCGTCCTGGCCGGTCTCCGCACGACGCACCAGCACCCGGACCATGGGCGGCAGCAGATCGTCGCTGCCCAGCGCCGCCAGCCGCTTCTCCAGATCGATGACGCGACCGGCCAGGCGCTGGATCAGCCGGATGGCGACCTCGGGACGCTCCACGCACATGCCCTCGAGGGTCTGGCCGTCAATCGTCAGCAGTCGGGCCGGCGCCACAGCGGTGGCCCGAATGCGGCGCTCCCCTCCCAGCACGACGCTCATCTCACCGAAGAACTCGCCTGGCCCCAGGCGGCCGACCAGACGCCGGCCCTCGGCCACGGCGCGGGTCAACTCCACCTCGCCGGACTGGATCACGTACAGAAACTCTCCGGTATCGCCTTCCTCGAAGATCACCTCGCCGGACTCGAGCTCGCGCTCGAAGGTCTGGCGGACCTCGAAGTCGGTATCTCCCGGATGGATGGCCACCGGCTGCGCCTCCCCGCGGGCGGCTGCCCACAGGGACGCTTTCGACCGGATCGCGGGCGCCCTTTAGGACTGCCGAGAACCTCAGCCGGGCTGGCTGAGGGGCGCCGGGGCCTCGGGGGATGCCTCCCCGCCTTGGATGCCCGCGATCACCTCCTCCAGCTCCGGCGCTTCGATCAGGCCCACATGCACCTCGGCGATGCGCCCGGACGGATCGACGACGATCAACGAGGGGAATCCGGGCGCCCCGAAGGAGCGCGCCAACGACTCGCTGCCCATCAGGATGGGATAGACCGCCTGATGCTTGGCGATGTACGCCTGCACCACGTCCGGGCCCTCGGTATCCACCGAAATGCCGAGGATCTCGACGTCGCCGGCCGCTCGGTGGGCCTCGTACACCTGATTCAGGATCGGGATCTGGAACTCACAGGGTGGGCACCACGTCGCCCAGAAGTCCAGGACCACGACCTTTCCGCGCAACTCCTCCAGCCGGACGGGTGTGCCCGACAGGTCGTCGAGCGTGAAGTCGGGCGCGAGCTCTCGCGCCTCCTCGGCCGAGGCATCGTCCCCATCGGAAGCGCCCCCCTCGCTGCCGGAAGGGCCGCAGGCGGCCGCCAGAAGTGCGGCCAACAGAACTGTGAGAATGGGGCGCACCGGGCCTCCCTCCTTCAGAGCAGGTTCTGCTCCAGCGTCGTCACCAGGCGATTCAGGAATACGAAGTAGCTGTTGAAGCGCGTGAGCTGGTCAGTCACCACGAGCAGTCCGATCGCCACCAGCAGACCGCCAGAAACCACCTCCAGGGTCCGGAAGTACTGCTTCACGCGATGGAAGACCCGGAAGAAGTACTCGATGCTCCAGCCGGTCAACAAGAACGGCACGGCCAGCCCGGCCGAGTACACCGCCAGCAGCGCCACGCCCTGGAAGACCGTCTCACGGCTCGCCGCCACGGTCAGGATTCCGGACAGGATCGGCCCGATGCACGGAGACCAGCCGAAGGCGAAGGCGGCGCCCACCAGATAGGTGCCCAGCCAGCTCCGGGTGCGGCCGCTGCCGCCGACCTGCACGCGCGCCTCGCGGTACAGCAGGTGCACCGGAAACAGCCCCGCAATGTGCAACCCCATCAGGATGATCACCACGCCGGCCACCTGGGCGACGCCGAACTCGACCCCGAGCACCTCGGTCCGCCAGGTGCGCAACACCCGACCGACCGCTGTGGCCGAGGCCCCCAGGGCGATGAACACCGTGGAGAAGCCGGCCACGAAGCCCAGACAGGCCGTCATGACACGCCGGCGCAGACCCGGATCGCCAGCCGATTCCTGCATCTCCTCCACGGAGAGCCCCGAGATCAGCGAGAGATAGGCCGGCATCAGCGGCATCACACACGGGGACAAAAACGAGAGCATTCCCGCCGCAAACGCCGCGCCGACCGCACCGATGGTTTCGAGCCCGCCCATGGCAACCGTCCCAGAGGATCGCTCGCACGCGGACGCGGGGCCAGCCCGCGCGGGGGCTGCTCCGTGAAGACCGACAACGCCCCTCCCATGGGGGACGCCGAGGCGCCCCGGGGAGAGCTATCGGGACTGGAGCAGGAGACCCTGCTGCTACCAGGCGGGATCTCCCTGCTGCTGCTGAGCGGCCTGGTTCTCGGGCGAGCGGCCGATGAAGTCGATGCCTTCCTTGCCCGTCAAGTGGTCTGGCGTCAGCACGTAGTCTCCACGCAGCGCACCGTCCAGGATCGCCGTCGCCACCTCGCCGTTTCCGCCGGTGAAGCACCAGGCCATGCCGGAGCCGAGGGTCCCCATCAGCGCCCACACCATCTTCACGACCCCGTACGGAAGAGTCGTAAAGAAGGATGCGACGCCGAGGCCGGCCTCCGCACCGAGACTGCGGCTTTCGGCTTGTGCCGGAGCCGGTGCAACGGTCAGGGCCGCCGCGAGCGCCACGGCGACCGCCAAGGCCACCGCGCGCGGCGGCCGTCGTCGGATCTGATTCACGATGTTCACCTCTCTGCGGCGTCGCACGCCGCCCCCATTGGCTCGGATTGTGCTGGGCCGCGCGCCAGCGGTCAACCCGAAGAGAGGCTCAGAATGCGCGCTCCGTGTCCAAGAGCAGCGTTACGGGTCCGGCGTTCACCAGCTCTACATCCATCGTTGCGCCGAAGCGGCCCGTGATCACCGTCACTCCCAACGCGCGGGCGGCATCCGCCAGGGCTTCCACCAGGGGCTCCGCTTCCTCGCCCGGCGCGGCGTCGACGAAGGCCGGACGCCGGCCCTTGCGCGCGTCCCCGTAGAGCGTGAACTGGGACACGATGCCCAGCGTGCCCCCCGCTTCGAGCAGCGAGCGATTCATGCGACCCGAATCGTCCGCCAGCACTCGTAGGTGGACCAGTTTGCGCGCCAGGTCGCGGGCGGTCTCCAGGCCATCGCCCCGCTTCACCCCCACCAGGGCCAACAGGCCGGACCCCATCTCGGACAGCGTCTCCGGCCCCACGCGGATCCGAGCGCTCCGGACACGCTGCACCACGGCACGCACGTCAGGCCCGCGGGGCTCGGCCCGGGCGCATCACGGGCGCTCCTGGTTCCAGAAGCGCCCGCGGTAGAGGGCTTCGCCGTCGGTCCGCAGCAGCACGACCTGGCAGAGGCGCACGCCCGGCACCAGGCGCAGCGGATGGCCCGCCAGGTTGCTCATCTCCAAGACCATGCGGCTGGCGAC
>CAMYOO010000097.1 GCA_947260035.1 uncultured delta proteobacterium
GATCCTTCGCGCGCCCTCGGCGAGGGAAACGACGGGTCGCACCAGGCCGGCGGTTACGCGGTACGTGATCCACACCATGGCGAGGATCAGTGCTACGTCGAGCAGGAGGAGCTGCAGGAGCAGCGGCTTGATCGGGTCGAAGCCTTCGTCCAGATGGGCCACGATCGCCACGTGCCAGGTCAGGTGGTTGAGCTGGCGAGCAGCGCCGATTCGCGGCGCACCGGTGTCGGTCTGGTAGCTCACCGCTTCCCGCTCTTCGCCCGCCAGCAGCTCCTCCAGCGGCAGAGGCGCGCGGTCCAGATCCGCAACGCCTCCGAAAAGGACGCGCCCCTCCGCATCCAGCAGATAGCCGCGTCCCACGCCGGGGAGGGAGTCTCCGGTCAGCAGGCTCTCCAGACCCTCGCTGGAGTAGCGGCCCAGGAGCCAGCCCGACCGACCCGCGCGTGCGCTGGCCACGGGCAGTGGCGGAGCGGCGTCGCGCCGGAGGGCGTGGATCCCGGGCTCGCACAGCGAAGCCGGCAGGTTCGCGGGAGGCGGCGCACCGGCGACGACCTGAACGGTTCCGTCGCGCTTCACGATCCAGAGCGCGTCCAGGATTCCCGACTCCGCGAGCTGGGCTTCCAGCTCCTCGCGTGCAGCCTCGGACCCGCCCAGTACCTGCGGATCGTCGGCCAGGAGCCTGACGTGCCCGAGGCCGGCGGCGAGCCAGGAATCGACGCGCCCGGCGGTGCGTTCGATCTGGGCGGGGAAGGTGAGCTCGACGATCTGCTGGAAGAAGTCGCGGGCGAAGCTGACGCTGGCCCCGCCCACCAGGACCCCGCGAAGGGCAATGGCCAGCAGCACCGCCAGGGCCACCTTCGCGGGAAGGCTGCGGAGTCGGCGCGAGGCTGCATCGGACCTGTGCATGTGCGGGGGGCCTCCGGGCTCTCCCAACGCGGAGAGTCCTCCAACGTTTTTCGGACAGTGGAGCCCGCAACTTGACCCGGTCCGGGTGGAGAATCTTGCGAAAAAACAGACACTTGGAAGAGTGCGCCAAAACGCCCCAGGGTGAAACACCCTCGGTATCGCTCAAATCCGATAACCCCTTGCCACCACGGCAAAATCCGCCAGGATGCGTTTGCGACCGTGGACCCCCTCCGATATCTTGCGCCTGTCTTTTCGGGGGTTTAGCCGGGTTTGCGCAGATGCGGACCTGCATTCTCCCGCGGTATTCCGTTCGGCGAGGGACGGCAGCGCCCCGTCACCATCGATTCGAGGCGTTTTGGGAATGAGCGAGCGCAGCAAGCCGGGTCCTGCATCGGCCGTCGCCGGGAGCGACGACGCCGAGCTTGCACGGCTGCGCGTGGACATCGATGCCGAGGACGACGCGATTCTCGAGCGCTTGAACCGGCGCGCCCAGTTGGTGCTGGAAGTGGGGCGTCTGAAGGCGCAGCGCGGCCGACCCGTCTACGACCGCAGTCGGGAGAGCGCCATCGTCGAGCGTTTGACCGCGGCGAATCCGGGTCCGTTTCCGGACGCGGCGCTGCCCGCGGTGTTCCGCGAAGTGATCTCCGCGACCCGCTCCCTGGAGGCGCCGCTGTCGGTGGCCTACCTGGGCCCCGAAGCCACCTTCTGCCACCAGGCGTCGCGGGAGCGCTTCGGCGGCTCTGCGAGCTTCCTGCCGGTGCGCAGCATTCCGGAAGTATTCGGCGCCGTGGAGCGGGGCGCTGCCGATCTGGGCGTGGTCCCCGTCGAGAACAGCACCGAGGGTGTGGTCACCGAGGCGCTGGATGCGTTGGCGGAGTCGGAGCTGGTCGCCGGCGGAGAGATCGTGCTGCGGATCTCGCACCACCTGCTGTCGCGCAGCGGCCGGCGCGAAGACGTGCAGCGCGTGGCATCCCACCCTCAGCCGCTGGCCCAGTGCCGCGGCTGGCTGGATCGGGAGCTTCCCGGCATCCCCCGCATCGAGACGGCGAGCACCGCGGCCGCGGCGAGTCTGGCCCAGGAAGACCCGGGCGTGGCCGCGATTGCAAGCTCGCTGGCGACCGAGAGCTACGGGCTCGAGACCGTCGAGGCGTGCATCGAAGACCGGCGTGACAACACGACCCGCTTCGTGGTGATCGGGCGCGAGACTCCGGAGCCCAGCGACCGCGACCTGACATGCGCGGTATTCACCGTGCGCAAGGACGAGTCGGGGGCGCTCTATCGGCTGCTCGAGCCCTTCGCGCGCCACGGCGTCAACCTGACCGCCATCCACTGCCGACCCATGAAGGGCAAGCCGTGGGAGTACCTGTTCTTCGTGGACATGGAGGGCCACCGGGACGACGCGGCGGTGCGCGCGGCCTTGGCCGATGCTGCGGAGTACGCCTTCTCTCACCGGGTATTGGGCTCGTTCGCTCGCGCCCCCGGTCGCGGTCGCGCTGCCGAGGAGGGCGGCCGATGAGCCTCGCCCAGCGCGTGAAGCCCCGCGTGGCCACGCTTCAGCCGTACCAGCCGGGCAAGCCCATCGAGGAGCTGGAACGCGAGCTGGGCATTCACAACTCGCTGAAGCTCGCGTCGAACGAGAACCCGCTGGGTCCGTCGCCGCAGGCGCTGGAGGCCATGCGCGGCGCGCTGCACGGCGTGAACCGCTATCCCGATGGCGCTTCGTTCCAGCTGCGGCGGGCGCTGAGTCGGCGTCTGGACGTGCCGGAGGAGCAGCTGGTCTTCGGCTGCGGCTCCTCCGAGTTGCTCGAGCTGCTGGCCAAGTCCTTCGTGGGCGAGGGCGACGAGGTCGTGTACGCCTGGCCGTCGTTCGCCATGTATCCGATCGTGACGCGCGGGGCCGGCGCCAATCCCGTCGAGGTGCCCCTGGATGGGCAGTGCGTTCACGACCTGGACGCGATGGCGCGGGCGGTCAGCGAGCGCACCCAGGTGGTCATCGTCTGCAATCCGAACAACCCCACCGGTACCAGCGTGGGCGCTGAGGCCTTCGATCGCTTCGTCGCCGGCCTGCCCGAGGACGTGGTGCTCGTGATCGACGAGGCCTACGGGGAGTACGCCCGGCGCGCCGACTTCCCGGACGCACTGGCCTGGGTTGCGCGGCGTCCGGCAACGGTGGTCTTGCGCACCTTCTCGAAGATCTACGGGCTGGCCGGGTTGCGCGTCGGCTACGTCGTGGCCGGAGCCGAGCTGGCCGGATACCTGGAGCGCGCGCGGCTCCCCTTCAACGTGAACTCGCTCTCCGAGGTTGCAGCCTGCGCGGCGCTGGAGGACGAGGAGCACGTCGCCCGCGTCAAGCGACTCAACGCGGAGGGGTTGGCCTACCTGGAGCGCGAGCTGGCGCAGCTGGGGCTGGAGACCTGGCCTTCGGACGCCAACTTCATCCTGGTGCGCACCGGAAAGGACGTCTACGAGCCGCTGTTGCGCGAGGGCGTGATCGTGCGCCCCATGGGCGGCTATGGAATGCCCAGCTGCGTGCGCGTCACCGTGGGCCTGCCCGAGGAGAACGAGCGCTTCGTGAAGGCGCTGCGCCGGATTCGCGAGAGCGGGGCGGCGGCATGAGCGTGCACTTCCGACGCATCGCCGTGCTGGGCCTGGGTCTGCTGGGCGGCTCGGTGGCTCGCGCCGCCCGCGAGCGGGGTCTGGCGGATCGCGTGGTGGGCGCCGCACGCCGGCCCGGCCCGCTGGAGGCCGCACTCCGCGACGGCGTCGTGGACGAGACGGCGACGGCGGAGGATGCGGTTCGAGGCGCTGACCTGGTGGTCCTGGCCACGCCGGTGGGCGCCATGGAGCCGCTCTTGCGCGCGGCGGCGCCGAACCTGGAGGACGGCGCCCTGGTGACCGACGTGGGCAGCGTGAAGGGCCCGCTGGCGGATACGGTGCCGGGGCTGCTTCCGCCGAACGTCGCCTACGTGGGCGCGCACCCCATGGCCGGGAGCCACCTGCGAGGCGTCGAGCACGCTCGCGGCGATCTGTTCGAGGGTGCGCCCTGTGTCCTGACGCCGGCCGCCGCGGTGGAGGCGGACGCGCTGGAGCGTTGCAGCGGATTCTGGCGCGCCCTGGGCGCGCGGGTCGTCCTGCGCAGCCCCGAGGAGCACGACACCCAGGTCGCCTGGACCAGCCACGTGCCGCACCTGCTGGCGTTCGCGTTCGCCCGCGCCCTGGCGGACGCGCCGGAAGGCGCCGTGGACGTGGCCGGCAGCGGCTTCCGCGACTTCACCCGCATCGCCCACAGCGATCCCGCGCTGTGGACGGAGATCTTGTGCGCCAACCGCAAGGCCATGGCCGGACCCCTGCAGCAGGTGTCCGAACGGCTGACCGAGCTGGCGCGCGTCCTGGAGACCGGCGATTCCGATGCCGTGCTCCGGGCCCTGTCGGACGCGCGCGACGCCCTCGGGCGTTTCGCGGCCGGAAATCCCGATGCCCGATCCGGGGGCGAAAACCTGGAAATCGCCCCGCCTCGAGCGGGGACCCAAGAAAGTGAAACCAACAACTCATGAGCGATGAACTGACGAATACGAGCGCCGGCGAAAGCTTCGCCGAGCTCTTCGAACAGAGCGCCAACAAGGCCAAAGAAGGCCAGGTGACCAAGGGCAAGGTGCTCGCGATCGATGATGACCAGGTCCAGGTGGACGTGGGCTTCAAGTCCGAGGGCCTGATCGACGCCTGGGAGTTCATGGACGAGGACGGAACGCTCCTCGTCAAGCCCGGTGACGTGGTGGACGTCCTGATCGAGGAGTCCGAGGACCACACCGGCCGCATCGTCCTCTCCAAGGAGAAGGCGGACCGGCTGAAGATCTGGGACGAAATCAGCGAGGCCTACGAGGGCGACCAGTCCGTGGAGGGAGTGATTTCTTCGCGTGTGAAGGGCGGGCTTTCGGTGGACATCGGCGTCAAGGCCTTCCTGCCGGGCTCCCAGGTGGATTTGCGGCCGGTTCGCAACCTGGACGGCATGGTGGGTGAGCGCCACCACTTCAAGATCATCAAGTTCAACAAGCGGCGCGGGAACATCGTGCTCTCGCGGCGTGCGCTGCTGGAGACCGAGCGCAAGAAGATGCGCGCAGAGACCCTGGATACCCTGGAAGAGGGCCAGATCGTCGACGGCGTGATCAAGAATCTGACCGACTACGGCGCCTTCATCGACCTGGGCGGCATCGACGGCCTGCTCCACGTCACCGACATGTCGTGGGGACGCGTCAATCACCCGAACGAGCTGTTCCATGTGGGCGACGAGATCAAGGTCAAGGTGCTCAAGTTCGACGCCGACAGTGAGCGCGTCTCCCTGGGCCTGAAGCAGATCCAGCCCGACCCGTGGGTGGATGCCGCCATGCGCTACCCGCTGGGCGTGCGGATCCAGGGCAAGTGCGTGTCGCTCACCGACTACGGCGCCTTCATCGAGCTGGAGCCCGGAATCGAGGGGCTGGTGCACGTGTCCGAGATGTCCTGGACCAAGCGCATCAAGCATCCGTCGAAGGTCGTTGCCGTGGGAGACGAGGTGGAGGCGGTCGTCCTGGACGTGGACGAGTTCAACCGCAAGATCTCGCTGGGCATGAAGCAGATCGAGCCCAACCCGTGGCAGATGATCGAGGACAAGTACCCGGTGGGTACGCAAGTCAGCGGTCAGGTTCGCAACATCACCAACTTCGGTGTGTTCGTGGGACTGGAAGACGGGATCGACGGTCTGGTCCACGTCTCGGACATCTCCTGGACGGAGCAGATCAAGCACCCCAGCGAGAAGTTCCAGAAGGGCGACGAGGTCGGGGCCCTGGTGCTGAAGATCGACAAGGAGAACGAGAAGTTCTCCCTGGGGATCAAGCAGCTCCAGCCCAACCCCTGGGACGACATCTCCAAGAAGTACCCGCCGGGAACCGAGATCGAGGGCAACGTCACCGGCGTCACCGACTTCGGCGCGTTCGTGCGCCTGGAGGAGGGCATCGAAGGGCTGGTCTACAGCTCCGAGATCGCCCAGGAGCGGGTCGAGACCCCGGGCGACCACGTCCGCGAAGGCGAGAGCGTTCGCGCCATCGTGATCCGCGTGGACCCGGGCGAGCAGAAGATCTCGTTGTCCATGAAGGCGGTGCACGACCAGGCGGAGCGCGCGGTGCTGAAGCAGCAGGCCGCCCAGCAGGCCACGAGCCAGAAGGCAACGCTGGGAGACCTCCTGGCGGAGAAGCTGGCCGCGAAGGAATCCGAGCAGTCATCGGAGGAGTGACATGACCAAGAGCGGGCTGATCGAGAAGGTCGCCGAAGGAACCCCCCACATCTCGAAGAAGGATACGGAGGTCGTGGTGAACACGATCTTCGATGCCATGACGGATGCGTTGAAGAAGGGCGAGCGGATCGAGATCCGGGGTTTCGGGAGCTTCCAGGTCAAGATCCGCGAGGCGCGTGAGGGCCGGAACCCCAAGACGGGCGCCGAGGTCCACATTCCGGCCAAGAAGACGCCGTTCTTCAAGGTAGGCAAGGAGCTCAAGGAGATGGTGGATGCGGACGCGCCCGAGCCGGGAGTCGCCGTCGGCGACGCTCGCGGCTAGTCGACGCAGGCGGTCGGACAAGCCATGACGATCCTGCGGCGTGTGTTGTACGTGTGCCTGCTCGGCGGCCTGATCTGGGCCGGCGTGCAGTTCGTGCGCGGTAACGAGACGCCCCTGCAGGTGGACCTGCTGGTGGTGGAGCCGCTGACCTTAGCGGCCTGGAAGGTGCTGCTGGGGGCGTTCGCGCTCGGCGCAGTGCTGGCCGTGCTGATCTCGTTGTTGGAGGTGACCCGCTATGCCTTCGTGGCACGTCGTTACAGGCGGGCGGCCGCCCGCCTGGAGCGAGAGGTCCACCAGCTTCGCAACCTGCCGCTCTCCGAAGACGGTCTGGCGAGCGGAGCCGATGAGCCCGACTTCGCCGCGTCTTCGGGAGGGCAGGCGCCGGGTCACGGGTAGCTCGGCGTGAGCTGGTTCGGGCGGTGGCGCAAGCAGCCCCCCGGTGGGCCGCAGGGCGGCGATGCCGCGGTGCGCCGTGCGCTGCTCGCGGTGCTGGACCGGGACCTGGCCGGCGCGGAGAAGCTGCTGGCTCGGGCGGCACGCCAGGACTCCCAGGACGTGGACGCCTGGCTGGCGTTGGCCCGCGTGTATCGCCAGCGCGGCGAGATCGGCCGGGCGATTCACATCCATCAGAACCTGCTGCTGCGCGACGAGATCGGGACCGAGGCCCGTCGCGAAGCGCTGCTCGAGCTGGCGGCCGACTTTCGTCAGGGTGGCTTCCTGCGCCGCGCCATCGCTTCCTATGAGGAGGTGCTGTCCCAGGACAGGCGCAGCCGGCCCGCCCTGGCGGCGCTGTCGCGGCTGCACTGCGATGTGCGCAACTTCGAAGCGGCCATCGATGCCGAGCGCCGCCTGGCAAAGCTGGAAGGGCGTGACGCGGCCGCCATCGAGGCCTCCTTGTGGGTGGATGTGGCGGGCAGCGCGAGTACCGAAGGAAAGCTGGCCGATGCCCGCCGTGCGTTGCGTCGCGCGCTGCGCCGGGACCCGGACTGTGTGCGGGCCTGGATCGCCCTGGGCGATGTGGAGGCCGAGCGCGGCAAGACGCGTGCGGCACTGGCCGCCTGGCGTCGCGTGCCCGCGCTGGACCGGCGCCGCGCGGTGGAGGTCTACCCGCGGCTTGCGGCCTGCCTGGCCGAGGCCGGGCGCAGCGGCGAGCACGAACCCTTCCTGCGCAGCCTGGTGGAGTCCGACCCGGACGACCCGGGTGCGCGGCTCGCCCTGGCCCGAACCCTGGCGGCCGACGGTCAGCCCGATGAGGCCGTTGCGGAGATCCGTCGACTGCTGGAGCGCGGGCCCGACAACCTGGAGGCCTACGGAACCCTGGGGCGCGTGCTGCTGGCCGAGCACCGCGATCCGGAGGCCATCAAGACCTTCGCCGAGCTCCTCGAGGTACTCGAGCGTGGAGGCCTGCTGCGGCCACGGGAGTCCAGCCGGTGAGTGGATCGGCGCTCGATACGCCGATGATGCGCCAGTTCCTCGAGCTCAAGGCGCGCCACCCCGACGCGATCCTCTTCTACCGCATGGGCGACTTCTACGAGATGTTCCTGCGCGACGCCGAGATCGCCGCGCCGCTGCTCGAGATTGCGCTCACCACGCGTGACAAGGGCAAGGCCGACGCGGTTCCCATGTGCGGAGTCCCCGCGCACAGCGCCGACGGCTACGTGAAGCGTCTGGCGGAGCTGGGCCACAAGGTGGCCGTCTGCGAGCAGGTTGAGGACCCGCGCCAGGTGGCCGGACGACGCCTGGTGCGACGCGAGGTGGTGGAGGTGGTGACGCCGGGCCTGGTGGGCGACCCCGAGGGCATTGCGGCCTACCGTGAGATCGCACTGGCCGCGGTCTGGCTGGCCGAGACGGGGGATGTGGCGGGACTGGCCGTGCTGGAGGCTTCCACCGGAGACTTCCGCGCCACCCGAATCCAGGCGCCCGACGGAGCGGATCCCCTGAGCGGCGCTCTGTTGGAAGAGCTGCGACGGGTTGCGCCCCGCGAGCTGCTGGCGTTGGCGTCGTGCGCCGAGATGCTGAACGAGCGCCTGGCCGAGCTCCTGCCCGAGGTCGCCGTCACGCCGGTCGAGGCTCCCTGCTTCGAGACCGCTGCGGCTCCACTTCGTCCAGATGGCTTCGAGCCCGGCAGCAGCGATCCCGAGCAGCGCGCGGCCGCCGCGGTGCTGGCCTACACCCACGCGAATCAACCCTCGGCGGGGTCCCTGCTGCGGCGCCTGCGCCCGTACCGCCTGGCCGACGCCATGGGGCTCGATCCCGCCACGCGCCGGCATCTGGAGCTGTTCGAGAACAGCGAAGACGGTTCGCGGCGCGGCACCCTGGTGGAGCGCCTCGACCTCTCGGCGACGCCGTTGGGCGCACGCCGCATCGCACGCTGGCTGGCCTATCCGCTGCTGGACGTGGCAGCGGTGACGCGCCGCCAGGCGGGAGTGGCCTGGCTTGCCGACCACGATCGCGTGCGTGGACGGGCGCGGGATGCCCTGCGTGGCGTTCGCGACCTGGAGCGGCTGTTGTCCAAGGCGGCGAGGCCGGGGGCCGAGCCCCGCGACCTAGCGGCGTTGCGCGGGTCGTTGGAGGCGCTGCCCGACGTGGCCGAGGCGCTGCTCGAGGAGTCGGCGGTCCTGGATGTCGGCGGCGCCGACGCGGTGCCCAAGCCGGTCCCGGTCCCCGCTGCGGCGGAGCTGTTGGCGGAGGCCCTGGTGGAGGATCCCCCGGCGCTGCCGCGGGGCTCGCGCGGGGCCGGCGAGACGGGCTTCATTCGTGAGGGATTCCGTCCCGAACTCGATGAGCTGCGCTCGGCCGGCCGCAAGGGACGCGAGTTCATCGCCGGGCTCGAGACTCGGGAGCGCGAGCGCACCGGCATCCCGAGCCTCAAGGTGCGCTTCCACCCGGTGCACGGCTACTCGCTCGAGGTGACCAAGAGCAACCTCGACCGGATCCCCGGGGAGTACGAGCGCAAGCAGACCCTGGCCAACAGCGAGCGGTATACGACGCCCGAGCTGCGTGAAGCGGAGCAGAAGGTGCTCGGCGCCAAGGACCGCGCAGCGCAGCTGGAGCGCGAGCTCTTCGAAGCCGTGCGTCGCGAGATCCTGACCCACGGCGCCGAGATCCGGAGCGCCGCCGAGGCGGTGGCCGAGCTGGACGCGCTGGCGTCCCTGGCCGAGGTGGCGCGTCGAGACGGCTGGGTGCGACCCGACGTAGACGATTCGCTGCGCCTGGAGATCCGCAACGGCCGGCATCCGGTGGTCGAGCCGATCCTGGCGGCGCGCGACGAGGAGTTCGTTCCCAACGACGCAGAGCTGGACCCCGACGGCGCCCAGCTGGTCGTGATCACCGGTCCCAACATGTCCGGCAAGAGCACCTACCTGCGTCAGGTTGCGCTGTGCGTCCTGTTGGCGCAGATGGGCAGCTTCGTGCCTGCGGAGTCCGCCCAGGTGGGCGTGGTGGACCGGGTCTTCACCCGGGTCGGAGCCTCGGACCGGCTCGCCCGCGGCGAGTCCACCTTCATGGTGGAGATGCGCGAGACCGCGGACATCCTGCGCAATGCGTCACGTCGCAGCCTGGTGATCCTGGATGAGATCGGGCGTGGAACCAGCACCTTCGACGGGCTGTCGATCGCCTGGGCGGTGGCCGAGTACCTGCACGACACACCGGGGCTGGGTGCGCGCACGCTGTTCGCCACCCACTACCACGAGCTGACCGATCTCCCGCGCACCAAGGAGCGCGTGCGCAACGCGCACTTCGAAGCCCGGGAGTACGGCGAGGACGTGGTGTTCCTGAGGCGGATCATGCCCGGGGGTGCGAGTCGTTCGTACGGGATCCAGGTGGCGCGGCTGGCCGGCTTGCCCCGCGCCGTGATCGAACGCGCCCGTGAGATCCTGGGCAACCTGGAGGGGGGCGAGCTGGATGAGGCAGGCCGCCCGCGCCTGGCGCAGCACGCCGGCGCTCCGGCCGAGGAGCCGCCGGAGTCGGGCCAGCTGGGCTTGTTCGCCGCGGCCGGCGGGCCCAGCTCCGAGGAGCGCGAGGTGCTGGACGGGCTGCGGGCCCTGGATCCCGAGCGGGTCGCCCCGATCGACGCACTGCTGCTGCTGCGCGGCTGGGTCGAGCGGCTGCGCGGAGACGGGTCCGGGTCGTGAGGCCGCGCGCAGCCGCCCTCGGGCTCCTTG
>CAMYOO010000098.1:0-10583 GCA_947260035.1 uncultured delta proteobacterium
TGTCCTTCTCGAAGCCCTTGGCCGCGATCGCGTCCCAGAACAGGTTGATCACCGTCTCGCCCTGGGTGGTGACCTTCATCTTGACCATCGGGTTGTAGAGCAGGTAGCGGCGATCCTCGGACGAGGCGCTGCGCATGTAGTCGGCAGCGCGGAGGGCGAAGAGCTTCATCGCAACCAGCCGCGCGTAGCCTTCGACGAACATTCGGCGCACGTGCGACATGTCCGTCACGCGCATGCCGTAGAGCTTGCGGTTGTGGGCGTGGGTGATCGCCTCGTAGAGCGCGTGGGTGCAGATTCCGATCGAGGCCCAGCCCAGGTTGTACTTGCCGACGTTCACCGTGTTGAGCGCCGCGTTCCAGGCTTCACGACCACGGTGCAGGATGTCGGCCTCCTGCACCGGGTAGTCGCGCAGCTCGAACTCGGAGACGTAGTTCTGGCTCGCGACCACGTTCTGGATCAGGTGGTAGTTCGGATGGCGGGAATCGGCGGCAAAGAAGACGTACTCGTCGCTGTCCTCGAAGCGCCCGAAGGTGGAGACGATGGCCGCCTCGTTGCCGTTTCCGATGTAATACTTGCGGCCGTTGGCGCGCCAGCCGTCTCCGTCGCGGGTGAGCACCATGTCCGTGGAGTAGATGTCGGCGCCATGGGTCTTCTCGGAGAGTCCGAACGCGAAGATGCCGCCGTCCTCCAGGGCCTGGGCGGCGCGCTTGCGGAGCGCCTCGTTGTCGCTCATCCAGATGGGCCCGAGGCCGAGAACCGAGACCTGCCAGGTGTACCAGTACTGGAGGCCGTAGAAGCCCAGGATCTCGGCGAACTCGCAGTTGCGCCAGGTGTCCCAACGCGCGTCCGGAGCGCCCTCGCCCGCGGGTGTGCACATGGACGCGAACACGCGCTCCTTGCGCACGAACTCCAGGAAGTCCGCGTACCAGGGCCGGTTGTAGTAGTCCTCCAGGAGGCGCTGCTTTCCCTTGCCCTCGAAGAACTCGACGGTCTTGTGCATGATTTCGGAGGAACGCGCATCCGGGTAGGCGCGATCGAGGTGCTTCGGGTCGAGCAGGATCATGGCTTCTCCTTGTTGGACTCAGGCCCCCTGGGCCCCGGCAGAGCGTAGCCGGACACGGCGGACATGGCGTCGTCCCGCTATGCTTCCGTTTCAGCAGCGAGCGGGCACCGAGGGAAACACCTCGTGAGCAGTTTCAAGACCTCCCCCCCGAACCCTCCGACGAGTCCCACGCACCCGCCGGCCGTCGATCCGCCGGATGCCGTCCTGATCGTGGACGACAATACGGCGATCCACCAGCTGCTCCAAGGCACGCTGGAGCAGAGCGGCGCGAGGCGCGTGGTCGGGGTCAAGAGCGCGCGAGAAGCGCGCGAGCGGCTGCTGGCGTCCCGCTTCGACGTGGTCGTCACCGATATCAGCATGCCCGACGAAGACGGCTTGAGCCTCATGCGCTGGGCCGCCGAGCACTGCCCGGACCCGGCCTGGATCGTGCTGACCGGCCACGGCACGCTGGATGCCGCCATCCAGGCCCTGCAGCTGGGAGCCTTCGACTTCTTCACCAAGCCGCTCGAGAGCCTGACCGCGCTGGACCACAGCGTGTCGAACGCGATCGAGCGGCGCCGCCTGGTGCGCGAGCGGGACCGGCTTCACCAGGAGCTGGAGAGCACGAACCAGGAGCTGACGGAGAAGATCGGCCAGCTCGAGAACGCGTGCCGCCTGCTGGGCGAGCAGGCGGAGACGATCCATGCGGACCTGCGCCGGGCCAGCGTCATCCAACGCGCCCTGCTGCCGAGGAAGGCACCAGAGCTCGGCAACTTCGCGGTCCGGGCGCTCTACCGCCCCTCCGAAGTCGTGAGCGGCGACCTCTACGATGTCGTCCCGGTGGACTCGCATCGCACGGCGCTGGTGATGGCCGACGCGGCCGGCCATGGACTGAGCGCGGCCATGCTGGCGGTCGTCTTTCGCCAGCAGCTCAGTCTCGTCGACTCCGACACCCGGCAGGTCCTCGATCCCCCCGATGTGCTCGAGCGTGTGAACCGAGCCCTCGCGGAGGACTTCTCCGCGCCTTCACTCTTCATCACCGCGGCCTACGCACTTCTCGACACGCAGTCGGGAGCGCTTCGCGTAGCCTCCGCGGGCCACACGCCCGTTCTGGTTCGGCGCGCAAGCGGCGAGATCGAGCGAATCTCACCCACGGGACCCGCGCTCGGCCTCTACGAGAGCGCCCGCTTCGGCGAGCAGGAGCTGGAGCTCCGCCCGGGCGATCTCCTGCTGCTCCACTCCGATGGAGCCTATGAGGCTCTCGACGCCGACCACCGCGAGCCCCACGAGGCCATCGAGATCTGGCTCCAGGGCGCGGGAGCGAGCGAACCTCTCCAGCGGCTTGCCCGCTGGGACGAAGAAGCCGGCGCGCACGGCCGTCAGGCGCAAGCGGACGACATCACGATCCTGTTGGTGGGCTCGGAGCTCGGCCCCTCCAGCCTGGACAACGGCGCCCCTTCCCACGCTCCCCTCGAAGCCACGACGAACGCGCCCACGCCGGTCGAGGTGCTGATCGGATCCGGCTCCGACCGCGAGGCGGTGAGCGTGCGCGGGCGAGCCGATTGGTCCCGGAGCGCCTCCTTCTACGACGCCTGCTCCCAGGCGCTAACGCCGGGGCGGCCCCTGATCCTCGACCTGTCGCTCTGCCAGCACATGGACAGCACCTTCCTGGGCACCGTGCACCAGCTCTGCGAGCGCGCCGAGGCCGCAGGCGCGGAGCTTCGCCTGCAGAACGTGCTCCCTGCGGTGAAGGCGCTGTTCCAGGAACTGGGCATGACGCGGGTGCTCGACCAGATCGTCGCCACCCCGCTTCCCCTGCCGGAGCCCATGCACGCCATGGAGCCATTCGAGCTGGGGGCGAGCGAGGAGAGACTGCGCATCCTTCGAGCCCACGAGCAGCTCGCCGAGCTGAACGAGCAGAACCGGGGAGAGTTTGACCCCCTGATCGAGGTGCTGCGGCGCGAGGTCGAGGCCGCGCGGCGGAACCGGCCCGTGGACTCCTGAGCCGGGGACCCAGGAGCGCGCACAGACCGTTCAGGCCCTGCAGCCTCACGGCGCTACACTGACGCGCGCGTACGAGGGAGACCGCATGGTTTTCGACCTCGGACTCGTCGTGACCTTCTCGCTGTGCGTGTGGGTCGTCATCGACCTGCTCGTGGCGGGGGGCGCTCGCGAGCGCAGGCTGCCGTTCGTGGCCCTGGCGTCGACGTCGGGCATCTGGGTGCTCGGAGAGCTGGTGGGGAGCCGGGCGACGACCCCGGAGGAGTACCTGCTGGCCCGCAGGATCCTCCACTTCGGCGTGAGCCTGGTTCCCGTCGCCTGGCTCGTGACCGCGGCCACTGCGGCGCACGCGTCCTGGCTGCGGCGGGCCCCCTGGCTGGTGCTCCTGCCCCTGGCCTCGGCCGCATTCACCTACAGCTTCTTGTACTGGGATCACCAGGGCCGCTTCATCTCCGGGCCGTACCAGGCGCCCATCTACGGCCCGGTATTCTGGTACTCAGCGGGGCTGGCCTGGGTCCTGACGGTGATCGGCAGCGGCCACTTCCTGGCCGCGGCCTCCCGCTTCGATCGCGCGCACCCGATCCGCATCGCGGCGGTGGCCCTGGGGAGCACGGCTCCCGTGATTGGAAACATGCTCTACGTCACCGGCGTGATCGGCACGGATCCCACACCGCTTCTCATCGGCGCCAGCGGAGTCGCGCTGCGCTTCGCCCTCATCGACACGGGCCTCTCCGCCATGCTGCACCAGGCGTCGGACGCCGTTTTCGAGCGTCTGCGAACCGGCGTGCTGCTCGCGGACCTCGAGGGCCGCGTGGTGGACGCCAACCCAATGGCGCGCAGCCTGATCCACGAGCCAGACCCCAGCGGCGCCGCCCTCGACGACCTTGTGGCTAGAACGCTGGAGCAGCCGGACCGGGTGATCGACGTGGAGCGGATGCCCCTGCGCCGGACCCTGGGTGACCTGGGACAGGCGGTGCTGCTCACCGATCGCACCGAGGCGGTGCGCCTGGAGAATCGGCTGCGCGAGGCGCAGCGACGCGAGAGCCTGGAGCTGCTGGCGGCCGGCGTGGCCCACGACTTCAACAACGTGCTGACGGTCATCCGCGGCTGTGCCGAACGGGCCAACCTTGGGCTCGAGCGGGGCCATGAGGCCCGCGCCTCACTGGTGCAGCTGATGGAGGCCACGCGGGGGGCCGGCCGGCTGGTGGAGCAGTTGCTGGCGTATGCGGGCGAGCACGAGGGAACCCCTCGCCTTCTGGACCTGGCGTCGGAGCTGGAGGGACTCCAGGTGCTGGCGAAGGTGGCGGCAGGCCCGCAAGCCCGCGTCGAATTCGACCTGGCCCGCGATCTCCCCGCGGTGGAAGCCAATCCGGTCGAGATCCAGCAGCTTCTGGTGAATCTGGTCGCGAACGCCGCCCAGGCAACCGAGGACCGCGGCACGATCCGGGTGCGTGCCGCGGCCGAGCAGCTGACGGAGGCCGACCTGCTGGGCGCCCGCCCGGGCCATCACGCGGAGCCCGGTGACTACGTACTGATCGAGGTGAGCGACGAAGGCCGCGGGATGGATGCCACCACGCTGGAGCGCATCTTCGACCCCTTCTTCACCACGCGGGCCCAGGGCCACGGCCTGGGCCTGGCCGTCCTGGTGGGCATCGTGCACTCCTACGCGGGAGCGCTCCACGTCGAGTCCACGCCCGGCGCCGGCACGACCTTCAGGATCCATCTCCCCGCTGCACCCGCCTTGGAGGCACCGGCGACCAAGGGCGCGACGCCAACCGCACCGCGAGCGGGGGAACGCCTGGCGGTGCTGGTCGTGGACGACGACGCGGACGTTCGCCAGCTCATGACCCACTACGTAGAGGCGTTGAACGGCTCGGCCCTGCCGGCAGCGACGGGGGCCGAAGCGGAGAAGCAGCTGAGGAAGCACCGGGGCCGTGTCGATGTGGCGCTCCTCGACCTGGAGCTCCCCGACCGGAGCGCAGCGGATCTGTGCCGGGCCCTCCGCGCCCTGCAGCCCGGCCTGCCCATCGTCGTGATGACCGGCCACCCGCCCGGCGAGGCGCGCAAGCGCCTGGCGGACGAGAGCGTGGACGCGATCCTGAAGAAGCCCTTCGAGCCCGACGTGTTGGCTCGAGTGCTGGAAGACGCCGCGCCGCCCCGCTAGCCGGCGCCGGTCCCCGGCCGCCCGCCGCTGGCCTCAGATCGGCTACCGTCGGGCGATGGCCGACAATACCCAGATCCTGCTCGCCGAGAAGCCCACCGGCAAGCTCGCGGAATCTCACTTCGAAGCCCGCCAGGCGCCCGTTCCGGAACCGGCCGACGGCCAGGTGCTGGTGCGCAGCGTGCTGCTCTCCCTGGACGCGGCCAACAGGGCCTGGATGCAGGGCCCCACCTACAAGTCTGCGGTCAATCCGGGCGACGTGATGCACGGCTACGCCATCGGCGAAGTAGTGGAGTCGCGATCGCCGGACTGGTCCCCGGGCGACGTGGTCGCCGGCGAGGTCGGCTGGCAGGAGTACGCGGCCCTGGACGCCCGCACGCTGCATCGCTGCAGCGACCATCGACCCCTCTCCCACCTGCACTCGCTGCTCGGCATTGCCGGCAAGACCGCCTACCACGGCCTGCTCAACGTACCGGGACTCGAAGCCGGCGAGACCCTGGTCGTTTCCGCGGCGGGCGGCTCCGTCGGCTCGATCGTCGGCCAGATCGGCAAGATCCGCGGCGCTCGGGTGATCGGCATCGCGGGCGGCCCCGAGAAGTGCGCCTGGATCGTCGACGACCTCGGCTTCGACGCCTGCATCGACTACAAGAACGAGGACGTGTCGGCCAAGCTCGCCGAGCACTGTCCGGGCGGCATCGACGTCTACTTCGACAACGTGGGCGGCCCCATCCTGCAGTCGGCCCTCTTCGCCATGAAGCAGGGAGGCCGCATCTCCTGCTGCGGGGCGGTCTCCCAGTACGACGGCGGCGCGCCCGCGAGCCCCGTCGGCATCCCCGGCCTCCTGGTGGTGAAGCGCATCCGCATGGAGGGCTTCATCGTGATGGACTTCGCCGATCGAGACGCCGATGCCGAGCGCGACCTCTCCCAGTGGGCGAAGAGCGGGCAGCTCAAGGTGGTGGAGGACATCCTCGACGGTCTCGAGAACGCGCCACGCGGCTTGATCGGCTTGCTCGCCGGCGAGAACCGTGGCAAGCGCATGATCCGCGTCGGACCCGACCCCGCCTAGGAGCCCGCGTGGAGATGGACCGGGGACGCTGCGTGCGCGTGGCACTGGGCCTGGCCTTCGTCGGGCTCGCCGTCCTCCTGATCGTGGGCGAAAAGCCTGGGGAGACGGCCGAGCTTGTCCGTCAGGGCGAGAGGGTCGGCAGCCTCGACCTGGTGAGCATGTACCGCTACTGGATCAGCGCCGGCAACGCGCTGCTGGTGCTGCTGCTCTGGTGGTCGGCGCCGCGCTGGTTGCGCCCGCGCGAAACGCCTTCGGATCCCTCGCTCACACCGTCCACGTCACGCAGCCCGGCCTTCACCTGGCTCGTGGCCGGCGCCGTGATCTGCGCTGCGACCCTGGCCTGGCCGCGGCTCGAGTTCGACTTCTGGGACGACGAGGAGTCCACGATCTTCTTCTTCGCCGACGGCGGCTACACCTACAACCAACGCGGCGAGCTGATCGAGCGCGATCGGAGTTGGCGGGACACGCTGCACTACCGGCTCAATCGCGCGTACGGCGCGAACAACCACGTCCCTCACTCGATCCTGGTGCGCCTCTCCCTGGACGCCTGGCGCCTGGTGGCGCGGCCGGAGCTGCGCTGGCCCGACGAGCGGGTCGCGCGCATCCCCGCATACCTGGCCGGTCTGGCAGCCATTGCTGCGACGGCGCTGCTGGTGCGCCGGCTGGGCTTTCCCACGGCGGGGGTATTCGTGGCCTGGCTGCTGGCCGTCCACCCATGGATGATCCGCTACATCTCCGAGGCACGGGGGTACTCGCTTGTCCTGCTGCTGCTACCGCTGCTGCTGATCGCGCTGCTGCGCGCCTTCGAGCACGGCACCTGGCGTCGCTGGGCGGTGTTCGCGGCGACGGGCGCCCTGCTCCTGTGGACCTATCCCGGGGCCGGCATGGTGGTGTTCGCGGTGAACCTTGCGGTCGTGGCGGAGCTGATCCGCCGGCGCCACACGGGAGGCGGCGTGCACGCCGTGCGCTGGCTCTCGTCCAATCTCATAGCCGCCGCAATCTGGTCCCAGGTCATGCTGGCCAACATCTTCATCCTGGCGTTCCATGTCTCCTTCGAAGACGACGACCCCAAGCCGCGCATGATCTGGGACCAGCTCGGCCACCTGTGGTCCGGGACCTTCTGGCGCCTGCGACACGCGCAGGATCACTACGCGGAGCTGGTGGACTTCGCCTGGACGCACCCGTGGATCTTCAGTGGCCTGGTGACACTGGCCGTCACCCTGATCCTGCTGGGCGCGCTGCGATTGCTGCGCCGCGGCGGCGCCTATGCGTGGCTGGTGCCGGTGCTGATGCTGCCGGCGCCGCTCACATTCTGGATCGCCTGGACCACGGAGGCGCTCTACCACCCCTGGTACGCGATCTACGGCCTGCCGGGCCTGGCGATCCTGCTGGGCATCGGCTTCGAGACCGTCTTCGCGCGCGTGACCGCAGGGCGGCCGCGGATCCTGCTGACCGTAGGCCTCATGCTGCTGTTCGGCGCCGGCTATCTGGCTTCGACCCGGCACGTCCTGCAGGCCCTGCGCGCCACCCCGATCCAGGAAACGAAGAAAGCGGTGGCGCTGATGCGCCCGGTGCGGGATCCGCTCGACCCCGCCAACGAGAAGATCCTCACCGTCTCCTGGATGCGCACGCCGTGGTACTACGACCCGCGCGTGCACAAGCTACGCGGCTCAGGTGGCCTCACGGAGCTCCTGGCCGAGGCGGACGCCACGGGCAAGAGCCTCTTCGTGACGTACACCCGCCCGGCAGCCACCGGCAGGAGTGCGCCGGATCTGGTCGCCCTGGCCCAGGACCCGGCGCTCTTCGAACCCATCGCCGAGTTCTACGGCTTCGAGCCGCGGGGCCACATGCTGGTCTTTCGTTACCGTGGTGCCATGGCGGACGACACCCTGGGAACGAACGCTGGGAAACGCCGCCGATGAGCGCACGCCCCCACGTGCTCTCGATCGACCTCGGGACCAGCGGGCCCAAGGTGGCGCTGGTCTCCGACAAGGGGCGGATCGCCGCCGCCGCGGTCCGGCGCGTGGCGACCCTCCAGCTCCCCGACAAGGGCGCGGAGCAGGACGCCGACGCGATCTGGAGCTCGGTGTGCGATGCGATCCGCGAGGTGGTGGACCGAGCCGGTGTGCCCACGGAGCGCATCGTCGGCATCGGCCTGGTGAGCCAGTACTTCTCCCTGGTGCCCGTGGACGCCGAAGCCCGCCCCCTGTGCAACCTGATCCTGTGGATGGACGGCCGCGGCGGCCCGTACGCGCGCGAGCTGCTGGGCGTGGAAGGCGCGCCGCACACCTGGATCGAGCGGCACGGACTGATCCCGCTGCCGACGGGCGCCGACTCGCTCTCGCGGATGCTCTGGCTCCAGCGGGAGCGGCCCGAGATCTACGAGAAGACCCACGCCTTCCTGGAGCCGATGGACTACCTGGCGGCGCGGCTCACCGGGCGCTTTACGGCCAACGCGTGCACCGCCTTCCCGCTGCTGCTGGCGAACCACCGCCAGCCCAACCAGGCGCACTGGGACGACGAGCTGCTTGCGCTCTCGGGGGTGGACAAGAGCAAGCTGCCCGAGATGGTCGGCGTGGGTGAGGACCTGGGACCGATTCGGCCGGATCTGGCCCGGGAGCTCGGCCTGGGAGCGGGTACGCGGGTGTACTCGGGCATCAACGACACCCAGGCCGTCGCGCTGGGTGCGGGGACCGCCGAGGATGGCGTGGGCGGGGTGAACGTGGGCACCACCGGCCAGGTGCTGGCCCATACCGAGCGGCGCCACACCGACCTGGAGCACGGGATCCTGAGCGTTCCCAGCCCGGTCCCGGGCCGCTTCCTGGTCATGGCCGAGAACGGGCTCGGCGCCGGCTCCCTGGACCACCTGATGCGCAACGTGTTCTTCGTGAACGACGCGCTGGCCGACCACCGCGCGGAGGATCCCTTCCGGGAGATCGAGGCGGCGCTGGCGAGCTCTCCTCCCGGCGCCCGGGGCCTGCTCTTCCTGCCCTGGCTGACCGGCGCCGTGGCGCCGGAGTCCGAGGCCAGGATGCGCGGCGGATTCCTCAACGTCTCCCTGGACACCGGCCGCGCCGACATGGTGCGAGCCGTGATGGAGGGCATCGCCTACGGGCTGCGCTGGCTCCTGCCCGCCGTGGAGGACTTCGTCGGCCACGAGTTCGCGTCCCTGCGCTTTGCGGGGGGCGCCGCGGTCTCCGATGGCTGGGCACGCATCATGGCGGACGCCTCCGGACGCCCGGTTCAACAGCTTGCGGACGCGCGCCACGTGATCAACCGCGCCTCGGCCTACCTGACGTTCTGCGATCGGGGTGAGGCCGAACGCTCCCAGCTCGAGACATTCTGCTCGGTGAAGCAGACCTTCGAGCCGGAGCCCGGGGCCGCCGCCGTCTACGACCGGCTGTTCGAGCAGTTCGTGCGGACCTTCGAGCAGACGCGTCCGATCTTCCAGGCGCTGAACGGATGAGCCCCGGAATTTCGAACGAGATCGAAGCGCAGCTGGCCGCCGCGGTGGCCATCCTCGAGGAGGCCGGCCCCATCGCCCTGCGCCACTTCCGCACCGCGACGACGGTGGAGAACAAGGCGGGCGAGCACGCCTTCGATCCGGTGACCGCGGCGGACCGCGAGATCGAGGCCTTCGTGCGCCGACGCCTGCGCCGGGACTTCCCGGACCACGGAATCCTCGGCGAGGAGGTGTTCCCGGCCGGCTTCCTCAGCCCGGGCGATAGCCTGAAGCTGGTGCCGGCGGGCTTCGGCGGCGCCGCCCTGCGCTGGGCGGGTATCGACTCGCACCTTGCCAACGCTTCGACCAGAGAGGTGTTGGGGATCTGGGAGGTGCTGGCCAGACTCGGCATCGATGTGGGCGTCGTGGGCTGGCCGGCCTGCTACCCGACGAGTGGCGATCTGGACTTCGCCTTCTCGGAGCGCTACTTCGAGGGCGACTATCCAGCGGCGACCGCGCGCCCGAACGAACTGGTCGAGCGCGGGATCCTCTTTCGGCTGTCGACCGCCGACATCGACCCGGGGGTGGTCGAGCAGCTGGGCATGGAGGTGCCGCACGACCTCCTGCGAGTGCTCGCCGGTGACCTGTGGCGAGAATCGCTGACGACCTTTCTCATGGACCAGAGCCGCGGGGTGCGCGCATGGTTCTTGATGCTCCCCGGCCTCAGCGACGTCTCCGCTCGCTACTTCGGCAGCTACTCCGCGGTCCAGTTCGAGGGCAACCAGGCACCGCTGCACAACCAGTCGGCGCAGTTCGTGATCTCGTATTACCGTCACCTCGACGCCTTTCTCGCCGAGCTCTGGCAGCGGAC
>CAMYOO010000098.1:10589-11587 GCA_947260035.1 uncultured delta proteobacterium
AGGGCAGCTTCAGCGGCTCGCCGGATGGCGTGATCTTCCTGGTCGGAGACGGCATCCACGCAGCGCTCTACCTGGAGAACGCACAGCTGATCGACGTCATGCCGACGCTACTCTACGGTATGCGCCTGCCGGTGGCCCGCGACCTGGACGGGCGCGTGCTGGTCTCCGCGTTCGAGCCCTCCTTTCTGGCCCGCACGCCCCTGACCTTCGTTCCCTCCTACGAGACCCTGGCCACCAAACCACCGGGGGACTAGCCGCTTCGGGTTGGCGAAGCTCCGCCTCAAACCGCCGAGGACTCGGCTCGGTGCCCGCAGGCTAGCTCGACCTTCTCAGCAGCTTTCTACTGCGCCGCCGTATGCACCTGAATCTGCAGGACTTCTCTCGGTCGGGCTAGCGCTCTCGGGAGACGGGCAGCTGGGTCACCACTCCGGGCCCGCTCTGATCTTGCGCCGTCTTCGCCGGCTCCATCGTGCAGCGGCCCTCGTAGAAGGCGCCTTCCTCGATGATCAGGGTCGGCGTCTGAATATCGCCCAGTAGCCTGCCGCCCGCGGCGATCTCGATCCTGGTTGTAGCCCGAACGGTGCCCTTGAGGGTTCCGGAGACGAAGACTCGCCCCACCTCCGACTCGCCGTCCACCTCGCCGCGCTCGCCGACGATCAGGTCCCCGCTCGAAACGACCTTTCCGGTGAGCCTGCCATCCACGCGGAAGGTGTCCTCGAAGTGGAGCTCGCCCTGCATGTGGCTGCCCGCATCGAGAAAGCCGTTGAGGTCGCCCTTCGTCTCTCCACCCTTGAACATCATCGCTGTTTCCTCGCTTGCATCAGTAGGTCGAAGAGACGCATCAACTCTTCTTCCGAGTGAAAGGCGATCTGAACGGTACCGCCGCCACCGCGACGCCGGATTGTAACCCGCGTCTGCAGGCTCCTGGTCAGCCGCTCGGCCGCGGCCGCCGTATCCGGATCTACAACGGGCTCTGCCCGCTTGCCCTTCTTACCGGC
>CAMYOO010000099.1 GCA_947260035.1 uncultured delta proteobacterium
GCCATGCGCTCTTGTCGACGATGAAATCGAGGCCGTTCTGCTGTGACATGGATCGCTTTCCTTCTGCTCTTCAGGCTCCGCCTCGGGGTGGAGCGTGCGTGTCTACATTCCCGGGATGAGCCCCGTCGGATTCTCGCCCCGCGCGAGCTTCCTGGCGCGCTCGACGAGCTGCGCCTCCATCCCCTCGCGCTTGATCATGATCACGAAGTCACCGCTCTGGATCCCCGCCACGGCGTGCCGGGCAAGCTCGTCGAGATCCTGCACGGGCAGCTCGACGCCGATCTTCTCCATCATCCCCATGAACTCGTCGAATGTCATCTCGGACCCCTCCGGTACCGGCTTTTCGCGGGCGAGCTCGGAGGGCCGGTTGCGGCGCGTCGTCCAGATGCCGGTGTCGAGCAGACCGCCCGAGGGATAGAAGATGGCGGCGCGAAGCCGGGTGCCCCCGGCGAGCTGCGCGTCGAGGCATTCCGTCAGGATCGAGACGGCGGCCTTGCTGGCCGCGTACACGGACTGGCCCGCGAGCGGCGCGATGCCGCCATCACCGGACGACGTGTTCAGCACCAGTCCCTCTTCCCCGGCTTGGACCATGCGCGGGACGAAGGCCTGGATTCCGTGCATGACGCCGTGCACGTTCACGCCGTGCACCCAGCTCCAGTCGTTCGCAGTCGTCTCCCAGACGTTCAGGTTCGCCACGCTCACGCCCGCGTTGTTGCACAGCAGATGGCAGGCGCCGAAGGTCGACCAGGTGTGGTCCGCCAACGCTTCGAGTGCTTCGAAGCGCGTCACATCCGTCAGGAGCGAGCTGACCTCGCCCATGGCCGACAGCGTATCTGCGGTCTCCTCCAGGGCCCGCTGCTCGACGTCGGCGAGCATGACCCGCATGCCCTCGCCCAGGAACGCCTTGGCGAGTGCTCGGCCGATCCCGCTTGCGCCGCCCGTGACCACGGCCACCCGGCCCCGAAGCTCCTTCATCTCGCAACCCTCCGCGCGCGACTATACTTGCCCGGGACGGCCGCCGTCTGCGGTCCTGGGAATGCGTCGTGAGCGACGACTTCGTCGTCCGGCTCTCGACCTCACGCGCTTTTACCTGGTGGATCAGGCACGTCGCATCGCGGCTGGATCCCGTGGTGTTCCGGGCATCGGGGGGACGCTTCACGTCGATGGGTCCTCCCGCCATGCCGATGCTCACGCTGACCGCGATCGGGCGTCACTCGGGCCGGCCGCGATCCGTTCATCTCGCCTGCATCGAGCACGGCGCAGATCAGCTGGTGGTGGCGAGCGCCATGGGTCAGGAGCGGCATCCGGCGTGGCGCTACAACCTCGAGGCCAATCCCGAAGTCCAGGTCCAGATGCGCGGCGAGCGTTTCGCAGCCCGTGCGCAACTGCTGACCGACGCGGAGAAGGACCGGGTGTGGGCCGAGATCCGAGAGGCGATTCCGCAGATCGGGGTCTACGAAGGGCGAACCGACAGGAACATTCGCGTGTTCCACCTGCGTCGGATCGGCTCCTAGGGGCCGGCAGGCTCGTCGCCCCTCGGGACCTCCACGATCACCCGATCGTTGGAGGGCTGCACAGGGCGGTTGTTTCCGGTGTAGTGACGGGTGTAGGCCGCGATCTGCTCTTTGGAGAGCGACACGGGTTCCGTGGCGACGAACCAGCGAACGCCTTCGCTGCATGGGGGCGTCGTCAGGGAGCCTTCGTAGCGCCAGGTGCCGCCGGTCTTGGGGATGAGGTCCTCGACCTCGAGGCGCACGTTCTCCAAGTGGCGCTTTCCGCCCGATTCCTCTGGGACGTTCGACCAGATCACGTCGTACGCCTTGTTCCTTTCGCCCTCCTCGAGCAGGACACCGACCACTGCGAGCTTCCCGTCCTGGTCCTTGTGCACCAGGTGCAACTCCATGGGGAAGTGTCGGCCGTCTACGGTGTGCTCGCTGGGCGCGTGGAAGTGGAACTGCACGAGCGCGTACTCATGGTCCCCAACTCGGGCATGGCTGCCCTCGTCCCAGTCGATCTGGATGGTGTGGCCGTTGTCGAGTACGTCGAGAACGTGCTCCTGGCGTCGGATCCGGAAGCTCGCCGGGCGGTAGGCGAGGCGGAGCGGTTCCTCCTCGCCGGGCGTGGGCTTGTGAAGATCGATGGGCGACTGGCGGCGGCCCGAGCCGCAAGACGCCCACTCGCGACTGAGCTCAGCCCAGTGTGCGGGGCCGTCCTCCGCGCCGTAGCCCCAGTGGGGATGGGCTTCCTCCTCGGCCTTCGGGCTCGTGGCCAGGCCGGCAACGAGGAGGATGGGGACGAGCAGTTGGTGTGCGCGCATGGGGGCATTCTAGGCGAGGACGTGGTTCAGTCGATGCGGAGCTCGAAGCCTTCCCGCGCCCCGAAGATCTCGAGCTTGCCGCCCAGGCGTTCGGCGCGCGTCCGGCAGGCGTCCACCTTGGCCTCGACCCGCTCGTCGCTCTGCATCGGGTCGTGGTGGAAGATGGCGAGCTGCTTCACGTCGGCGCGCACCGCGAGGTCCGCCAGGGTGGTGGCGCGTGCGTGGCCCCAGCCGATCTTCTCGGGGTACTCCTCGTCGGTGTACTGGCCGTCGGCGATCAGCAGGTCCGCGCCGCGGACGAAATCCACCAGCGCCTCGGGAACGGGTCTCGGCGCCTCCAGGTCCTTTTGGACCTGATCGGGGTTCGGAAAGGTGAGATCGATCTCGTTGTCCGTGGCGTAGACGACCTTGACGCCCTCGTGCTCGAAGGCGAAGCCGAAGCATGTTCCAGGGTGCTCCATCCGCATGGCGTGCACGGTGACGTCGTCGATTTGGTTCGGACCCGGTGCGAGATCCCGCTGCTCGATCCGGGCGCCCAGCTCGGAGAACTGCACCGGGAAGTAGTCGCCTTCCATCTGGCCGGAGAGCACGTCGCGCAGCCGCTCCTGGCCGCCCGCCACGCAGTGGACATGAAGCAAGGTGGTAGGCGAGTAGACGGGGCTGAAGAAGGGGAAGCCCTGGATGTGGTCCCAGTGCGGATGGCTCAGGAAGAGGTGGGCGACGACCGGCGAAGAGCGACGCATAAGCTCGACGCCCAGCTTGCGCAGGCCCGTTCCGGCGTCGCAGATCAGCACCGTGTTGCCGACGCGCAGCTCGACGCAGGAGGTGTCGCCGCCGAACTTCTGGGTGGATGCCCCCGGCGTGGGAATCGAGCCGCGCGTTCCCCAGAACGTGACCGAAAAACCCATCAGGCCTCGTGGTACTCGAAGACCACGTCCCCGAGCTGAACGGTGTCATCGTCGCGCAGCACTGCGGAGGCCACCTTCACCCCCTGCACCCAGGTGCCGTTGGCGCTGTCCAGGTCGCGGCACGTGTAGCCTTCGGGCGTCTTCTCCAGGACGGCGTGGGCGCGGGAAATCTGCTGGGAGGCGACCGAGATCTCGGCGGACTCCGAGCGGCCGATGGTCACACGTTCGGTGGTCAGCGGAATCGTTCGAGGCGATCCGGGGCCGCTCACCTGGCGCAGGAAGTGGGGCTCCTGGAGCGCGCGGCGCTGCTCCGGGGTGAGCTGCACTACCTGGGTCGTGTCCTCGATGGAGTGGGACTTCCGAGCGGCCATCGGGGCCCAGTATACCAGCTCGGGGGCGTGTCGAGCCCGGTTGGCGGCTCGATCCGCGGTAAGCTCTAGCCGGATGACCCAGGATTCCATCGACGTCCACGACCCGCAGATCGTCGCGGCCATCGACCGCTACTGGCGGAGCAACGTGCGCCTGATGGCGGTCCTGCTGTTGATCTGGGCGGTTGCCGGTCTCGGCTGCGGGGTGCTGTTCGCCGACGCCCTGAACGGCTTCCAGCTCGGCGGGTTTCCGCTCGGGTTCTGGTTTGCCCAGCAGGGCAGCATCGTCGTCTTCGTGCTGCTGATCCTGGTCTACGCCCTGGTGATGAACCAACTCGACGCCCGTCACCACCGCGAGCTGGTTCGTCTGCGCCAGACCGCCTCCTCTGGCAGCGAGGGTACGGCGAACGGATGAGCCTCAAGCTCTGGACGCTCTCGTTCGTCGTGGCGAGCTTCGGGTTCTACCTGTTGATCGCCTGGCTCAGCCGCGTGCGCGACACCAGCGGATTCTACGTGGC
The DNA here is from genome assembly GCA_947260035.1 of uncultured delta proteobacterium. Taxonomy (GTDB): domain Bacteria; phylum Myxococcota_A; class UBA9160; order UBA9160; family JAFDET01; genus JAFDET01. The sequence goes on from CAMYOO010000099.1 coordinate 4,112, forward strand.
CGGCCGCGGCATACCCGCTGCAGCCAACGGAATGGCAACCGCCGCCGACTGGATGAGCGCCGCCTCGTTCATCTCGATGGCCGGGCTGATCTCGACCATGGGATACGCCGGCGGCATGTACCTGATGGGCTGGACCGGGGGATACGTGCTGCTGGCCCTGCTGCTGGCACCCTATCTCAGGAAGTTCGGTCACTACACGGTTCCCGACTTCGTCGGCGATCGCTACGAGTCGAACGTGGCGCGATTGATCGCGGTGGTCTGCGCGATCTTCGTCAGCTTTACCTACGTGGCGGGACAGATGCGCGGGGTGGGCATCGTCTTCTCCCGCTTTCTCGAAGTGGACATCACCGTTGGTGTGATGATCGGCATGGCGATCGTGTTCATCTACGCCACGCTGGGGGGGATGAAGGGGATCACCTGGACTCAGGTGGTCCAGTACTGGGTGCTGATCACCGCGTTTCTGATTCCGGCGATCGCGATCAGTTTCAAGCTCACGGGCAACCCGGTTCCGCAGGTCGCCATGGGCGGACGCTTGCTCGAAGATGGCGTGCCGCTGCTCGAAAGGCTGGACGGGTTACACGCAGAGCTGGGCTTCGCCAGCTATACCGAAGCCTTCGCAGGGCGCTGGGACAAGCTCAACGTATTCTGCGTCACGCTGGCACTGATGGTCGGAACCGCGGGACTGCCCCACGTGATCGTCCGCTTCTACACGGTCAAGTCGGTCCAGGCCGCCCGCTGGAGCGCCTTCTGGGCGCTGCTGTTCATCTCCGCCCTCTACCTGACGGCGCCGGCAACCGCGGCCTTTGCCCGCTACTACATGATCCAGAGCCTGCACGAGAAGAGCGAGGCGCAGCTCCCGGCCTGGTTCCAGAACTGGCGCAAGACAGGCTTGATTCTCTGGCTCGACGACGGCGATGGACGGCTCGAGTACTACGGCGGGAACGACCCGGCACTCGCCGGTGAGAACGAGATCTTCCGCAGCGGCAACCTCGGAAGCGTCGAGCGAGCGGCGCTGGAGGTGAACCACCAGAAGTGGCTCGCCAGCGCGGGAGCCGCGGGAAGCGACGGCCGGCAGGCGCTACGGGCGAAAGGGCTGTCCGGCCCCGACCGCGACATCATCGTGCTGGCCACCCCGGAGATGGCCGCGCTCGCCGACTGGATCATCGCCTTGGTGGCCGCCGGCGCTCTCGCCGCTGCGCTGTCCACAGCCAGCGGGCTGCTGCTGGTGATTTCGTCCAGCGTGGCCCACGACCTCTACTACCGGGTGCTCAATCCGTCAGCCAGCGAGGGGCAACGCCTGGCGGTTGGGAGGATGGTCATCGGGCTCGCGGTGGTCGTCGCCGGGTTGCTGGGTGTGTTCCCGCCGGGCTTCGTCAGCCAGGTGGTCGCCTTCGCCTTCGGGCTGGCCGCGGCCAGCTTCTTCCCGGCTATCGTGCTGGGCATCTTCTCCAAGCGCGTCGGAACCGTTCCCGCGATGATCGGCATGGTCGCGGGCATCGGTTTCACCGCGTCCTACATCATCGGCAGCGTCTATGCGGGGATGCCCGACTGGTGCTTCGGAATCGGTCCCCAAGGCATCGGCGTCGTCGGCATGCTGATCAACTTCGCGCTCTCCCTGGGACTCACGCCGCTCTTCCCCGCGCCGTCGCAGAAGGTGCGCGACATGGTCGAGAGCATTCGAGAGCCCGAGGGCGCCGGCCCGGCACTGGTCATCGAGAGCGCCCCTGAGCACTGAGCGTGCCGGCGCGGACGCGCGTGCCGGCCGGCGGACAGCGCACCGGTACTGCGTTACACCTCCTGGATGGGGCGACTCGACGGAAAGGTGGCGATCGTCACCGGGGCGGCCCGGGGGACGGGGGCGGCGACGGCCGAGCGCTTCGTCGAGGAGGGCGCGCAGGTCTGCATCGCCGACGTGCTCGACGAACGCGGCGAGGCGCACGCGCAGGCTCTCGGTGAGGGCGTTTGCTTCCAGCACCTGGATGTGACCAGCGAACAGGACTGGGCGGCCGGGCTTGAGGCGGTTCACGAACGCTTCGGACTGGTCGACATCCTCGTGAACAATGCCGCCATCCTCGACGTGCATCCTCTCGCCGAGCTCGACGTCAGCCGTGCCCGTCGGATTCTCGACGTCAACCTGATCGGTCCGATGATCGGCACGCGCAGCGTGCTGGCCGACATGGAAGAGAAGGGCGGCGGAAGCATCGTGAACCTGGGCTCCATCGATGCCATGGAGGGGATGGGTTGGGTTGCGCCCTACTGCGCCAGCAAGTTCGGGCTACGCGGCTTCACCAAGGCCGCGGCTCTGGAGCTCGGCCAGAAGGACATCCGCGTCAACCTGGTGTGTCCTTCCGGCGGGAGCCGCGAGCTCATCCAGGGGTTCGTGAGTCAGCTCCAGGAGCGCGTCGCAGCCGGCGAGAAGATCGAGCCCCAGGGGCTCGAGGGCGGCGTGATGGGGGATCGGCGCATTCAACCGAGCGACATCGCCAACGTCATCCTGTTCCTGGCTTCGGACGAAGCGGCGTTCTGTCACGGCTCCGAGTACCTGGTCGATGGCGGGCACACGGCCGGGCACATCTGGTTCAAGATCGACTAGCCCGGCCCTGGCGGAGTGCGTGTAGCGGCGCGGTCGCGCTCGCGCAGGGCGGCCTGGATGGCTGCGGCTCGGCTGCGATCGAGGTCGTAGCGGGAGAAGAACAGGAGCGAGGCGCTAACGAGCAGGCCGAGGGCGGCTGCGCTCGCCAGGCCGAGGTCGCGCACGACCCGGTCGGCCACCTCCGCCGGGTCGGTGCCCGGGATCAGGCCGACGAGGTCGACGATGATGCCGGCGATCTGGGCGCCGAGGCCGAAGACCAGCTTCGTTACGAACGACGCGGCTCCGAAGAACACGCCCTCCCGGCGACGTCCACAGCGAAGCGCGTCCTCGTCGGCGACGTCGGCCATCATCGACTGGCCCGTGACCATGGCCGATGCGAGGTAGAAGTGCGCGATCGTGCCGTTGAAGATCACCCACAGCGCGATGCTCAGCCCGCTGCCGCGCGTGGGCCAGAAGCCGGCGACGGCCATCAGGTAGGGGCCTACCACGAAGGCCGTGTAGCCGTACATCCCGGTCATGAAGACCGGCTTCTTGTCCGTGGCCGCCGTACGGCGGGTCCAGTAGGCGAGGCCCGCAAAGACTCCGATCGCTGTCCCCACGCCCCAGATCACCATCTCGTCCGTCGATGCAGCCCAGAAGTAGGTGCCGGTGTGCAGCCCGAGGGTCACAGCCACTCCCCAGGCGGTGAAGAGCAAGGCGCTGCCCAGGAAGAGGGCGCGGAACGAGCGCAGCTGCAGCGCCTGCCGGCTGTCCGTGAGGATGGAGCGCAGCACACCGTGGGGCGGCGGCGTCGGCCTCCGCAGGTAGGGCACGCGATCGCGTGTCTTCCACGCCGACGCGAGCACGATCGCCACCATGCTCAGTCCGCAGATCCAGGCGTAGACGGGATAGGCCGCGGGGTTGAAGCGCCCGTCGGCGTACGCCTCTGTCGGGCGCATCAGCACGAGAAAGGCGAAGCCCGGGAAGATCCCCGCGGATCGGGAGAACACCTGCCGCAGGGTCACGAGCAGGGTCCGCTCCTCGTAGTCGTCGCTGAGCTCGGCGCCCAGCGACAGGTGCGGCACGTGGAAGAGCGTCATGGAGCCGCGGCACAGCACCGTGAAGACGAGGAGCCAGACGAAGAGGCCGCTCTGCCCCAGGCCTCCCGGGGGAGTGAAGACGGCGATGAAGGTGATGCCGAGTGGCACCGCGGAGGCAAACAGGTAGGGGTGGCGGCGCCCATAGCGCGATCGCGTGCGGTCCGAGACCACTCCCACCAAAGGGTCGGTCAAAGCGTCGAAGACCAGGGCAAGCAGGATGGCCAGCCCTGCCAGCGAGCCGGAGAGGCCGAGGACCTGGTTGTAGTAGAAGAGCAGGAAGGTGGCGAACGACTCGTTCTTGATGCCTTCGGCGAGCTGGCCGCTCGCGTACCAGAGGCGTGTGGAACGGGTCAGCGGCGGAGCCGGCTCGAGCGTTGCGCTCGCATCGGTCGTGTTCATCGAGGGCTGGCTCAGGGACGCTCCGGGGTGGGGCCGGCGAAGGGCTGAGGCGATCGGAGCTTAGGCCGGACCCGCCGGCGATCAACGTCCGATGGAGCCCCGATCCCCACCCCGAGTGGAACGCGCCGGGCGCCTGTGGTTCGCTCTGTTCATGACCTGGCAGCCCCGCACCCTGCTCCCCCACACGACCCTGGAGGTCGGCCGCATCGGCCTGGGCTCGAGCTTCGGCGTCGATCCCTCGGATCTCGAGTACGCCTACGACCACGGCATCAACTACTTCTACTGGGGCAGCGTCCGGCGGCCCGGCTTCGGGGAGGGAATCCGACGCCTGGCCCGGCGCGACCGGGACCGGATCGTCGTCGTCTTGCAGAGCTATGCGCGCTGGCCGGCGACGCTGTTTCGCCAGTCCGTCCTGAGCGGGCTGCGTCGCCTGCGCCTGGACCACGCCGATGTTCTGCTTCTCGGTTTGCACAACCAGCGTCCGCCGCAGGCGATCCTGGACGAGGCCTTCCAGCTGCGCGAACAGGGCCGCGTTCGCCACCTGATGATGTCGGGGCACCGGCGCTCGTTCTTCCCCGAGATGGCTCGCGAGGAGATCTTCGACCTCTTCATGGTGCGCTACAACGCGGCCAACCGCGGGGCCGAGACCGACGTCTTCCCGAAGCTTCCCCAGGACGCTTCGCGCCCCGCGCTGTGCACCTACACGGCCACGCGGCGAGCGACGCTGCTCGATCCCGGGAAGATGCCGGCGGGCGAGAGCGTGCCCCACGCCGCTGACTGCTACCGCTTCAACCTCTCGCACCCGGCCGTGGACATGACCCTCTGCGGCCCGGCCAGCCGCGAGCACGTGCGCGAGGCCTGCGAGGCGCTGGTCAAGGGCCCCATGGACGAGGGCGAGCTCGCCTGGATGCGGCGCGTCGGCGATCACGTCTACGGCCGTTCGCCCAGTCCGCTGTCCGGCGACTGAGGCACCGCGCGGGCCCCACCCGCCAAGGCGGGTGCGTTACCTTCTCGATCCCGGAATCGCCGATTCCGTCCGATCCACACAAGAGCACGGAGCGAACTGCGGATGCCGAGGCTGGAAGGCAAGGTCGCCGTCGTTACGGGAGGGGCCAGCGGCCTCGGGGAGGCCACGGCCCGGCTCTTCTGCGCGGAAGGGGCGAAGGTGGTTATCGCCGACGTGGCGGACGATCTCGGCGAGCCGCTGGCCGGCGAGCTAGGCGACTGCGTGCTCTATCAGCACTGCGACGTCTCGCTGGAGGCCGACGTCGAGGCAGCCGTCGCAAAGGCCGTCTCCGCATTCGGTGGACTCGACGTGATGTTCAACAACGCGGGTATCGGAGGTGACGGTGCCTCGATCCTCGATCTGCCAACAGAGGATTTCGATCGCACCCTCGCCATCAACCTGCGCGGCGTCTTCCTGGGGATCAAGCACGCCGGACGCGCGATGAAGCCACGAGGGCGAGGCAGCATCATCAACACCGCAAGCGTGGCGGCCCATGTCGCCGGTCACACTCCGTACGCCTACGCGGCATCCAAGGCCGGCGTGCTTCAGCTCACCAGAGCGGCCGCGATGGAGCTCGGCGAGCTCGGAATCCGCGTCAACTCCATCTCGCCGGGGATGTTCTTTACCCGGATCTACTGGGGTGTCATCCCGGAGCAACATCGAGAAGCGGCTCGCCAGTTCTTTGCCGACGGAAGCGAGCGCACGAATCCTCTGCATCGGATGGGCGAGCCGAGCGAGATTGCCCTCACCGCCCTGTGGCTGGCCAGCGATGATTCGAGCTACGTAAACGCCGAGGACATCGTCGTCGACGGCGGCAGCGCTCGCGGGGTCAGGCGCTCGAACAGCCTGATGGGGCTGCTCGACCGCGGTGAGAGCCCGCTCGAATGAACGAAGATGCAGAACGCAGGGCCAGCAGCGGAACCGCGGCCGACGGGGGATCGATGAGCAAGTTCAATCTCGACGTCCTTGCCTACGAGGAGAGCCCCGTGGGCATGATCTGCCTGCGGCGCCGCGAGCTGCTCTCGGAGCCGGGAACCGTGGTCACGGAGATCACGCTCGACCACGAGTTCCTCATGAGCAGCCTCGTGACTGCATCGGAGCGGGCCCTGGCGCTTCGCGCCCTCGAGCTGCGTCCGGGTACGGAGCTCGAGGTGCTCGTGGGGGGGCTCGGGCTCGGCTACACCGCGCGCGAGGCGCTCACCTCGGAGCGCGTCGCCCGCGTCGACGTGATCGAGTACCTGTCGCAGGTGATCGACTGGATGGAGCGTGGGCTCATTCCCCTCTCCAGCGAGCTTCTGGAGGACTCCCGTTTTGCGGTGACCCAGGGCGATGTCTACGGCTACCTCGCGGCTGATCCGGGCAAGCAGTACGACCTGATCCTCGTAGATGTGGATCACTCGCCCGACGAACGTCTGGGCAGCGCGAGCGATTCCTTCTACACACGCGAGGGTCTCCAGCGCGCGATGCGGCATCTGCTTCCCGGTGGCCTGCTGGGCGTGTGGTCCTACGCCGAGAGCCCGGAGTTCGAGAGCGTGCTTCGCGGCGTCTTCGAGGAGGTGCACGTGGAGACCGAGACGTTCGTACACCGCTTCCTCGGCGACGAAGAGACGAACTGGCTCTACTTCGGCCGGGCGTAGCAGGGATGATCTGCCGCTTGCGGTCGGGCCGCGAGCGAGATTTCGTGCTTCTGCTACTTTAATGCCCGAGGGGCTCTTCCGATCGGTTTGCAGCTTCGGCCTTACCCGCCCACTCTGTTCCCCATCGAAATCACCTTTCACGCCTGTGGGCCGCTCCAGCGGAGCGGACCGTAGGGGTTTCATTGCGACGGAACTCCAGTGTCCGGACGGACTGGACCGGAGTCCGAAGCCAGTCGCAGCCCCGCTTTCAAGGGTGCGACGAGGAATGCAACTTGAGTCAGAAAATCTATGTCGGAAACCTTCCCTTCACCTCGACGGAGGAAGACCTCCGCGGCGTGTTCGAGCGCCACGGAAGCGTCGATTCGGTCGCGGTGATCACGGATCGCGAGACCGGCCGCGCGCGCGGTTTCGCCTTCGTGGAGATGAGCGAGGCGAGTGCCGCGCAGGAAGCGATCCGCGCTCTGGACGGCACCGACCTCGGCGGCCGCAGCATCCGGGTCCCCCCGCGAGCATTTTGCCTGTTCCCTCTCATAGTCAGACCCCTCCTCACCCCGTAAGCCATGCCGCGAATCCGCATCTTCCTCAGCTTCGATGCCGACCTGGACGCCGATCTCCACGATCTGCTTCAGGCCCAATCCATGAAGCCCGGCTCGGCGTTCGAGCTCTTCGCGCACTCTCCGTCCGGCGTGATGACGGAGGCGCGCGCCGCGGTCTCCCGCGCTCGGATTCGCAGCGCGGACGAGGTGGTCGTGATCTGCGGCGAACACACGAATGCTTCGCCGGGCGTGGCTGCCGAGTTGCGCGTCGCCCAGGAGGAGGGCAAGCCCTATCTGCTCCTCTGGGGCCGACGCGAGCGGATGTGCACGAAGCCCGTTGGCGCCAAGCCCACCGACGCGATGTACAGCTGGACTCGGGAGATCCTGGAGAATCAGATGTGGGCAACGCTCCGGGACTCGAAGCCCCTCGAAGTGCCCGAGAACTGCAAGCGCCCCTGACGCTGTCTCCGGGCGCTCACCTGCCCATGAATCGATGCGCCGCCGTTCCTCCGCGTGCCTGAGCCGGCCCGTCGAGTGCCACAGGCGAGCGCGCCGCCTCAGCCAGGGGCTGGCCGGGAGACGGACTTCGAACGGGAGGGATGGGTGGTCTGGACGAGCGGGGCGTCCGGCCGGCTTCCCATCGCGACGAAGAGTCGCTCCGGGAGTCCGGCCAGACGCCCGCATTCTCGTGCGAGCCGCTGGCTACTTCCTAGTAGCGATCGCGGCGGCCGCCGCCGCCACCGCCGCCACCGCGGCGGTCCTGGGCCTCGTTCACCTTGATGTTGCGGCCGGCAAAGTCGTTGCCGTCGAGGGCGCGGATGGCGTCCTGGGCGGCGCTGGCCTCCGACATCTCCACGAATGCGAATCCGCGCGGGCGGCCGGTCTCGCGATCCGTGATCACCGCCACGGACTCGACCGTGCCGTGCTGGCTGAAGAGATCTCGGAGATCCGCCTCGGTGCTATCGAAGGAAAGGTTGCCGACGTAAAGCTTGCTACTCAATGGATTGTCCTGTTCGCTCCCGGTCGTTGTCCGACGAGGAGCAATGATCGGGCGAGATCCGCTCGGGACATCCGAGCCTGAGATCTCGCGGACGATCGTCATGGGTCCCGGCCCGTCAATGGACCGGAGACAAAGGCGATTTCAGATGGGGACGAGGATCAGGCAGGCTCGAAAGGCTGCGTGGTCGGCCCGAGTCGGCCTCTGGCGGAAACCGTAGTCGCATTCGCAGGAAGCGCAAGGGACCAGCAACCGCGGCCGGCGATCGCTCCGCGCCAGCCGGACTCGGGGCGCGCTCCGAATCCGGCCGGGGTTCCAGCGGAAACAGGCCCGCCGGGCCGTGGAAGACCTCCGACTTCCGTGTGTGGATGCCCCCGCCTGCCCGGCTGCGCCTGGGTGAATCCATCCAGAAGGGTGGGAATCGAGCCGGAGCCCGAAGCCCATTCCACGGGAGCGCAGCGTCGATCCTGCCGGCTGTGGCTTTCTAGAAGCGTCTCCGGAGCCAGTCCACCAACCGGGCGCTGAGCTCCTCGGCCTTCTCCTGTTGGACCCAGTGGCCGGCGCCCGCGAAGGTGTGCATCTCCAGGTCGCTGCAGCGCTCCGGCATGCTGGCGGCGAGAGCCGGCGTCAAGGTGGGATCCCATTCGGCCACCAGCATCAGGCAGGGCAGGCTGAGCGTGGCGGTCCCCAAGGAGGGGTGATCCCGCAGGTTGCGGTCGACATTCCGATACCAGTTGATGCCGCCGCGAAAGCCCGTGCGTTCGAAGGTGGCGCACCAGGTTTCGAGCTCCTCGGGCGTCATCACGGCCTCGCCGAGGCGGGGCAGGGCGTCGGCCCTGAGGAAGGGGTTCATGTTCAGCTTCCCGTCGGCCAGGGCCGCGCGCAGCAGCTCCTCGGGCGGAACGCCGCAGCGCATGACGCGGTCGAAGATCACGCGGACGTCGGCGTCCATCACCTTCTCGGCGACGCCCGGTTCCTGGAACCAGGCGACGTACTGGCGCTCGATGTCTCCGCCCACGAGATCGGCGTGCACGGCCACGCTGGGGAACGGCATGTACGGGGTGCAGATCCCCACTACGCCCGCCACGCGTTCGGGATGCAGCACCGCCATCGCCCACACCACGAACCCGCCCCAGTCGTGCCCGACGAAAACGGCCCCCCCGTCAGCTCGGTGAGCCCGTACTCCTCGACGGCTTCCGGTCGGGAGCTGGCGCCGTAGCCCCGCATGTCGGGAGCAAGGGCCTGGAAGCCGGCTGCGGCCACGGCGGGGAGCTGTGCGCGCCACGTGCGCGCGAGGTCGGGGAAGCCGTGACAGAAGACCACGGCGGGGCCCTCGCCGCACGCGTGCACCGAGAGCGCGAAGTCCGGGTCGCCGGCGCGGCCCGGGAGGGGGACGCGAACCGGATCGGGGAAATCGGTCACCCGGCTCTGCTCGTGCGGCTCAGGCCGCTGGTGCGGCCTGCGGTCCTCGGATGAGGCTGCCCGGCAGCCGGCCCGTGGGCTCTCCATCCTCGTAGATGATCTCGCCGCTGCAGATCGTGTAGCGGTAGCCGTCCACCTTCTGGATCAGCCGCCGGCCGCTTGCAGGCAGATCGTGCACCATCTCGGGCGCGTGGATGTGGAGGGCGTCGAAGTCCACCACGTTCAGGTCGGCCTTCATGCCCGGCGCCACCACGCCGCGATCCTTCATCCCGTAGCACTCGGCGGTGCGCCGGGTCTGCGCCTCGACGAGATCCTCCAGGGGGATGCGTTCGCCCCGCGAGCGGTCGCGCGCCCAGTGGGTGAGCAGGTAGGTGGGCATGCTGGCATCGCAGATGAGTCCGCAGTGGGCGCCGCCGTCCGAAAGGCCGAAGACCGCCTGGGGGTGGACCATCATCTCGCGGATTGCGTCCAGGTTCCCCTGGGAGTAGCCGAGCAGGGGCAGGTAGACGATCCCCTGTCCGCCGCGCTCGAGCATCACGTCGTAGATGACCTCGCGGGGGTGCCGGCCTTCGCGCTTCGCGATGGCGGCGATGCTCTTCTCCGGGCCGGGCTCGTAGTCCGGCGGGTCGCCCAGCGGGAACATGATCTCGTAGCCCTTCGCCACCATGGCGATGACGCCCGCGTAGCTGGAATCGTCCGGCGGGTTTTCGAGGATGCGTGCGCGCACGGCCGGGTCGGCCAGCTGCACGCGGCGCTCCGCGATCGGAAGCGACGCCAGCTTCTGGTACTCCGAATAGAAGATGAAGGGGTGGATCGTGCTCTCGAAGCCCAGCAGCAGCCCGGCCGGGCGCTGCGCCACCTGGGGCGTGAGGCGCCCACCCTCGGCGGCGTCTTCCTCGCACGCGGCCAGCAGGCGCCTCCACTGCTCGGGATCCAGGCCGTTCTGCAGGCACGCGAACGAGACGGGGCGGCCCGTCTCCCGGGAGAGCTGCTTCATCCACTGCAGCTCGTCGCCCTCGGGCGTCAGGTCACTCGCCACCTGGAAGACGCCGTGCCCGACCTCGCCGAGCATGCGGCCGATGCCCAGTACTTCGTCCTCGCCGGCGCGGGTGCCGGGCACCAGCTCGCCGTCCTTGGCCCGGTGCAGGATGGTGCGCGACGTGGAGAAACCCAGCGCGCCGGCCTGCAACGCGTCCTTCACGAGACTCGCCATCTCTTCGATCTCTTCGGACGAAGCCTTCTCGTTCTTGGCGCCGCGTTCGCCCATGACGTAGGCGCGCACCGCGCCGTGGGGCACCTGGGCGCCGACGTCGATGGCCCGCGGCATCTTCTCCACCGCATCGAGATACTCGCCGAAGCTCTCCCACTCCCAGGAGATGCCTTCTGCGAGGGCGGTGCCCGGGATGTCCTCGACGCCCTCCATGAGCTGGATCAGGAAGTCCTGCTGGCCGGGTCGCACCGGCGCAAATCCCACGCCGCAGTTGCCCATGACCACCGTAGTGACGCCGTTCCAGCCCGACGGCGTGAGGTGCGTGTCCCAGGTGACCTGGCCGTCGTAGTGGGTGTGGATGTCGACCCAGCCGGGCAGGACGAGCTGGCCCGCGGCATCGATCTCGCGGCGCCCTTCGCCCACGTCCGTGCCGACGGCGGCGATGCGATCGCCGTCCACGGCCACGTCGGCCTTGCGAGGTGCTGCTCCGGTGCCGTCGACGACGGTGCCACCGCGAATCACGAGATCGTGCATGTGGGTCTCCGCTTCCTGGGTTGGGCGCTGGTATGGCGACGGCAGTCTAGCCTGGATCCCCGACCCGCTGCTTAGGAGGCAGCTTCGGGAACCGTCCACCGATGTTCATCCCCTAGGCTGTCATTTGGCCGTCAGGCAGACGACCGAGTCTAGGCGCTCCCACTGCCGAAGCAGTCCCGGCGGGGGTGCTCGCGGAGGCGTACTCCGCAGCTACGCACCGCGTCCGGCATCGGAAGGAGATGGGTCTTGGACGCGAGGGGGGCCCGAAGCCTTGCGGGAAGTGCCGAGGACATCGCCGGACGGAGGACCGCCGCCGCCCGGGGTAGCGCGGGAACCACCGAGCGCGCCGCCGTGCTTGTGAGCGAAGTCGATAGGCAGAACCTACCGTCATGACTCCTCCGAGGATCTCAGGCTCAGAGGACCGGAGGCGGCCCTCGCCCCGCGCCCTGGCAGCGCTGGGACTCGGTGTCTTGGTGCTCGTCGCCCGATCCGCGGCCGCGCGGCAAAGCCCGGCTGGCACGGCACGGATAGTCCGTCCCGCAGCCGCCTGCCCTGGGCGGTGCATCCTGATACCCTACCCTGAGTAGGGTCCGGCGACGCGGTGGACCGCGGCCAGATGGGGCTCACCCGGGAACCTCGAAGTGTCGCAGGAAGGTCGGGGGATGAGCGAGGTACCCGCTCCCAGCAGGGTCCGGGACACGCGGTTGCTCTGGGCGGGCTTGGTCGTCGCCGTCGTCTGGTGGGTTCTGGAGGCGGGCATCCACGGCTGGTTCTTCCGCGGCGGCAGCCTGGTCCAGGAGCTGGTGCCGCGGGACACCCACGAGCTCTGGATGCGCTCGCTCGTGCTGGTCCTCTTCATCGGCTTCGGGATCTACGCGCAGCTGGTGGTGCGGCGGGCCCACCGGGCTCGCGCGGAAGCGGAGCGCTTGGGCCAGGCGCTCGAGAATGCCCTCACCCACGCGTTGAGCGGCTTCCTCCCCATCTGCGCCAGCTGCAAGTGCATCCGTCTGGAAGGCGCCGACGCCAACCGGCAGGACTCCTGGCAGAAGATCGAGTCCTACATCGCCGCCCGCACCGAAGCCCAGTTTTCCCACAGCGTGTGTCCGGCCTGCGAGCAGGTCCTATACGGAGATCCCCTGCGACCCGACACCAG
>CAMYOO010000100.1 GCA_947260035.1 uncultured delta proteobacterium
CTCCTTCTTGACCGAGACGTTCACGAACGTGGACGGCAGCGGGATCGACGTCACGGCCTCGGCCCGACTCCTGGCGGACACCGCAGCGCCCTTCGACACCGCCGCGCCCTACGGCTACCTGGACGACTTGTCTGGCGGCAATGACGGCGGCCTCGGCGTCTGCCCCACCGCCAACTGCGGCGGCAGCCCGGAGGACAACATCAGCCTGCGTGAAGTGGCCATCGTCGAGTTCTCGAAGACCGTCGAGATCACCTCGATCAGCTTCAGCAACGGCGACCACTTCGACGTCTACAACGGCTTCATCGGCATCCACCAGGGTCCCGGCAACCCGACCATCGCCGACAGCACTGACACCGCCAGCATGGGGCATGTCAACAACGCGTTCGACACGTCAACGCTGGTGGCCGGCGTGCTGAGCGGCCTCTCGCTGATCGGCGACCGCTTCCAGTTCGTGGCTCCTGAGTCGTTCCTGAACGCGGGCACGGGCGAGACCTACAAGATCTACGTCTCGTCGATCACCTTCGAGGAGTTCCCGGTCATTCCGGAGCCCTCGAGCGCCCTGCTGGCCGGCATGGGCCTGCTGGGCCTGCTGGCCGCCGGACGCCGCACGCGGCGCGCCTGAGCCGAAGCCAACGGTACGGGCCCCGGTGCCCGCACCTGGATCCTATGTCACCCTGCCCATCACCATGATGGGCAGGGTGATGTGCTTTGTGGCGCTGCTGGCGCTGACGACGGCGGCGGCCTGCGCCACGCGCGACCGCCCCCTGGATCCGCAGCGCAGCCAGCCGGCCGTAGACGTAGAGGAGGTCGTGTACGCGGCGCCGGACGGTGAGGCGCTGGATGCGGACCTCTACCGGCCCGAGGGCGACGGACCCTTCCCGGCGCTCGTCCTGGTCCATGGGGGCGGCTGGCACGGCGGCCATCGCGCGGAGATGCATCGAGGCGGCATGCGCCTGGCGCGCCACGGCTACCTGGCCTTGTCGGTGGACTACCGGACGGCCCCGGGTGCGCGCTTCCCGGCCCCCCTGTGCGACGTGGCGGACGCCCTCACGTGGCTGGCGGAGCGCCCGGAGGTGGATGCGGAGCGCCTCGGCGCCTGGGGCTACTCCGCGGGTGCGCATCTGGCCGCGCTGCTGGCCCTGCACGAGCCGGCGCAGACGGCGTGTGCGCGTCCGAGCCTGCCGGTGGTCAAGGCGGCCGTGGTCGGCGGTACGCCCACCGACCTGTTCCTCTTCGACAACCTGGTGGTACGCAACTTCGTTGGCGGCTCCCCCCAGGAGCTGCCCGACCGCTATGCCCTGGCATCGCCCGCGCGCCGCGTGCTGCCCGGCGCCCCGCCCTTCTTCCTGTATCACGGTCGGTTCGACCTGCTGGTGCCGGCGTCACAGAGCGAGCGGTTGGCGGCCGCCCTGGCCCGCGCGCAGGTTCCCTACGAGTACCTGGAGCGCCCCTGGGGCCACGGCCACACCCTGCGCAGCGACGACGAGACGCACCGGCGCGCGCTGGCCTTCCTGGCGCGCTGGCTCTAAGCGACCGGCGGCTTCCATTCCGAGGCTGCGAACGCCGCGTCGGTGGCGCCGGCGAAGATGTCCGCCAGGATCGGCGTCACCCAGGCCGGCGTGTCCAGATCGGCGCAGGCCTTCCGATCGAACCAACGCAGCTGACCCAGCTCTTCGCCGTCGGGTGTCTCCGTGCCGCCGCTCACCCGTGCTTCGAAGACCGTGGCCACGAAGGCGATCTCGTCGCCGTTCGGGTAGCGGACGCGACACAGGGGGCCGCCGTAGACCCCGACGATCCGCCGCAGCTCCAGATGCAGGCCCGTCTCCTCGTGGCCCTCGCGCAGCGCGGCATCGGCCGGGTTCTCCAGCGGCTCGATGCAGCCCCCCGGCAGCAGCCAGCGGCCGTCGGCCAGGTAGCGGCCCAGCAGCACGCGGCCCGCGTCGTCTCGGATCGCCAGCGCCACCGACGGGATCTCGAGCAGCGAGGTCCCCACCCGGGCGCGCAGGTCGCGCATGTAGTCGGACATGGGCATGCGCTCAGCGCCCCCCGCCGGAGCCGGCGGCATCGGCGCTGCCCGCCCCGGCGCGCCCCTTCCACGAAGCGCCTTCGGCGCGGCCGTGGCGCAGTGCGGAGTCGAAGGTCATGGCGGCATACAGCACGCCCGCCAGCGGCAGGGCGAAGCCCCAGAGCGCCGGGCGCCCATAGAGCGCCAGGATCGGCACGAACGACGCAGCCATCAGGACCCAGGCGGCCGCGGCCAGGCTCGCAGCGGCACCCGACACGCCCCCGAGCACGCCCAGCGCCAGCAAGGGCGGCGCCAGGTACAGCAACGCCAGCCCCAGCAGGGTCCCTGCCAGCAGCAGCCACGAGTGCTGAAGCTGGGTAAAGGCGCTGCGCGCCACCATCCTCCACACGCCGCCCAGTCCTCCGTAGCCTCGAACCGAGTGCTCCGAACCGCTGAGCCCCAGCCAGATGGGCCCGCCGCGCTTCAGCGCCCGACCCAGCGCGCAGTCGTCGATGATCTCGCCGCGCAGCGGCTCGATTCCGCCGGCGCGCTCCAAGGCCTTGCGTCGCACCAGCATGCAGCCGCCCGCCGCGCCGGCGACCCGGCTGCGGGGGTCGTTGACCCGGGGAAACGGGTAGAGCTTCTGGAAGAAGTAGACGAACGCCGGAACCACCAGCCGCTCCCAGGGTGTCTCCGCCGTCAGCAGGACCATGAGCGAGACCAGGTCCAGGCGCTCGGCTTCGGCTTTGGCCACCAGGCGGCGCAGGTTGCCCGGCGAGTGCGCCACGTCGGCGTCGGTCAGCAGCAGGTAGGCCGCAGCGGGGGCTTCCCGGCCCGCGCGCTGCACCCCGCTGTGCACCGCCCACATCTTTCCGACCCAGCCCGGCGGTCGCGGTTGGGTCGGCTCCACGCTCAGCCTCTCGCCGAGCCGGTGTGCGGCCGCCGCGCGCTGGGCCGCAGCGCCGGTGCCGTCGTCGCTCTCGTCGTCGACCAGCACGATGCGGAACGCACCCGGGTAGTCCTGATCCAGCAGCGAGCCCACGGTGCGCTGGATGACGTCGGCCTCGTTGCGCGCGGGCACCACGGCCACCACCTCGGGCCAGGCCGCCGGCTCGGGCGCCGCTTCGAGACGCTGGTCGGCGGCCCAGAAGCGTCCGTGAGCGAACACCAGATAGAGCCAGGCGCCCAGCGAGGCCGCCGCGAGCAGAACATCGAGAGGCATGCCCTCTTCCCCTAGCGACCCTTGAAGACAGGCTCGCGCTTCTCGAGGAAGGCGCGCGGACCCTCGGCGGCGTCCTGCGACATCATCACCGGCATGCCGTACTTCTGCTCGACGCCGAAGGCCTCTTCCTCGGCCAGCGTCTCGGTCTCGCGCAGCGTGGCGAGAATGGCCTTCACCGCCAGCGGTCCGTTCTGGGCGATCCGCTCGGCGATCTGTCGCGCCTTGCTCAGCGCTTGCCCGTCGGGCACGACGTGGTTCACCAGGCCCAGGTCGTAGGCGCGGCGCGCCGGAAGGTCCTCGCCGGCCAGCAGCATCTCCGCGGCGATGGCGTAGGGGATCTGGCGGCGCAGGCGCACCGCCGAGCCGGCCATGGGAAAGAGGCCGCGCTGCACCTCGGTCACACCGAACATCGCGCTCTCGCCTGCGACGCGAATGTCCGTGCCTTGCAGGATCTCGGTGCCACCGGCGCGAGCGAAGCCCTCGGCGGCCAGGATCACCGGCTTCGTGGGCCGGTAGGTCTTGAGCCACGCGCCGAAGATCACGTGAGGCTCCTTCTGCACGCGCTCGATCCACTCGTTGTCGGCTACGCCGCTGCGCAGCTTGCCGATCTCGGCCAGGTCCATCCCGGCGCAGAACGTGTCGCCCCGCCCCGTCAGGACGGCAACGCGCAGGTCGTCGTCGGCGTCGAGCTGGACCCAGGCGTCGTAGAGCCGGCACATCACCTCGCAGTTGACGGCGTTCTTCTTCGCGGGTCGGTTCAGGGTGACGACGAGGACGTGCTCCTCCTTTTCGACCAGGACGAGGGGCTCGGACATGGGACTCCTCTCACGTGGAGAACGCGCGGTCGCGCGGGATCGGGAACGAGTAGAATACGTTCCACCCGCGCACAAGCGGAGCGATCAGTGCGCGGCGGGAAGCGGCAGGCCGTACAGCTCGGCGGCGTTCCGGAACAGGATTCGCTCGGCCGACGCGTCGGGCACGCCCGCAAACTGCTCCTCCACCACCTTGCGTGACTCCGGGAAGGTGCCCTCGGGGTGCGGATAGTCCGAGCCCCAGAGCAGACAGCGCTCTCCGGTGCGCGCGCGGTTCGCAATGCCCACCGGATCGCGCTGGAAGGTGACGAAGCCCTGGCGCCGGAAATAGAAGCTGGGCAGCTCGGCCAGTCGCGGGCGAACCCAGGCGTGGTGCTCGCGGTAGGCGTCGTCCATGGCGTCCAGCGTCCAGGCCAGCCAGCCCGCTCCGCACTCCACCATGCCCACACGCAGCTCCGGGTGCCGCTCCAGCACGCCCGACGCGCACAGGTAGGCCAGCGTCTCCATGGGCCCCGACACCGTGACGACGTAGTTCACCACTGCGGCGCCGGCTCCGCGGGCCGGCGTCTGCTCGCGGCCGGTGCCCGCGTGGAACGAGAGCGGCAGCCCGAGGGCGGCGGCGGCCTCCCAGACCGGCTCCCAGGCGGTGTGGTTGTACGGACGCTCGTCGCTGTGGGCGGGCAGCAGCGCCGCGCGCAGACCGCGCGCGCGGATGTGCTCCAGCTCGGCCACGGTCGCGGGGATGTCGCGGGCCGGCACCAGGCCCACGCCCGCCACGCGCTCGCAAGCGCCGAAGCGGTCCGCCAGCCAGTCGTTGTAGACGCGGCACGTGGCGGCCTGCAGCGCGGGATCCTCGATGACGTAGGTGCAGAAGAACGCAATGTTCGGATACATCACCTCGGCCCAGACGCCGTCGCGCTCCAGCGCCGCCAGGCGCGCCGCCGGGTCGTCGGGCTGCCAGAAGGCCGGGCGCTCCGGGCTCCCCGCGCCTTCGCCCAGCGGCGGAAGCTTGCGCGCCACGCGATCCTCGACGAGCAGGCAGGTGCGCCCCTCGATGAGCTCGACGCGCGGCCCTCGCGCACGCAGACCCTCGGGGAGACCGCGGGTCCACAGATCGGGCGGCTCGGTTACGTGGCAGTCGGCGGAGATCAGCAGGCGCGGCATGGCAGCAGCAGTCTAGCCCGACGCAGCGCCGAACTCGCGCTGGGCGCGTTCGTACTCCTCCGGCGTGCCGATGTCGATCCAGCGCCCTTCCAGGCGCACCGCGCGAACCGGGCGGCGCTCGACCCACCAGGCCAGCAGATGACCGAGATTGTCCGCCTCACCACCCCCCGACAGGTAGTGCTCGACCTCGCCCAGGGCATCGGCGGGCAGCCGGTACATCGCGGGCGCGGCCAGCGTCGTGCGCGGCTCGGGGTCCTTCTCCACGAAGCGCCGCACCCGGCCGTCGGCGCCGACCTCGACGCTGGCCAGCTGGCGTACGCGCTCACGGCTGCCTACATCGTGCACCGCGATGGCCAGCTCACCGGGATGCTCAGCGGCCAGCGCGGCAAGACCGCCGTCGAAGACCATGTCGGCTCCCAGGACCAGCAGCGGACCCGGCACCGGGTTCTCCTGCAGGTAGCGGTGCAGGTCTCCCACGGCGCCCAGGCGCTCCTGCGGCCGTCGAGTCCGGTTGCTTCGCACACGCAGTGCAGCGCCGGCGCCGCGTCGCCCCACCCAGGCTTCGAAGTGAGGCCGGTAGGCGTCGTGGGTGACGACGTCGATGGCCTGCAATTCTTCGATGGCCTCCAGCGCGTCCACCACCCAATCCAGGGGCGTGCGCTCGCCCAACGGCAGCAACGGCTTGGGCCGGCCTTCGCCCAGAGCACCGAGCCGCCTGGCCCAGCCGGCGGCGAGGACCACGGCTCTCACGCCGGCATCACCACAGCGAGGCCACGCGCTCGAGGAGCCAGAACGCCGCCAACGAGCCGATGGCGTACGCGGGCGCCCGGGGTCCGAACGCGGCAACGCGTGGCGCACGGCGCAGCAGCATGGCCCGCGCCCCGGCACAGAGGGCCAGGAAGGCGATCTGTCCCGCCTCGATGCCGACGTGGAACGCGAACAGCGCCAGCGGCAGCTGCGCCTCGGGGAGCCCGGCCCGGCTCAGCGCGCCCGCAAAGCCCAGTCCGTGCAGCAGGCCAAAGCCCCCTGCGAACAGCAACGGTGCACGACTGCGCCGCTCTCCGCGCGAGAGCATCAGCGCCAGGAGCATCAGGCTGGCGGCGATGCCCACCTCGACCGGGGCGGAGGGCACGCGGACGACGCCGAGCACGGCGAGTCCCAGGGTGATCGCGTGTCCGGCGGTGAAGGCGGTCACCGTGAGCACCAGCGCACGGCCTCCACTCACCAGAAGGAAGAGGCCGAGCAGGAAGAGCAGGTGGTCGGGCCCGCTTGCGATGTGTCCGAGGCCCAGCGACGCATAGCTGTGCAGCTGTTGGAAACGCGATGGCATCGCGGAAACCACGAATGTGGCCGCGTCGCCCCGCAGCACCCGGCTGGACGACCCGCCGTCGGCTCGCAGCACGCGCACCACCACGTCGGTGGCGCTGCCGGCGAGCCCGCGCACGGCCACGCGGCGGCCCGTCAGTCCGTCGGCGCAATCCAGGCTCCAGCGCGTCACGTGGGCGCCGCGCTCGATCCCGTGGGCCGCCGTTCCCAGCACGCCGCAACCCGAGGGCAGCTCCGGCTCGAGCCGGCTGCCGGCGACGCGCACGCGGGGCGTCCGCCACGTCATCTCGATCCGCCCTGCTTCGTCCTCGCGCAGCTCCAACAGCGAAGGTGCCAGCGGATGCGCCCAGGCCCCGCCGGCCAGGCACACCAGCACCAGCCCGAGGGCTCCGCCGTGCCGCGTCCGATTCCGCATGCGCGAGCCAAGCTACCCCAGGCACGCGCCGGTTTCGCACCGGCAGATGGCCTACGCTGGCGCCCGGAGAAACGACCCATGACCCGACACGGCTCGCTCCTGATCGCCCTGGCAGCAGCGCTCTTCCTGGGATCCTGCACACGCGGCGACCCGCCCGAGGTTTCGCACCAGAAGCTCTTCGAAGGCCTGGGCGCGCACAAGCACCCCGTGACCACCCAGTCGGCGCTCGCACAGCGTTACTTCGACCAGGGCCTGATCCTCACCTTCGGCTTCAATCACGACGCCGCCGTGCGCTCCTTCGAGGAGGCGGCGCGCATCGATCCCTCCTGCGCCATGTGCTTCTGGGGCGTGGCCAACGCGCTGGGCCCCAACATCAATGCACCCATGGGTCCCGAAGCGGCGAAGCAGGCGCTGAGCGCGCTGCGACACGCCCAGCGCCTGGCGCCCGGAACCACTGCGGCCGAGCAGGATTACATTCACGCACTCGCTACGCGCTACTCCGACGACCCCGGGGCCGAGCGTGCGGCGCTGGATCGCGCCTACGCCGAGGCCATGGCCGAGCTGCACCGCAAGCACCCCGACGACATGGATGCGGCCACGCTCTACGCGGAAGCGCTGATGGATCTGCGGCCCTGGCAGCTTTATTCCCTCGACGGCGAGCCTGCGCCGGAGACGCCGGAGATCGAGCGGCTGCTCGAACTGGCCATGGAACGCGAGCCCCAGCACCCGGGCGCGAACCACTACTACATCCACGCCGTGGAGGCCTCGCACACGCCGGACCGGGCGCTGCCCGCAGCCGACCGGCTCCAGGACGTGGCGCCCGACGCCGGCCATCTGGTGCACATGCCCTCGCACATCTACTGGCGCGTCGGCATGTACGACCGCGCCGAAGACATCAACAAGCGTGCGGCGGCGGCCGACGAGGCGTACTTCGCCTGGTGCGGCGCGCGCGGCATCTACGCCGCCGTCTACTACCCGCACAACATCCACTTCCTGTGGGCCGCCGCCTCCGAGGGCGGCTCCAGTGGGCTGGCGCTGATGAGCGCGCGCAAGCTCGAGTCCCAGGTGCCGGACTCCCTGGTGGCGAGCTTCCCGTTCGTCGAGCAGTTCAAGCCGATCCCGATCCAGACCCTGGCGCGCTTCGGCCAGTGGGACGCCGTGCTGGGCGAGCCGGCGCCGCCCGAGGCGCAGCGCTACTCCCTCGGCGTCTGGCACTTCGCGCGCGGCATGGCGCTGCTGCGCAAGGGCGACATCCCGGGCGCGCGAACCGAGTTGAGTGCGCTGGAGGCGATCGCTGCAGCCGATGACATGGCTGCCCAGGACCTCACGGGCGAGCCGGCCTCGCGCTACCTGGCCATCGGGCGCGCGCAGCTGGCGGGCGAACTGGCCTGGGCCGGCGGTGATGCGGACGGCGCCGTGCGCGAGCTGGAGGCCGGGATTGCCGTGCAGGACTCCATGATCTACACGGAGCCCCCGCGCTGGCACATGTCGCTGCGCCAGAGCCTGGGCGCGATCCTGCTGGAGGCCGATCGGCCGGCGCAGGCCGAGGCCGTGTACCGGGAGGATCTGCGTCGCTACCCGAACACGGGCTGGTCGCTGTTCGGGCTGGCGCAGTCGCTGCGCGCGCAGGGTCGCGAAGCCGATGCGGAGCTGGTGGAGAAGGGTTTCGAGAAGGCGTGGGAGCGTTCCGACGTTACGCTCACCGCCTCCCGATTCTGACGAGGAGCGAAGGACGATGGCTGAGGAAGTGGTTCGCTACGAGCAGCGGGACGGCATCGCCGTGCTGCACATGGACGACGGCAAGGCGAACGCCCTATCGCACAGCGCGATCGCCGAGCTGGGCGCCGCGTTGGAGCGCGCCGCGCAGGAGGCCGACGCGCTGGTCTGGATCGGCCGCCCCGGTCGCTTCTCGGCCGGTTTCGACCTGTCGGTGATGCGCTCCGGCGGAGAGGCCGTGGGCGCGCTGGTCGTCGCCGGCGCGGAGCTCTTCGCCCAGATGCTGGCGCACCCCAAGCCGATCGTGGCGGCGTGCAGCGGACACGCGCTGGCGGCCGGAGCCCTGGCCCTGCTGGCCTCGGATCGGCGGATCGGGACGCGCGGCGACTTCAAGATCGGCCTCAACGAAGTCGCGATCGGCATGACCCTGCCCCATTTCGGCGTCGAGATGGCGCAGGCCCGGCTGTCGAAGCGCCACTTCGCACGGGCCGTGGCCCAGGCCGAGATCTACTCACCCGAGGCTGCCGTCGATGCCGGCTACCTGGATCTCAGCGTCGCTGCGGAAGACCTCCTGGAGACGGCGGTCGGGGAAGCGACTCGCCTTTCCACGCTGTCCGGCCCCGCCTTCGCGGCCACCAAGCAGCGGGTCTTCGGCGATCTGGCGGAGCGGGTGCGCCGCACCGCCCACGAAGAGCTCGGCGCCAGCTAGCAGCGTCACTCCGCCGCGTCGCCCGGCGCACGCAAGCGCGCTTCCGCCTCCAGATCGTCGGGACCGGCGTTCTCCGCGGGCAGCTTCAGCACCTCGGCTTCGGCGCTCCAGGTCTCCAGCTGACGCAGCAGCTCCGCTGCGACCTCCGGGGCCTGGTTCGCCAGGTTGCGACGCTCGAAGGGATCTTCCACGCGGTCGTAGAGCTCCAGCTCGGGTCGGTCGTCGGGACGGCGCGTGTGTCGGACCAGCTTCCAACGGCTCGAGTGGACCGCTTCCGACGCCACGTCGCCATTCATCAGCCAGGGATCCAGCGGCTTCTCGGCGAAAGCGGCGCGCGCGGGTGGCTTCTGGACGCGGGGGTGGAGGTACGGCACCAGACTGCGCCCGTGGACCTGGGTTGCCGTCCCCAGACCGACCAGCTCGAGAAGCGTCGGCAGCAGGTCGACGGTCTGGACCAGGGGCTCGACACGGGTCCCCGGCGGCACCCGACCCGGAGCCCAGAAGACGAGCGGCACGCGCAACAGCTCCGCGTGCAGAGAGTGGCCGTGCAGCATCTGGCCGTGCTCGTGGAACTCCTCCCCGTGGTCGCTGGTCAGGACCACGACACTGCGTTCGGCCAGCCCCAGGCTCTCGAGCTTCTCGAACACGCGCACCAGCTCGGCGTCGAGGCCGCGGATCGAACCGTCGTACCAATCCAGCTCATGCTCGATGTAGAAGCGGGGATCGACGCCCGCGGCGCGCAGATCGGCTTCGCCGGGAACGCCGCGTCGGCGCCGGGTGGGGTCGCCAATCCAGGGCCGGGCCTGCTCCAGATCCCAGGCGCTCTTGATCCGCAGGTCGAGGAGCGGCGCGGTGACCGGCTTGGTGACGAAGTCGGTGGCCCCCCGGCGCATCGCCTCGAGGGTGTTCTCGGTGCCGCCGTGACCGCTGACGACGACGATCGGCAGGACGTTCCAGTGCTCCCGGATCCGGTCGAGGAGCTCGAGGCCGTCGAGCTCGGGCATCATCAGGTCGAGGAGCACCGCGTCGAAGTCGCCGTCGCGCAG
>CAMYOO010000101.1 GCA_947260035.1 uncultured delta proteobacterium
AGGAACCCGAGAGTCGTCCCGCCGGGCGGGACGACGACGATCGCCCCCCGCCCCGCCGACGCCGCGGTGGCGGCGGCGGCCGCCGACGCCGCTAGCCCCAATGCGCATCACCGTCTTCTGCGGATCGAGCCGTCGATCCGGGGAGCCCTATCTCGAAGCGGCTCGCGTTCTCGGCGCAGAGCTGGCGCGGCGCGGCCACGTGCTGGTCTACGGCGGCGCCAAGATCGGCCTGATGGGGGCCGTGGCGGACGCGGCGCTGGGCGGCGGCGGAGCCGTGCGCGGAGTGATCCTCCAAGACTTCGTCGACCGCGGCGACGTGCACCATCCCGGCATCGAGATGGAGAGCGTGGACGACATGCGCGCGCGCAAGGCGGGCCTCGACGGAAACGGCGACGCCTTCATCACCCTGGCCGGGGGGCTCGGCACCTTGGAGGAGTTCGCCGAGATGCTCTCCTTCCGCCAGCTCGGCTTCCACCACCGGCCGCTCGTGCTGCTCAACACGGCGGGCTTCTTCGATCCGCTCCTCGCCTGGATCGAGGGCGCCATCGACGCCGGGTTCGTGCGCGCCGAGCACCGTGGCCTGGTGGCCGTGACCGACGATCCGGCTCGAGCCATCACCCTGTGCGAAGAAGGGGCCGGAACCGAGGCCCCCTCGAAGTTCCACGGCTAGAGCACTAGGCGCCCGGCAGGTCGAACATCGCGACGGACCCGTCGCCCTGCGACAGGCCGAGACGACGCCCGGCCGGATCCAGCCACACGCCGGGCGCACCGGGCGCGGCCTCGCACAGCGCGGACGCCCAGGCTTCGGCACCTTCGGCAACCTCGATTCGCGCCGCCTTGGCGAGCGCGTCGCACAGGGCCGAGGGACCGCTTCCCATCAGGAGTCCGTCCTCGAGCGCCAGCGGCGTGCGCTCGCCCGGCGCGAAGCGCAGACCCGCCACGTCGCCACCGGCATCCGCGGTCAGGATGGTGGCAACCCCTGCGGCCGGTCGCCCGGCGCACCAGCGAAGCACCCCTCCCACATCCGAGAAGCGCTGTAGGCAGTCCCCCACCAGGACCAGCGCCGGCACGCCGAAGCGCTCGGCGCCGCCGGGCGGCGCTTCGGGCGCGGACACGGCGACGGCGAGCCCCGCCTGATTGACGCCGCACACCGCCGCCGGCAGCCAGGCCGGCGCGGCCACGAGCGCAGGAATTCCCGCGTCCGGCCGATCGATCCGAACCCTGGGCGCGGCGCCCGAGAATCGGCACCAGATCCGCGGCGGCGCGGCACCCGCGGCCGCAACCAGCGCTACGGCTTCGCTCGGCACGCCCCCGGCCTCGGACAGTCCTCGCAGGACCCCGCAGCGCGAGGCTCCGGCGGCGAGCGCCAGGCCGGTCACGCGCTCCGCCAGCTGCGGGTGGTGACGCCAGAGGTCCCGATCCAGCCGAGCCAGCTCCGGCGCCGGCCGCGACAGCGCTTCCAGCAGCCGCGCCGCACCCGCCTGCACCCGGACTTCGTGAGCGAACGCCGAGCCCTGGTCCACACCCAGGTCGCGGGGCACCCCCGCACACGTCAACGGCGCGTCCACGCTCAGTCCTCGGACCGGACCGAGTGGAGGAAGAGCACCTCGTTGAGCGAGCCGCTGCGGTAGCCCTCCAGATCGAGCGACACGTAGCGGAAGCCGAGAGGCTTCACCGCCGCGACGATGCGCTGCGCCATCTCGGGATCCAGCGCTCGGGCCAGCTCCGTGGGATCGATCTCGATGCGGGCCAGCTCACCGTGGTGGCGCAGGCGGACCTGGCGGAAGCCCAGCCCTCGCAGCGCCTCCTCTCCCGCCTCCACCTGGTGCAGACGCTCCGGCGTGACTTCGGTGCCGTAGGGCAGCCTCGACGACAGGCACGCCGACGCCGGCAGGTCGGCCGTCGGCAGACCGGCTTCGCGGGAGAGCGCCCGGATCTCTTCCTTCGAGAGGCCGGCGTCGAGGAAGGGCGAGAGCACGCTGTGCTCATGAGCCGCGCGGTGGCCGGGCCGGAAGTCGCTGGTGTCGTCGGTGTTGACGCCGTAGGCCACGGCGTCGAAGCCGATCCGCTCGACCACGCCGTCCAGCACGTCGAAGAGCTCGGTCTTGCAGTGGTAACAGCGGTCCGCGTTGTTGGCGCGATAGGCCGGATTGTCCATCTCGCGAGTGTCCACGAAGCGATGCGGAATGGAGAAGTCGCGCACGATCTGCTCGGCCAGCTCGCGGTGGCTGGTGGGATACGACGCCGAGACGGCGGTCACTGCCAGGGATCCCTGGCCGAGCGCGCGGTTGGCGGCCCAGGCCAGGTAGCTCGAATCCACGCCTCCCGAAAACGCCACCACGACCCGGCCGGCGTTCTCCAGACCCCGGCGCAGGGCCTCGTCTTTCCGTTGCAGTTCCGGCGAGATGGAGGGCACGGGGCGAGGGTAAGAGGCGGCCTCGGGCCGGTCAAGCGAAGCTCCGGGCGGACTAGTATTCTTGGCTCGAGGGGGTTGAATGGCCAAGCTTCGCGTGGGATTGCTCTTCGGCGGACGCTCCGTGGAGCACGAAGTATCGATCGCCTCGGCTTCCTCCATCTTCCAGGCGCTCGACCCCTCGCGCTACGAAGTCCTGCCCATTTGCGTCGGGCACGAGGGGGCCTGGCGCATCGGCAGCGTGGGGATGCTCCCCGAGGAGACGGCGCAGGCGGGCCATGACCTGCCCGCCTTGTCGGGCACCCGCGCCATCGAGCGGGTGGGGAGCGACGCCTCCGACGGACGCCCGGTGGACGTCATCTTTCCCATCATCCACGGGACCGGAGGCGAAGACGGAGCCCTTCAGGGCTTCCTGGAGCTGGCGGACGTTCCCTACGTCGGGGCCGGCGTCCTGGGCTCGGCGGTCCAGATGGACAAGGACGTGACCAAGCGCCTGCTGCTCCAGGCCGGGATCGCCGTGGTGCCTTGGGTGTGCGTCGACGCCGCCGAGCTGAGCGACCCGGCCGCCGTCGAGACTCGGACGTTCGCCGAGCTGGCGCCGCCGGTCTTCGTCAAGCCCGCGAACCTGGGCTCGTCGGTGGGAACCCACAAGGTGAAGACGCGCGAGGAGCTGCTGCCCGCACTGCGGGACGCCGCGCGCTACGACGAGAAGATCCTGGTGGAGCGGGCCATCGACGGGCGCGAGATCGAAGTTGCCGTCCTGGGGGACCGGGAACCCGAGGCTTCGCTCCCCGGCGAGATCGTGCCCCGCTCGGAGTTCTACGACTACGAGTCCAAGTACGTGGACGAGGAAACCGAGCTGTCCGTGCCCGCCGCCCTGGAGCCCGGGCAGGTGGAGACGGTGCGCCGACTGGCCTGCGAGGCCTACCGCGCCGCGGAAGGCTGCGGAATGGCGCGCGTGGACTTCTTCCTGGAGCGCGGCAGCGGCGAGTGGTTCGTGAACGAGCTGAACAGCCTGCCCGGGTTCACCGACGCCTCCATGTACCCGCGACTCTGGGATGCAACGGGGCTGCCCTACCCCGCCCTCCTCGACCGCCTGATCGAGCTGGCCTTCGAGCGCCATCGACGACGCCGGGCGCTCGAGACCACCTACCGGCGCGGCTGAGCAGCGTGTCGGCGATCCGCGTGCTCGGAATCGACCACGTGGTGCTGCGCGTGGCCAGCCTGGAGCGCGCCCTGGCCTTCTACGAAACCGCCCTCGGCTGCGCCGTGGAGCGGCGGCTCGATGAGCTGGGGCTGGTGCAGCTGCGGGCGGGCGGTGCGCTGATCGATCTGGTGCCGCTCGACTCCCCGCTCGGCCGAGCGGGTGGCGGCGCGCCGGCCGACGACGCCCACAACATGGACCACGTGGCATTGCAGATCGAGCGCTTCGAGCCCGACGCCCTGCGCGCCCACCTGGAAGCCCACGGTATCGAGCCGGGCGACGTGGCCACCCGCTACGGCGCTGGCGGCAACGGGCCCTCCATGTACCTGCGCGATCCCGACGGCAACACGGTGGAGCTGAAAGGCCCGCCCGAAGAGGAGACGTCGTGAACCGAGGAGTCCGACTGCTGCTCTGGGGGCTCGCCGGACTGGTGGGCGTCGTCGTCGTGGGCGGCTACGGCCTGCTGGCCGGCTGGCACATAGAGGACGTTCCTCCGGCCGAGATCTCCAGCCTGCTCCGTCCCCACGACCTCGTCTTCAAGCCCGACGGAGAGGAACCGTTCCCCACGGTGTTGCTCTTCCACGGCTGCGGCGGGCTGCGCGATCACAACGCGGCGTGGGGCCAGTTCCTGGCGAAGCTGGGCTGGGCGTCGCTGGCGGTGGACAGCTACACCGGCCGGGGCCTCGCCTGGCAGACCGTCTGCTCCGGTCGCGCGCTACTCGGCCCCGAGCGCGCCGGCGACGTGCTGGTAACCCTGGACGACGCGCGCCGGATGCCCTGGGTGGATCCACGGCGCATGGTGCTCATGGGCTGGTCCCACGGCAGCTACGCGATCATGGACCTGCTGGCCATGGACCCGCCGCAGAGCCGGCCCACCAACCTGAGCGAGGTGCCGGCCCAGCCCCTGGGCGGGGTGATCGGCTCGGTGCTCTTCTATCCCTACTGCTCGTTCGGAGCGCGCTCGCCGGGCCACTGGTCGCTGCCCAGCCCCGCCCTGTTCCTGCTCTCGGAGCAGGACTCCATCACGCCCATCGAAGACTGCATCGAAACGATCGATACGCTGGCGGCGCGGGGCCTGCCGGTCACGAAGCACGTCTATCCGGGCGTCGACCACGGCTTCGACGCCTTCGACACGCGCGGCGACTATGAGTCCATGTACGACGAAGGCACCACCCAGCAGGCCCGGCAGCGCGTGGCCGGATTCCTGGCCTCGCTGGCCCGCTAGACGACCTCGAGGTTCGCGAAGCGGACCAGGACCGTCTTGATGCCCACGCGGTCGAAGCGGATGCGGAGCTTCTGGCCCTGCCCGGAGCCGGCGACCTGCATCACGGTGCCCTCCCCGAAGATGGGGTGACGCACGCGCAGACCGGGGCCCAGGGTGGAGCCCTCGCCCGCGCTCTCCTGGGCGTAGCTGTAGTCGATGTTGTAGTCGCCGCCGCGCGCCGGCTTGGGGCCGCCGGGCAGCTCGCCTTCGACCAGCTCCTCCGGAATCTCGGACAGGAAGCGCGACGGGACCTGGTAGCTGCGCGAGCCGAAGCGCCGGCGCTCTTCCGCGCAGGAGATCGTCAAGCGCTCCATGGCCCGGGTCATGCCCACGTAACAGAGACGCCGCTCCTCTTCGACACCGCGCTCGTCGCGCGCGGATGCGGAATGGGGAAAGATGCCTTCCTCCAGGCCCACCAGGAACACGATGGGATACTCGAGCCCCTTGGCCGAGTGCACGGTCATCATGGAGACCCGGTCGGCTCGGGTGTCGGCCTGATCGATGTCGGCGACCAGGGCCACCTCCTCCAGGAAGAGCTCCAGGGCCGACCGCTCGTCGTCGCCGAGCGCGGAGTTGGCGCGCGCGAAGTCGTCGGCGCCGGCCAGCAGCTCGCGCAGGTTCTCGAGCCTTCCCTCGGCCTCCGTCGTGCCCTGCTGCTCCAGGCTCCGCAGATAGCCACTGCGGTCCAGCACGCGGGCGATGGCCTCTGCCGGTGAGAGCTCCGGGAGCTCGCGGGCCAGCCCGTCGACCACGTTCAGGAAGTCGGCGACCTTGCTGCCGGCGCGGCCGCCCTCCCCTGCCACGATGCGCAGGCCCTCCAGCAGCGAGACGCCAGCGGCATCGGCCGCGGTCGCCGCGCGCTCCACGGTAGCTTTGCCGATGCCCCGGGGCGGGTTGTTCACGATCCGTCGCACGGCGACGGAATCCGCCGGATTCAGCGCCGCCCGCAGTTAGGCCAGCGCGTCCTTCACCTCGGCCCGGGCGTAGAAGCGGACGCCGCCCACCACCGTGTAGGGCACGTCGTACTTGAGGAACTCCTCTTCGAAGGGTCGCGACTGGGCGTTGGTGCGGTAGAAGATCGCGAAGTCCCGGTAGGGCCGGCCGCCCTTGCGCACCTCTTCGATGATCTGGCGCACCGCGAACTGGGCTTCGTCGCGGTCGTCCATGGCGTGGTAGACGCGGATGCGCTCGCCTTCCTCGCGCTCGGTGTAGAGCGCCTTGTCGAGCCGTTCCACGTTGTTGGACACCACTGCGACGGCACCGCTCAGGATGGGCTGGGTGGAGCGGTAGTTGCGCTCCAGACGCACCACCTTCGCTTCAGGAAAGTCCCGCTCGAAGTCCAGGATGTTCCGGATGTCCGCGTTTCGCCATGCGTAGATCGAGTTGTGGACCAGCACACCTTCCGAGATGAAGTTCCGGAAGTCGGGGATGGAAAGGTCGTAGACGTCGCCCTCGTACGGAACGCTCTCGACTCGCTCCACCGCGTCCTCTCGAACCTCCCCATCCTTCCAGACCGGAACCGTCATCCCCACGCAGAGGTGGGACGCCGGCATGAAATGGAACGCCGGCTCCAGCGTGAGCCGCGCCCGACTCACCAGCTCCAGATCGTCCAACGCGCAGATCTGCTCGGCCAGCTCGAGCCCCGCGTCGTAGTCCTTGCGGGCCGTCTCGATGCGCCAGGTGTCCTTGTTTCCGGCACGAACGGGGAAGCGGCCCTCCGCCTTCGCGCGGAGCTCGGGATCCGAGGTAATGAGCTGCACCCGGTGGTCACTCCGCGCGCTCGCAGCATCTGCACGCTCCGAGCCGAACATCGTGAACCACACGTAGCGGCGGTTGATCTCGCCCCGCCGGACGGCAAAAGGCCGGTGGTGCGGGTAGCGCGGATCGAGGTCGAGATCGCGCATCAGCTTCAGGGCGCCGGTCTCGGTATCGACCTGGTCGAACAGACGATCGACGTGCTCCTGTCCGACGGCCAGCCGGCGACCGCGAACGTGGAACACCATGGTCGGGATGCCGTACCGAACCGAGTAGAGCTGCTCGTAGAAACGGGCGTCGCCTAGACTCGAGCAGGCGCGCGCGATCCAGACGCGGTCGGCCACCTCCTGGTTGCTGCGAACCATGATTCCGTTCTTGAGAGCGCTGTCCTTGGACGTCCTCACGCCCGACGTGGTGCCGATCCGGTAGCCCTTGTCGCGGCGCCACATCAGATAGACGTAATGGAGGCCGGGAACGGGATCGAGGCGGCCGAAGCACATGTGGTTCGGCGTGGCTTCGAGAACGCGACCCGAGCGAAGCTGGATCCGAAGCATCCGACCCGCGTACCCACGGGTCATGACCTTCTCCACCGGCGCGCTCGTCGTGCGTCCATGGCCCGAGCCCACGATCACGCGATCTCCAGCCCGGATCTCGCAGATCGGTCTCTCCCCCTGCTCGGTCCGCACGCGGGCGGTGGGGGGAAGGCACTGATCGGGATCACCCACCGCGCACAGGTTCTGGTGCTCCTGGACGAGCTGGGTGACCAGGTTGTACTGCACCCTGTTCGTGTCCTGGTATTCGTCCACCAGGACGTACTGCCAGCGCCGTCGGTAGTGGGCCAGGACCTCCGGGTGCTGTTGGAAGAGCACCGTGGTCTGGAGCAGCAGGTCGCCGAAGTCCAGCGCCTCGTTCTCGGCCAGGATGCGCTGATAGCCGGCGTACAGCTCGGCGGTGAGCTCCGCATCCATGTCCGTCGCCTGCTCGGCTGCGGCCGCCGGAAGGATTCCCTGGTTCTTGAACTGGTCGATGCGCCAGCGCAGGCGCCGCGGATCGTGGGTCTTGGGGTCGAGCTCCTTGCGCCGCAGGACCTCCTTGAGCGCCTGCCGGCTGTCGTCGTCGTCGTAGATGGCGAAGCCCCGGGACAGGTTCAGGTGCCCGGCCTCCCGGCGCAGGATGCGCACGCACGCCGAGTGGAAGGTGGAGCACCAGAGCGCCTCGCCCTCGGGACCCAAGAGCTTCTCGACGCGCTCGCGCATCTCACCGGCGGCCTTGTTGGTGAAGGTCACCGACAGGATGCCCTCGGGCGGGATGCCGCAGACGCCGACCAGCCAGGCGATCCGGTGCACGAGCACGCGGGTCTTGCCACTGCCCGCACCCGCCAGCACCAGCAGCGGGCCTTCGGTGGAGGTAACCGCCTCGCGCTGCTCGGGGTTCAGGCCCTCGAGAATCGAATCGGCGAGCACGGAATCTCCCGGAAGACTGCGGGGCGGAAGGGGGAGGCGCGAGAATAGCGCCGGGTCGTCGCTCTCGCTGCCGGAAGAAGCGCTACTCGACGGTAACGCTCTTGGCCAGGTTTCGCGGCTGGTCCACGTCGGTCCCCTTCAAGGTGGCCACGTGGTAGGCCAGCAGCTGGAGCGGAACCACGGCCAGCACGGAGGTGAGGTACTCGCCCAGGTCGGGCACCAGGATCACCTCGTTGGCCTTCTCCGCGATGCCGGTGTTGCCCTCGGTGGCCACCGCGATGACGCGGCCCTCGCGGGCGCGCACCTGCTCCAGGTTGGAGATGATCTTGTCGTAGACCGGGCTCTCGTTCGCAACCACCACGACGGGCATGTTCTCGTCGATCAGCGCGATCGGGCCGTGCTTCATCTCGCCGGCGGCGTAGCCCTCGGCGTGGATGTAGGAGATCTCCTTGAGCTTGAGCGCGCCTTCCAGGGCGATCGGGTACATGATGCCGCGCCCCAGGAAGAGGAAGTTCGGCGCCTTGAAGTAGCGCCGCGCGATCTCGCGCACCGGGCCGTCGAGCTGGAGCACGTGCTCCACCATGCGCGGAAGACTCAGCAGGTGGCTCACGTGGATCTGGGCGTCATCCGCACCCACGCGGCCACCGGCGATCCCCATCTTCAGCGCCAGCAGGTAGTGGGCCACGATCTGGGTGGTGAACGCCTTGGTGGAGGCCACGCCGATCTCCGGCCCAGCCTGGGTATAGAGCACGTCGTCGCTCTCGCGAGCGATGGTCGAGTCCCGCGTGTTGCTGATCGCCAGCACCCGAGAACCGTTGGACTTGCCCTCGCGCAGGGCCGCCAGGGTGTCGGCGGTCTCGCCCGACTGGGACACCGGCAGGATCAGGGTCGAGTCGTCCAGGATCGGCCGCCGGTAGCGGAACTCGCTGGCCAGATCCACCTCGGTCGGGATGCCCGCGATCTGCTCGAGCATGTACTTGCCGACCATGCACGAGTAGTAGGCGGTCCCGCAGGCCACCATGTAGATGCGCTTGATTCGCGCGACGGCCTCGGGCGAGAGGTCGATCCCGTTGAGGTCGATGTTGCCTTCGCTCTCCAGCACGCGGGTTCCGATGGTGTCGGTGATGGCGCGAGGCTGCTCGAAGATCTCCTTCTGCATGAAGCGGTCGTAGCCGCCCTTCTCCGCCGACACCGGATCCCACTGGATGGCCTTGGGCTCGCGATCCACGGGGCGCCCCTCGGCATCCACCACCTGGACGCCGTCGGGGGAGAGCACCGCGAACTCGCCGTCGTCGAGGAAGAGCATGTCCCGCGTGTAGGGGAGGATCGCCGGGATGTCGCTGGCCAGGAAGGAGGCCTTCTCGCCCAGACCGAGGATGATCGGGCTGCCGCCGCTCTTCGCCGCCACGATGTGCTCCGGGTCGTCCTCGCACAGGACACCCAGTGCGTAGGATCCCTGAACGCGGGCCGTCGCCTGGCGCGTGGCGGTGAGCAGGTCGACGCCCTCCGCGAGGGCCTCGTCGATCATGTGTGCGATCAGCTCCGTATCGGTCTCGGAGGCCATCTCGCGGCCCGCGGCCTCGAGCTCGGAGCGCAGCTCCGCGTAGTTCTCGACGATGCCGTTCTGGACGATCACTGTCTTTCCGGCCCGATGCGGGTGCGCGTTGCGCGTGGACGGCTTGCCGTGAGTGGCCCAGCGCGTGTGGCCGATGCCGACCTGGCCCGCCAGCGGCTTCTGGGTGAGGAGCGACTCCAGCGCGCTCATCTTGCCCTGGGTGCGGCGTACCTCGATCTGCCCGTCCTCGATCACGGCGACGCCCGCGGAGTCGTAGCCCCGGTATTCGAGCCGACGCAGGCCGTCGACCAGCACCTCGACCGCGCGATTGTCCCGCCCCGTATAGCCGACGATTCCACACATGCTTCAGTCCGCCGGCTTCTTCTGGGAGAGCCGGCGCTCACGCCAACCCTCCACGTTCCGCTGGCGCCCACGCTCCACCGCCAGCGCGCCTTCCGGCACGTCGCCCGTCACCGTGGATCCTGCGGCCACCGCGGCGTCCTTGCCCAGCCGCACCGGCGCGATCAGGTTGGCGTTGCAGCCGATGTTGGCGCCCTCGCCCACCTCGCTCCGGTGCTTCGCATCCCAGTCGTAGTTCACCGTGATCGCGCCACACCCGAAGGCCGCTCCGGCGCCCACGTCGGCATCGCCGATGTACGCCAGGTGGTCGGCCTTGACGCCCTCACCCAGGTGGCTGTTCTTCACCTCGACGAAGTTGCCGATCCGTGAGCCGCGCTCGATGCGACAGCCCAGCTCGACTCCACTACGCAACTCGCGCGCACCACGACGCCCTCTCCCAGCCGAGTGTCTCCGCTGAGGGTGCAGCCGGGCTCCAGCAAGCTGTCGCGGCCGATTTCCACATCCACGTCTACGTAAGTGTGCGCGGGGTCCACCAAGGTGACGCCGGCCTGCATGAGCTCCAGGTTCTTGCGCCGGCGCACGGCCGCCGCCGCCAGTGCCAGCTCGGCCCGGGTATTCACGCCCAGGGCCTCTTCCGGGTCGTCCATGATCACGGCTTCGACCGGCAGGCCCTCGCTGATCGCGTAGCCCACCACGTCGGTCAGATAGAGCTCGCCCTGGGCGTTGCGGTCGTCCAGCTGGGACAGTCCCTTTGCCAGCAGCTGCGAAGAGAGCAGGTAAACGCCCGTATTGCCCTCCTGGATGCGAAGCTCCTCGGGCGTGGCGTCGGTGGTCTCCACGATCCGCTCCACGCGGCCGTCGGCATCGCGAACGATCCGACCCGGCAGCGGCTGCAGGGCCGAAAGCAGAACCAGCTCGGCGCCGGTCGCGTCGCGGTGCTCCTGCATTCGCTGCAGGGTCTCGGCGCGGAGCAGCGGTGTGTCGCCGTAGAGAATCAGTACGTCGCCGTCGAAGCCGGCCAGGAAGTCCTGGGCCTGGAGCACGGCGTGGCCCGTGCCGCGCCGCTCCTCCTGAAGCACGAAGCTGGCGCGACCGGCGAAGCTCTCGCGCACCTCGTCCGCGTCGTTGCCCACCACCACGGCGAGCCGCTCCGGGCGCAGGGTCTCGGCGGCGGCGAGCGCGAAGCCGAGCATGGGCCGGCCTGCGATCTCGTGGAGGATCTTGTTGCGCGCGGACCGCATCCGCGTCCCCTGGCCTGCGGCGAGGATGACGACGGCGAGATCGCGCGCTGCTGCGGAAGCCATCGTTTCTCCTTCGGCGGGTCCAGCGGGGAACTGACGGCCCGAAGGACCCGGCAGGGTAACCCCGCCCCTGCCCAGCTGGGAAGCCCCGCGGGGAACGCTAGGTCGGAACAGAATCAGCTAGATTCAGGCCTATCAAGGTCTTCGGCAACACCCAGGGCCTCAAGGCCGGCCAGGTTCGCCAGCTCGAGCGACTGTTCCGCCGCCGGTTGCCGCCGGAACGCCTGCTCACCCAGGAACTCGCCCGCGAGCTTTGCGCCATCAGCGCGGAGATCGGGCGTCGGGTGGGCGTGCTGGTGGATCGCCGCGGGCAGGTGGGCCACGTCATCGTGGGCGACGCGAGAACCATCGCGTTGCCCGACTGGGGTCGTATGCGCGCCGGCCGGGGCCGCCTGCGCGGTCTGCGCCTGGTGCACACCCACCTGGGCGACGAGCCGCTCACGCCCGACGACCTGACCGACCTGGCCCTGCTGCGCCTGGATGCCACCGTGGCCATCGGCATGGCGGAGACGGGCCATCCCGCCCTGACCTACGCCGCGGCGCTCTCGGTTTCGGCCGATGCCGACGAACCCATCGAGCGATTGGATCCCGTTCCTCCCGCGCGGCTCGACTTCGACTTCCAGGAGTGGATCCGCGAACGCGAGGAAGCACTCGCGCGCCCGGCGCGCACCCGGGCCGTCGGCGAGGGGGAGCGGGCGGTCCTGGTCTCGGTAACCACCGGGCGCAATCGCGGCGACGCGGAGATGCAGATCGCCGAGCTGAAAGAGCTGACCCGTTCCGCCGGCGTCGAGGTCGTCGACCTGATCTCGCAGCACCGCCATCGGGCCGACCCCAAGACCCTGCTGGGCGCGGGGCGACTCCAGGATCTGGTCGTGCACGCCCTCTGGAGTGACGCCGACCTGGTCATCTTCGACCAGGACCTGACGCCCACCCAGGCCCGCAACCTGGGCGAGCGGCTCGAGCTGCGGGTGATCGATCGAACCCAGCTCATCCTCGACATCTTCGCCCAGCACGCCACCTCACGAGACGGAAAGCTCCAGGTCGAGCTGGCGCAGCTCAAGTACCGCCTGCCCCGCCTGGCCCAGCGCGATGGATCGCTCTCGCGATTGGCCGGTGGCATCGGCGGGCGCGGTCCCGGTGAGACGAAGCTCGAGGTAGACCGCCGGCGCGTGCGCGAACGCGTCGCCCGCCTGGAGCGAGAGCTGAAGCAGCTGCGCAAGGGCCGCGAAGGGCGCCGCAAGCAGCGCAAGCGCCAGGGACTGCCGGTGCTCTCCATCGTGGGCTACACGAACGCGGGCAAGAGCACCCTGCTGCGCTCGCTGACGCGCAGCAAGGTGCACGTCGAGGACAAGCTCTTCGCCACCCTGGACACCGCGTCGCGGCGACTGCGCTTTCCGCGCGAGCGCGACGTCATCATCACCGACACGGTCGGCTTCATCCGCGATCTCCCGGCGGACCTGATGGCCGCGTTCCGCGCCACGCTGGAAGAGCTGAATGACGCCGACCTGTTCCTGCACGTGGTGGACGTGGCGACGCCGGACGTGGACCGGCGCATCGAAGCGGTCCACCGGGTCCTGGAAGAGATCGGGCTGGCCGACACGCCGGAGGTCCTGGTCTTCAACCAGATGGACCGGATGCCGCCGGGGGTCGCCTCGGCCATCGCCGCGCGGCACCACGGTGTGGCCGTGTCCGCGCTCCGTGCGGAGGGCCTGCAGGAGCTGCTGGAGCGGGTTGCCACGACGCTGTTCGAAGAGGACATTCCCGCAATCCGGCGACAGCGCCTGGAAATCGGCGTGGAGGGGACCGGGGTATGACGACGAGACGAGCCAAGATCGCAGGGACCGGGTTCCACGTCCCCGAGCGCGTGGTTACCAACCACGACCTCGAGGCGCTGATGGATACCAGCGACGAGTGGATCCAGCAGCGATCCGGGATCGTGGAGCGCCGCTACTGCTCCGGCGACGAGACGCCCGCGGACCTGGCCCTGCGCGCCACGGAGCAGGCCCTGGAGCGTGCAGGGCTCGAGCCGCGCGATCTGGACTGCATCCTGCTCGCCACCCTCTCTTCTCAGCACGAGTTTCCGGGCACGTCGTTCTTCCTGCAGAAGCAGCTGGGCCTGGAGGACACGCCGTGCATGGACCTGCGCGCCCAGTGCTCGGGCTTCCTCTACGGACTCACCACGGCCAACGCCCTGGTGCGCTCCGGTCAGTACGACCGCGTGCTGGTGGTCGGCTGCGAAGTCCACTCGACGAAGTCCACTCGACAGGCATCGACCTCACCACCGAGGGACGTGACGTGGCCGTCCTCTTCGGCGACGGTGCGGGCGCCGTCGTGGTCGAGGCCAATGAGGACCCCGACGACGCAGCGAGCATCCTCGAGTGCCGCATCCACGCCCAGGGCGAGTTCGCGGAGAAGCTCTGGCTCGAGTTCCCCAGCTCCGGCCACAAGCCCGTGAGGATCGACGCGGAGGTCATGGCCCAGAGACGCCACTTCCCGCGCATGGAGGGCCGCTTCGTCTTCAAGCACGCGGTCACCCGCATGCCCGAGGTGCTGCACCAGACGCTCTCCTCGGCGAGCCTCAAGCTGGAAGACGTGGACCTGTTCCTCTTCCACCAGGCCAACCTGCGGATCAACGAGTACGTGGCCGGCCAGCTCGGCATCCCGGCGGAGAAATGCCTCTCCAACATCCAGCGCTACGGCAACTGCTCGGCGGCCTCGATCCCCATCCTGCTCGCCGAGGCCGCAGCCGAAGGGCGGCTCTCGCCCGGGGCCCTGGTCTGCATGACCGCCTTCGGATCCGGGTTCTCCTGGGGGAGCGTGGTGGCGCGGTTCTAGGGGCGGGGCCGGGTTCTCTTTTCCATCGCTCTTCGGAGTGAAGGGTGTGCGATCGGGCCAAGGCCCCGATCGCCAATCCTGTCTTGACGCTCCCGCTGTGGGGGGCAAAATGCCGCATTGCGTCTTGTTACGAGACGCAGCGTATCGCTCAAACATACGTTTTAATGAAGGAATGTGACACTTTTTCGCGGCTTGACGCACTGACGCAGCGTGTTATTTTCCGGCCGAAACACGAGCTCGGACGGAGATCCGAGGAGGAGAGCCACATGGCCCAGAAGACCAAGAGCAACGGCCAGAACCCCCTGGAAAGCGCCGCGGACAACCTCGAGAAGGAGCTGACGCGGATTCAGAAGCAGGTTCAGAAGGGCCGCCGTGAGCTGGAGAAGCGCATCGAGCGCGGCCGCCGACAGCTGGTAGCGGACGTGCGGAAGAGCCCGGCCTACAAGCGCGCCAGGACCTTGCGCAAGGACGCCGACAAGCTCCGCAAGGACGCCGAGAAGCAGCTCGAGAGCGGCGTGGACAACGTGCTCGCGATGTTCAACATCGCCAGCAAGCGGGACCTGACCAAGATCGATCGCCGCCTGCGCACGCTGAACAAGAAGCTGACCGACATCGAAAAGAGCGCCAGCGCCTAGCTGAGTTCATGCGCGGTGAGAGGTAAGCCCGGCGGTTCATCCGCCGGGCTTTTTCTTCTGGTAGGCTCGGCGCCGAGGAGGACCCCCCTTGGCCGACTACAGCGGCATCGACTTCCTGCGCCTGGACGAGCTGCTCTCCGACGAGGAACGGCTGGCCCGGGACACGGTCCGGGAGTTCGTCACCCACGAGTTCCTGCCGAAGATCCAGGAGCACGTCCGCCAGGACGGCTCCTTCCCCATGGAGCTGGTCCCGAGCATGGCCGAGCTGGGCCTGTTCGGCGCCAATCTCCACGGCTACGGCTGCGCCGGCATGAACAACGTCGCCTACGGCCTGGTGATGCAGGAGCTGGAGCGCGGCGACTCCGGGCTGCGTTCCTTCGCGTCGGTCCAAGGCTCGCTGGTGATGTTCCCCATCCACGCCTACGGGTCCGACGCCCAGAAGGAGCGTTGGCTTCCGGCGCTGCAAAGCGGCGAGGCCGTGGGCTGCTTCGGCCTCACCGAGCCGGACTTCGGCAGCCACATCGCCGCCATGCGCACCAAGGCAGAGCGCCGCGGGGACGGCTGGGTGCTGAACGGAGCCAAGCGCTGGATCACCAACGGCACCCTGTCCGAGGTGGCGGTGGTCTGGGCCTCGACCGAAGAGGGCGTGCGCGGGTTCCTGGTCGAGCGGGGCACGCCCGGGTTCGAGGCGCGCGACATCAAGGGCAAGTTCTCGCTACGCGCCTCGGTCACCTCGGAGCTCTTCTTCAACGACGTCGAGCTTCCCGACGAAAGCCGCCTGCCGGGCGTCGGGGGCATGAAGGGGCCGCTCTCCTGCCTGACCCAAGCACGCTACGGCATCGCCTGGGGCGCGCTGGGCGCGGCCATGGCCTGCTACGACGAGGCGCTCGAATACACGAAGGAGCGCATCGTCGCCGGCGGCCCGCTGGCGGGCAAGCAGCTCACCCAGCAGAAGCTGGTCTTCATGCTGACCGAGATCACCAAGGGTCAGCTGCTCGCCCTGCGCCTGGGACGCCTCAAGGACGAGGGCAACATGGAGCACGCCATGGTGTCCCTGGCCAAGCGCAACAACGTGGACATCGCGCTGCAGATCGCGCGGGAGGCCCGCGACCTGCTGGGCGCCAACGGCATCGTGGACGACTACCAGGCCATGCGGCACATGATGAACCTGGAGACGGTGCGCACCTACGAGGGCACCCACGACGTGCACACCCTGATCCTGGGCGAGACGCTGACGGGCCTGCGTGCGCTCTAGCGTGGAGGTAGGCCTCCCCGCGTTCGATTCCCTGCGCATGCCCGCCCTGGGCACGGGCGGCATGGTCGCCTCGAGTCAACCGCTGGCAACGGCGGCGGGGCTGCAGGTCCTGGCGGGTGGAGGCAATGCTGCCGACGCGTGCGTGGCCACCGCTGCCGCCCTGGCCGTGACCGAACCCTGCAACACCGGGATCGGCGGCGACTGCTTCGCGCTGTTCTACGACGCCGCATCCGGCGCCGTGAGCGCGCTCAACGGCTCGGGCCGTGCTCCCGCCGAGCTCACGCTGGAGCGCGTTCGCGCGGACGGGCTGGAGGCGGCGATCCCCTGGAGCCATCCCCACGCGGTCACGGTTCCCGGCGCCTGCGCGGGCTGGCACGACACACTGGAGCGCTTCGGAACGCTGCCGCTGTCCCAGGTGCTGGAGCCCGCCGTCGAGCTGGCCGAGCGCGGCTTCCCGGTGGCGCCCATCGCAGCCATGCAGTGGGAGCTGGGGGCGCGCATCCAGCTCTCGCGGCAGCCCGGCGGAGATCA
Source organism: uncultured delta proteobacterium (assembly GCA_947260035.1). GTDB lineage: Bacteria > Myxococcota_A > UBA9160 > UBA9160 > JAFDET01 > JAFDET01. Next base: position 16,572 of record CAMYOO010000101.1, read on the forward strand.
GCTGATGCTGGAGGGCCGCGCGCCGCGCGCGGGCGAGATTTTTCGCAACCCGGGCCTGGCGCGAACCCTGGGCATCGTGGCCGAGCACGGCAAGCACGGGTTCTACGAGGGGGATCCCGGGCGGGCCATCGCAGCCGCCGTGCAGTCCGCGGGTGGATGCCTGAGCGAGGCCGACCTGGCCGAGCACCGCTCCACCTGGGAGACGCCCATCAGCACCGTCTACCGGGACCTGCGGGTCTGGGAGTGCCCGCCCAACGGCCAGGGTCTGGCGGCGCTCCTGGCCCTCAATCTGGTCCGCGGCTTCGACCTGGCCTCCCTCGATCCGCTGGGCCCGGACCGCTGGCACCTGATGATCGAGGCCATGCGCCTGGCTTTTGACGACGCGCGTCGGTGCATCGCGGATCCCGCGCTGGCGCAGATCCCCGTGGACGAGCTGCTGTCTCCGGCGTACGCGGATGCGCGGCGTCGAGAGATCAACCCCCGCCGCGCCAACCCGGATGCCCGGGCCGGCCAGCCTGCAGGCGGCTCCGACACGGTCTACTTCTGCGCCGTCGACGCTCGCGGCAACGCGTGCAGCTTCATCAACAGCAACTACTGGATGTTCGGAACCGGGATCGTGCCCGAAGGCTTCGGTTTCCCGCTCCAGAACCGGGGCTCGGGGTTCAGCCTGGACCCGGGTCACGCCAACGCGCTGGCTCCACGCAAGCGGCCGTACCACACGATCATCCCCGGGCTGCTGACGCGCGAAGCCGACGGCAGCCTGTACGGACCCTTCGGGGTGATGGGCGGCTTCATGCAGCCCCAGGGCCACCTGCTGGTGGTCAGCGCCCTGGCCGACGATGAGCTCGATCCCCAGCGCGCATTGGACCGGCCGCGCTTCTGCATCAACAGCGGCACGGCGGACGGCGAGGTCGCCCTGGAGCAGGGCCTGCCCGAGGCCACCGCGGCGGAGCTCGAGGCTCGGGGGCACGCCGTAAGCCGGGTGTCGGGCTTCGCCCGCGTCCAGTTCGGCCGGGGTCAGGTCATTCGCCGCGATCCCAACGGCGCGCTCTGGGGCGGCAGCGACCCGCGCGCCGACGGCTGCGCCATGCCGCTCTCCTGAGTGGATCAGGCGTCGCGCCAGACGGGCGGACGCTTCTCCAGGAACGCGCCCACACCCTCGCGGAAGTCGCTCGTGCGCGTGCACAGCACCTGGTTGCGGTCCTCCATGGCGACCACCTGCTCCAGGCTCCCGGCGTCCAGGCTGGCGTTCAGGCCCTCCTTGCTGAGACGCAGGCCCAGGGGCGAGGTCGCCAGCATCTCCTCCACCAGCGCTCGCGCCGCGGCTTCGAGCTCCGCGTCGGGCACGACGCGCGACACCAGACCCAGCTCTCGCGCGCGCTCGGCGTGAACGAAGCGCCCGGTCAGGATCAGCTCCGACGCCAGGGACGCGCCCACCAGGCGCGGCAGGAAGTAGCTCACGCCCACATCGCAGCCCGACAGGCCGATGCGGATGAACGCCGCGTTCATGCGCGCCGACTCCCCGGCAATGCGCACGTCGGAGGCCAGGGCCAGGGCAAAACCGCCGCCGCAAGCGGGCCCCTGCACGCAGGCGATGATCGGCTGCGGCGCACGCCGCATCAGCAGCACGATCTCACTGATGCGGCGCTGTGCGCGCATCGAGGCCGGCACGCCCGTGTCGCCGCCTCCTCCGGGCTCGCGCAGGTCGAGGCCGGCGCAGAAGGCGCGTCCCGCGCCCCGCAGCACCACCACGCGCGTCTCGGGCTCGGATGCGAACCCGCTGAACACGTCGCGCAGCTCGGTCACCAGCGCGGGGTTGAGGGCATTCAGACGCTCGGGGCGATTCAGCGTGAGCCAGGCCACCGGGCCTTCTCGTCTCAGCTCGAGGGTCTCGTACATGGGTCCTCCTCCGATGCGGTCGATCGTCCGGACGGGGCGCCCAACGGTACGCGGTCTGTGGCAGACTCGCTGCATCCCGACCGGAGGTCCCCCATGAAGCTCCCCGCCCAGGGCCGTGCGCCCGAAGATCTCTTCGCCGAAATGCAGAGCCGCAAGGAGGAAGATGCCGACTGGCGCGCCGGTCGCACCTTCAGCCTGGTGTACCCGGCCGGCGACGAGGTGGACGACGTACTGCGTCAGGCCAACGAGCTCTACATGTTCGAGAACGCGCTCAACCCCCTGCGCTTCCCCAGCCTGAAGAGCATGGAGAGCGAGGTAGTGGCGATGACCGGCGCCATGCTGCACGCGCCCGAAGCGGCCGGCGGCTGCCTGACCTCCGGCGGCACCGAGAGCATCCTGCTGGCGGTGAAGACGGCGCGGGAACGTGCGCGTCACGATCGTGGCGTGACCGATCCGGTGATGCTGGCGCCCGTGACCGCACACCCGGCGTTCGCCAAGGCCGCCCACTACTTCGGGCTGGAGCACGTGCAGATCCCGATCGGACCCGACCTGCGCGCCGACGTGACCGCAGCCGAAGCGCTGATCGACGAGCGCACGGCATTCATGATGGGCTCCGCCCCGAACTACCCCCACGGCATGATCGACCCGATTCCGGAGCTGGCGGCCTTGGCCTCCGAACGCGGCATCCACTTCCACGTGGACTCGTGCCTGGGCGGCTTCCAGCTGCCGTTCTGGGAGCGCCTGGGAGAGCCGGTGCCGCCCTTCGACTTCCGGGTGCCCGGGATCTCGACGATCTCCGCCGACGTCCACAAGTACGGCTACTGCACCAAGGGCGCGTCGGTCCTGCTCCACGCCAACAAGGACGTGATGCAGCTGCGTCAGGCGTTCATCTATCACCAGTGGCCGGGCGGCATCTACGGGTCGCTGGCCATGGCCGGCGCCCGTCCGGCCGCGCCCATCGCGGCCGCCTGGGCGGTCATGAACTACCTGGGCGAGGAGGGCTACCTGCGCCTTGCCCGTGTGGTGCGCGACACCACGCGCGCCTTGCAGAAGGGCATCGAGGCCATCGAGCCGCTCCAGGTGGTCGGCGAGCCGGCCATGGGCGTGTTCGCGTTCCGCTCGACCTCCGAGGACGTGGACGTGATGGCCGTGGGCGACGGCATGGACGACCGCGGCTGGTGCCTGGATCGCCAGCACGGACCCGATGCCCTGCACCTGATGATCAGCCCGGAGCACGCCAAGGTGGTGGAGACGTTCCTGGCCGACCTGCGCACGTGCGTGAGCGATGCCGGCGAGGCCCGTGGCGTCGAGGCGCGTTACAGCTAGAAGGCTGAGCCGTGTTTCGCATCGGACTCGTCGGCGCGGGCCACATCTCGCGCACCCACGCCCAGGCGTTCGCGCGCCTGGACGGGGCGCAGGTGGTCGGTGTGTGCGCGCGGCGACCGGAGAGCGCCGAGCGCTTCGGGCGCGAGTTCGGCCTGGAGATCGCCACCGTCGATCTCGACGCGCTGATCGAAGGTGTCGACGTCGTCTGCGTCAACACACCCAACGCGCTTCACGCCGCCCAGGCCATCCGTGCCGCCCAGGCGGGCCGCCACGTGATCGTGGAGAAGCCGCTCGCCTCCACCGCAGCCGAGGGACGCGCCGTGGTGGAAGCCTGCCGGAGCGCCGGCGTGGGCCTGGCCTACGCCGAAGAGCTTCCCTACGTGCCGCGCTTCGTCCGCGCCAAGGAGATGCTGGACGCCGGCGCCGTCGGCGCGGTGCGCTACGTGACCCAGCGCGAGGCTCACGCCGGACCGTACTCGCCCTGGTTCTTCTCACGGGACGAGGCCGCCGGCGGCGTACTGATGGACATGGCCTGCCATTCCGTCGAGTGCGTGCGCTGGCTGCTGGGCAAGCCGCGCTGCACCCGCGTGTGGGCCGACCTGCGCGCCGGGCGCTCGGACTCGGCGCTGGAGGATCACGCGGTTCTGCACCTGGAGTTCGAAGGGGGAACCACCGCGCTGTGCGAGGCGTCCTGGGCGCTGCACGGCGGCATGCAATCCACCCTGGAGGCATGGGGAAGCGCGGGAACGCTGGCCGCGGATCTGCTGCACGAGACCGGGCTGCGCCTCTACGTACCCGACGCACAGCCGTCGGTCCGGGCTCCGGCGGGATGGAGCCGGCACAACGCCGACTGGCTCTTCGACAACGGCTACCCGCAGGAGATGGAGGATTTCCTGGCGGCGTTCCGCGCGGGCCGTCCGCCACTGGAGTCCGGCGAGGACGGTGTCGCGGTGCTGGAGATCCTCGAGGCTGCCTACGCGTCGGCCCGCCTGGGGCGAGCCGTGGCACCGGACGAGGCGCTTCCCCCGGTGGAGCGCGCCGTGGATCACTGGCTGGATCCATCCGCAGGAGGAACGACATGAGCGTGCGCGTGGAGAAGCAAGGACCGGTCACCACGGTGATCCTCTCGCGACCCGAGCGGCGCAACGCGGTGGATCGCGTCACCGCCGCCGCC
>CAMYOO010000102.1:0-4305 GCA_947260035.1 uncultured delta proteobacterium
CATCGAGAGCGCGCGGGAAGAGTCCATCGAGGCGATCCTGGAGGTGGCGGACCTGCGCCGGGAGGGGCGCCTGCGCGGCCTGGTGGTGGCCGGCTGCCTTCCCCAGCGCTACGGCGCCGAGCTGTCGCGAGAGCTGCCCGAAGTGGACGCCTTCGTGGGGACCGGACGCTTCCAGGAGATCGCGCCGATCCTGGACGCAGCGCTGGCCGGCCGCGCCCGAGGCGTCTACGTGGACGCCGGCCGCACCCACCTCTACGACGACCAGACCCCGCGGCTCGCGATCGGCCCGCGCCACAGCGCCTACGTGAAGATCGCCGAGGGCTGCAACCGGCCCTGCGCCTTCTGCGCCATCCCGGGGATCCGCGGCCGCTTCCAGAGCCGGGACCCCGACTCCCTGCTGGCCGAGGCCCGGCAGCTCGCGGCGGGCGGCACCCGGGAGCTCAACCTGGTGGCGCAGGACTCCACCGCCTACGGCTGGGACCTGCCCGGGCGGCCCAGCCTGGCGGAGCTGTTGCGGCGCTTGGACGCGGTCGACGGCCTCGACTGGATCCGCCTGCTCTACGTCTACCCCAGCGCCGTGACCGACGAGCTGATCGAGACCCTGGCTTGCGCCAAGCGGGTGCTGCCCTACGTGGACGTGCCGCTCCAGCACGCCAGCGACAAGGTGCTGCGGGCCATGAAGCGCGGCGTGACTGCCGAGCAGCAGCGTCGGCTGGTCGAGCGCCTGCGGGCCGCGATCCCGAGCCTCACCCTGCGCACCACCCTCATCGTGGGCTTCCCGGGCGAGAGCGACGAGGACTTCGCCGAGCTTTGCGAATTTGTTCGCGAAACCCGGTTCGACCACATGGGCGCCTTCCGGTACTCGGACGAAGAGGGCACCTCGGCCTTCGAGTACCCCGACAAGGTTCCGCGCGAAACCGCACGGGAACGCCACACAAAGCTGATCTCGATCCAGGCGGAGATCATGCGCGCGCGGCTGGCCGGGCAGGTAGGCGAGGAAGCTCTGGCCCTGATCGATCGGTAGCCTCCCAGGCCCCGGAGATCGACGGCGGTGTTCTGGTGCGAGGCCGTGGCCTCGAGCCCGGAGACCTGGTCCGGGTCCGCATCCGTGGCGTCTCGGGAGCGGACCTGGAGGCCGAGATCGTCGCCCCGTCATCCGGATAGAGAGAAAAACCTTTCCCTCCCTTGGCCTCTCGCGGGGCAGGCGGGTTCGAGCGGCCTGTTTTTCGCCGCACATTCGCTCCGAATCGCTGACAAGAGGGCTTCCCTGGCGTCCCGCCCCCCCGTCTGGCGTTCATCTCCGTGTGTCGGGCGTTGCAAGGAGCGACCGTTGGTGGAAAACCCTTTCCGCTCGTGCTCCATAGCTTTTCCCTCCCTACACCAAGAAGAGCTGGAATTGTGCACAACTCGCTGTAAAACGGACGGAAAATGCGTTTCACGGTTGGCTCGGGAATTGCACAGGTGTGTGTCAACCTCAGGGAAAGGATCCCCCGCCATGCGTTCTTCTGCCTTCGTGTTGTCTTCCCTGGCTCTTCTGTTGTTGTTCCTCGCCGCTCCGGCCCAGGCGATTCCGGTTGAGTACACCCTCAGTGACATGACCAGCGAGCAGGAAGAGATCGACGACAATCTCTGCGCGGTCGCGCCCTGCGGCACGCCGGCCAGCGCCCTGGACGCCACGGTTACCGTGGAGTTTTCCGGCAGTGACCTGAAGATCACGGTCGACAACAACACCAGTGGCGGCTTCGGGGCCGGCGACTACGACATCTCGGAGATCTGGCTCAACGTCTCCGGCGTCACCGTGGACTCGGTGTCCCCGGTGGGGTCCGGCGCGGGAGCCACCTCGGACGGCTACGACCTGGCCGGGCCGACCATGGTCGACGGGTTCGGCACCTTCAGCGTGGGGATCGTGGTCCACGGAGACGTGAACCAGAACGACGACCTGATCACGGCCGGAACGCAGGACGTGATGATCATCCTGACCTGCTCGGACATCGGCGGCTGCGCGAATGCGACGATCGTGGACACCGACAAGGACAAGCAGGTGGCAGCCAAGTTCATCAACGGCGGCCCCGTGTATGACGAGGCCCCGGGCAACAAGCTCGACGGAAACGACAGCGCTTTCGGCGCAAGCGCGGAGGGCTTCCCGCCCATCCCGGAGCCCGGCGCCGCGACGTTGTTGATCGTCGGCCTGGGCGGGCTGCTGGCCGCGAGTCGACGCCGCTAGCCAGGAGTCTCGACTGGTTCCAGGACCGGGGGCCCGCTCGTCGCGGGCCCCCGGTTCCCTTTTGGGGGGGCGAGAAGCCCTCTCCGGTGGCTCGAGGCGCCTCAGCCGGGCGTCTTTCCCGCGTCCTGTTCTCAATCTGCGCGGTTCGCGGGGCAGGGCTCGTGGAGGTGCGGGCTGGCGCCCGCGATGGGGCGCCCCTACCCGCCGGCTCCCTCGGGCCCGCGGTACGCCCGCGCCACCAAGTAGCGCTCGCTGGTGCCCTTGCGGCTGGAGTCCGGCCGCGTGGCCTTCGCCTTGTCGAAGCGGCTGCGGATCCGGCGCTCGATGGCCTGGGCTTCGGGACCTTCGAGGATCTTCACGATCAGTGAGCCACCCGGCCGAATTAGAAGCGGAATCAGCGCCTCGACGGCCTCCAGCAGCAGCTCTTCCCGGGCCCGGTCGGTGGCCTTCACCCCGGTCAGCTTGGGCGCGGCATCGCTCAGCAGCACGTCGCAAGGCCCACCGCCCAGAGCCTCGAGAATCTCTTTGGAAACAGAGGCTTCACTCAGGTCGCCCTGAATTGCGACCACGTTCGCCAATTCCAGGGGAGGATCGATCTCCGCCAGATCGACCCCCACCACCCGACCCTTGGGCCCGACCAGCTGCGACGCCACCTGGAGCCACCCCCCGGGCCAGCACCCCAGGTCCACCACGCGGTCCCCACGCGAAATGACGCGCTGGGCGCGCTGCAGCTCCTGCAGCTTGTACGCCGCCCGAGACCGAAAGCCCTCCCGCTTGGCCTTCTGGTGGTAGGCGTCTTTACGCTGGTACCGCGCCATGGCAATCACGTAGCCCCTCGCAGGCAGCCCGGCTACCGGAGCCTATGGCCCGCAAGCCCGAGCCGACGACTGCGGAACGAATCCGCACCACGCCGTCCCGGTGACCCGGGACCGAGCCGCGCACGTAGAGCAGCTTGCGGTCGGGGTCCACGCGGACGATGCGGACGTTGCGGGTGGTGACCCGCTCGTTGCCCATGCGACCGGGCATCTTCATGCCCTTGAAGACGCGGCCGGGGTAGGAGCCCGCCCCGATGGCGCCGCCGTGGCGGAAGGACTCGTGGGTGCCGTGCCCCTCGATGTTGACGGCGAAGCCATGGCGCTTGACCACTCCCGTGGTGCCTCGGCCCTTGGAGGTGCCGATCACGTCGACGGTCTGGCCGGCCTCGAAGAGGTCCACGCCCATCTCCTGACCCACCTCGAAGCCGTCCAGCTCCTCGCTGGCCACCCGGCTCTCGACCAGATGGCGCTTCACGGCCACACCGGCCTTCTCGAAGTGGCCTCGCAGGGCGCCCGAGACGGTGCTGGGCCGGCGATCCAGGGAGCCCAGCTGGACGGCCGAGTAGCCATCCTGCTCCGGCGTCTTCTTCTGGACCACGGTGTTGGAGCCGGCCTCGAGGACGGTGACTCCGATGGAGGTTCCGTTGCTCTCGTAGATTCGGGTCATGCCGAGCTTGCGGCAGAGGAGTTCGATCGCCACGCTGGTTCTCCCGGGGGAGGGGGTCGGCCGAGGGCTGGAGGCCCGGTCATCCGGGCCGGATCCCCGAAGGGCCCGCAATATAGGAGGAAGCTTCCGGCATGTCGAGTGAACGGCGCCGGGTGACCCTGATCCCCGGAGATGGGATCGGTCCCGAGGTCAGCGAGGCCGCGGTCCGGGTCGTGGAGGCATCGGGCGTGGCCCTGGACTGGGAGCGGGTCGAGGCTGGGGCGGAGGTGATCGCCGAGCACGGCACGCCGGTCCCGGAGGCAGTCCTGGATTCGATCCGCCGCAATGGAGTGGCCCTCAAGGGGCCCATCACCACCCCGGTGGGCAAGGGCTTCCGCAGCGCCAACGTGACGCTGCGCCAGGAACTGGAGCTCTACGCCTCGGTGCGGCCGGTCCGCAACCTGCCCGGCGTCGAGAGCCGCTACCAGGACGTCGACCTGATCGTGGTGCGCGAGAACACAGAGGGTCTCTACTCCGGCCTGGAGCACCAGGTGGCGCCGGGCATCGTGGAGAGCCTGAAGATCGTCACCGAGCGCGCTTCGCTGCGCATCGCCGAGTAC
>CAMYOO010000102.1:4360-5099 GCA_947260035.1 uncultured delta proteobacterium
CCGGACGTGGAGTACGACGAGATCATCATCGACAACTGCGCCATGCAGCTGGTGCTCGACCCCACCCGCTTCGACATCCTGCTGCTGGAGAACCTGTACGGCGACATCCTCTCGGACCTGTGCGCTGGTCTGGTCGGCGGGCTGGGGGTCGTCCCGGGCATGAACGTCGGCGACGACTGTGCGGTGTTCGAAGCCGTGCACGGCTCGGCGCCCGACATCGCGGGCAAGCGCGTCGCCAACCCGGTGGCGCTGATCCTCTCGGCGGCGGCGATGCTGCGGCACATGGGCGAGGCCGATGCGGCCGCGAATGTGGAGCGCGCCGTCGAAACGAGCTTGCTCGATCCCGCCAACCGCACCCGCGACCTGGGCGGCAGCGCCGGCCTGGACGCGATCACCGACGCCATCGTCGGAAACCTGGCGTGAGTGGACGCGCCCTGGTGCTCGGCCTGGACGGGGCCAGCTTCGACGTGATCCGCCCGCTGGCCGAAGCCGGGCGCCTGCCCAACCTGTCCGCTTGGATGACCGAGGGTGGACGCGCGCCGCTGCTCTCGACGGTGCCGGCCATGACCTTCCCGGCCTGGTCGAGCTTCCTCACCGGGCTCGAGCCGGGCCGCCACGGACTCTTCGACTTCACCCAGAAGCAGACCGGGGCCTACCGGATCCGCTTCACCAACGCGCACGATCGGCGCGGCGCCACGCTGCTGGGTCGCACCGCGCGCGACGCTGGGCGCGTGCTGTG
>CAMYOO010000102.1:5190-15479 GCA_947260035.1 uncultured delta proteobacterium
TGGATGACCCCGGACCTGGACGAGACGGCGGGCGCCGAAGGCTGGCACGAGCGAACCGTGGAGCTTCTGCTGGAGCGCGTCGAACGCAAGACGGCCTTCGCACTCGAAGCCCTGGGCAGCATGGAACGCGCCGGGCGCGCACCGCAGCTGTGCATCGTGGTGTTCTCCGAGAGCGACACGGTCTGCCACCACTTCTGGCGCGACCACGACCCGGCTTCGCCGCGCCGGGATCCGCGCGCCTCTGCCGTGCGCCGCGGCGCCGTGGCCGCCGTCTACGAGAAGCTCGACGCCGCCTGCGGCGAGCTGCGCCGCGCCTTCGGCGCCGACGCGCCGTGCTTCGTCGTTTCGGACCACGGCAACGGCGGCGCGTCGCAGCACGTGGTGCACCTGAATCGCCACCTGCGCGACTGCGGCCTGCTGCGCCGCCGTGGCCGCACCGCCCTGGACGGCGCAGCGCGCAGCGCACGCGACCTGGCCCTGCGCGTGCTGCCTCCGCTCGCCGCCGAGGCGGTGTTCCGTCGCGCGCGCCCGGCGGCCGCCGCGATCGAGAGCGCGGCGCGCTTCGGCGGCATCGACTGGGCGGGCACCGCGGCGTTCTCCGAGGAGGTGAACACCCAGCCCGGCGTCTGGATCAATCTGGCCGGCCGAGAGGCGGCCGGCCACGTGGCGCGAGACGACTACGAGCACGTGCGCGGCGAGGTGATCGGCGCGCTACTCGACTGGAAGCTGCCCGGCGGCAACCCGGTGGTGGCCCGTGCGCGACGACGGGAAGAGGTCTATCGCGGCCCCTGCGCAGAGCGCGCGCCCGACGTGGTGGTCGAGCTGGCACTCGATGCGGGCTACGCTCTCTCCTTGGTCCCCAGCCGTTGGGACGAGCCCGGCGCAGGCTCGGTCACCACTCTCGCGGGCGAGGCGCTCGGCGGAGGTCGGGGACGCGGGATGAACGGCGTGCATCGACCCGAGGGAATCTTCATCGCCAGCGGACCCGGCTTCCACGACGCCGGCCGCTTGGAGACGGCGCGCATCGCCGACGCGGCGCCCACCGTCCTGCGCAGCCTGGGCATTCCCTGGGACGAGACGCTCGACGGCCTGGCTGTGGACCCGGCGGCCTACGACTCCGAAGAGGAGGCTCGCGTAGCCGAACGGCTGCGCGGCCTGGGGTACCTGGAGTGAGCGCCTCGGCCGCCGTGACCCAGAGCCCGGAGCCTCAGCTCCGGCCCCGGCTGTCGTTGGTGTTCCCCGTCTTGGACGAGGAGCGCAACATCGGCGTGCTGCTCGATACGGCGCTGGACGTGGCGCCGCAGCTCGCGCCCGACTTCGAGATCGTCGTCGTGGACGACGGCAGCCGCGACGGCAGCGCCCGCGAGGTGAATGCTCGCGCCGCCGCGGACCGGCGCATCCGCATGGTGCGCCATCCCAGCAACCTGGGATACGGCGCCGCCCTGCGCTCCGGCCTGCGCGAAGCGCGCGGCGAGCTGGTCTTCTTCAGCGACGCCGACCTGCAGTTCGACCTGCGAGAGCTGGCGGCGCTGCTGCACCACACCGAGCGCTTCGACGTGGTGGCGGGCTACCGGGCGCCGCGCCGCGATCCTCTGGGCCGACGTTTCCTGGCCTGGGGCTGGGGTTTCCTGGTGCGCGCGCTCTTCGGACTGCCCGTCCGCGACATCGACTGCGCCTTCAAGGTCTTCCGCCGGCCGGTGCTGGAGTCGATGCCCATCGCATCCATCGGGGCCTTCGTGAACACCGAGATCCTGGTGCGCGCGCGACACGCCGGCTACCGGATCCGGCAGGTGCCCGTCAGCCACCGACGGCGGCGCCACGGCCGCCAGAGCGGCGCCAACCCGCGCGTGATCCTGCGCGCACTGTTGGAGCTGACGAGCCTGTACCGCGAGCTGCGACCGCGCCAGCCGAGGACGCGCACCGCGTGAAGCCGCGGCTGGCCCTGGTAGGGGCCTTCCCGTTTCCGGTTCCGCAGGGCTCCCAGGTCTACTTCGCGGACCAGGCCCGGGCGTTGCGCGACGCGGGTGCGGAAGTCACGCTCTTCGTCCACGGCCGCGGCGCCGGCGCGCTTCCGACGGACTTGAACGTCGTCGCGGCGCCGGCCGCGCTCTCTCCGCGGCGCCTGCGCGCGGGGCCCAGCTTGTTGAAGCCGCTGGCCCATGCCGCACTGGCCCGGCGCCTGGCGTCCGAGTCGGCCCATCGGCCCTTTGACGCCTTGCTGGCCCACAACGCCGAGGCGGCGCTGCTGTGCCTGGCCGCGCGCGCGCGCATCGGGGCGCCGCTGGTCTACGTGGTGCACGCCCTGTGGCGTCACGAGCTACCGGCCTACGGGCCGACCGCCGCGTCCGGGCTGCTGGCGCGGGCCGGCGCGGCACTGGACCGCAGCCTGGCCCGCCGCTGCGACGCCATCCTCACGCTGTGCGCCTCCGCCCACGACGCCCTGGAGCCTCTGGCCCGGGGGCCCGCCGCCCTTATTCCTCCGGGGCTGGCCCCGGCGACGGCGCCGGATCCCGAGTCGCTCGCGGCCGCCTGCACACATCACGGCCTGGAGCCGGGCCGCTTCGCCCTCTACGCCGGGAACCTGGACGCCTACCAGTCCCTCCCCGTGCTGGCAGGAGCCGCGCGGCGGACCCCTGGGCTGCCGTTCGTCGTGGCGACCCACGACGCGCGCGGCGCGGCGCCCGAACCGCTGCGCATCGTGGAGACCGGCTCCGCGCAGGAGGTCCGGGCGCTCACCTGGGCGGCCGGGGTCTGCCTGCTGCCGCGCGCCATCCCGGGCGGCTTTCCGATCAAGCTGCTCAACTACATGGAAGCGGGACGGCCGATCGTCGCCCTGCGTTCCGTGGCCGACGGCTTCGAACAAGGTCGCAGCGCCCTGCTGCTGGCCGAGGGCGCAGGAGCCGCTGGCTGGGCCGAAGCCGTGACGCGCGTCATGAATGACGCGGCGTTGGCTCGGCGCCTGGGAGAGGAGGCGCGGGCGCTGCTGCTGCGCCGCCACGCCTGGCCCGCTCTGGCCCAGGCCACCCTGGATCTGGTGGGCCGGGCGCGCCGGCCCACAGCCCCGTAAAGCGCGCGGGCCTGCCAGCCGACGCGGACGCTAGACTGCTGCGGAATCCGCCTCGACCCCCACCCATCGGGTGCGGGGCCGGGGCCATCTGCGTTTGGAAACGCGGGGAGGGATCCGGAGAGGCGATGAGCGAGGCCCTGATCGAGCAGACACTGGAAGCGCCGGGCGATCTGGAACGGGTCCTCGACGCGGTGAAGCTGCGCCAGGGGCCGGTGGCGCTCACCGGCCTGCGCGGAGCCGCGCGCGCCGCGCTGGGCGCACGCCTGGTGGAGGCCCATCGCGAGCGGCCGGTGCTCTTCCTCACCGCCACGGCCAAGGCCGGCGACGCCCTGCTGGACGACCTGCGCTCGGCCCTGGGCGAAAAGGGCGACCGCAGCGGCCGGCTGCGCTTCTTTCCGCGTCACGACACCCCGCCCTACGATCGCTTCTCGCCTCAGCCCTTCGTGGTGGCGCAGCGCATGGACGCCCTCTACCGCTGGCTGGCCAGTGCCACTCCAACCCATGCAGCCCGGCTGCCGGGTGAGCGGCGCGCACCCGCCGACGAGCCGGCGCCCGTGGTGGTGGCGCCCTGGACCGCGCTGTGCGCACGGGTGCCGTCGCGCGACGTCGTCCGCGCCCGCTCGGTGCATCTGGAGGTGGGCCAGACGGTCGACCGCGACGCGCTGATCGCCACGCTGGTGGCGGCCGGCTACCAGCGCATGGCCCTGGCGGAGGAGCGCGGCGAGCTGGCGGTGCGGGGCGGCATCCTGGACGTCTTCCCGCCGCAACGTGCGCGACCGGTGCGGATCGAGCTGCTCGGCGATGAGGTGGAGTCGATCCGTGAGTTCGACGCCGCCAGCCAGCGCTCCCAGGGAAAGCTCGGTCGGGTGGTCGCGCCCCCGCCGCGGGAGCTGCTCTTCGACCGCGACCTGGTGGTGGAGCGCTCCGCTGCGATCCGCTCCCTGGCCGAGTCGCAGCGCATCCCCGCCGCGCGCATCGACGAGCTGCTCGACGGGCTGCTGCGCGGACACGTGCCGCCGGGCGCCGAGACCCTGGCCCCGTTGCTCCAGCCGTCCAGCGAGACCCTGCTGGACTTCCTGCCCGACGACACCCGCATCGTGGTGGACGACCTGCCCGCCGGGCGCGAGCGCCTGGTGCGCTACTTCCACGAGGCGCTCACCAACTTCGACGCCGCCGTCGAGGGCCAGCGTCCCGCCCTGCCCCCGGCGGAGCTGCTGCTGGAGCCGGACGCCGTCATCGACGGCGTGCTGGCGCGCAATCCGGTGATCCTGGAGCACCTGGGTGTGGAGAGCGACGTCGCGCCCACGGCCCGCTTCAGTGTGCGCGCCTTCGCCCACGACGAGCTGCGCGGCGCCCTGACGCGCCAGCGCACCCACGAGCGCGCACTCGAGCCGCTGGTGGAGGCCCTCGAGCACTGGCGTGAACAGGATTGGCGCGTGGTGCTCGCGGTGCCGGCCCTCTCGGCGGCCGAGCGCTTGCGCGCCCTGCTGGCGGAGTACGGCGTGCGCAGCCAGGTGGCACGGGACCCGCGACCCGTGTGGCGCTGGTCCCGGCCGGGGTACGTGGAGATCCGCCTGGCGCGCGTGTCCCAGGGCTTCGCGCTTCCCATCGAGCGCCTGGCCGTGATCACCGAGGAGGAGATTTTCGGCCCGCGCCACAAACGGCGCGTGCGCTCGCGCTGGCACGAGGGCCCGGGCGTCGAGGCGCTGGGTCAGCTGGAGACGGGCGACCCGTTGGTGCACGCCGAGCACGGCATCGGCACCTACCGCGGCCTCGTCGAGCTGGAGCTCGGCGGCGTGCCCGGCGAGTTCCTGCGCCTGGAGTACCTGGGCGGCGACCGGCTCTTCCTGCCCGTGCACCGCCTGAACCTGGTGCAGCGCTACGTCGGCGCCGACGGCCATCCCCCGCGGCTCGATCGCCTGGGCGGCACCTCCTGGGAGAAGACGCGCCGTTCGGTGAAGAAGTCGCTGAAGATGATGGCCTCGGAGCTGCTCAAGGTGCACGCGGCCCGGGAGCTGGCCGAGGGGTTCATGTTCTCGCCCCGCGACCGCGCGCTGGAGGAGTTCGAAGGCACGTTCCCCTACGAAGAGACCCCCGACCAGGCGGCGGCCATCGAGGACGTGGTGGCCGACATGCAGAAGGCGCGGCCCATGGACCGCCTGGTGTGCGGCGACGTGGGCTACGGAAAGACCGAGGTCGCGGTGCGCGCCGCGTTTCGCTCCGTCATGGACGGCAAGCAGGTCGCGGTGCTCGTTCCCACCACGATCCTGGCGCAGCAGCACGAGGAGACCTTCCAGGAGCGCTTCGAAGGGCACCCGGTGCGGATCGAGGCCTTCTCGCGCTTCCGCTCCAACAAGGAGTCCACCGCGGTGCTCGAGGGCCTGGCTTCGGGCACCGTGGACATCGTGATCGGAACGCATCGCCTGCTCCAGAAGAGCGTGGTCTTCCGCGACCTGGGCCTGCTGGTGGTGGACGAGGAGCACCGCTTCGGCGTGCGCCACAAGGAGCGCATCAAGCAGCTCAAGAAGACCGTAGACGTGCTCACGCTCACCGCGACGCCGATCCCGCGCACGCTGCAGATGGCCTTCACCGGCCTGCGCGACCTGTCGGTGATCGAAACGCCGCCGGAGAACCGCCTGGCGATCCGCACCCAGGTCTGCCGCTTCTCCGAGGAGCTGGTGCGCGAGGCGATCCTGCGCGAGGTGCGCCGTGGCGGGCAGGTCTTCTTCGTGCACAACCGCGTGCAGAGCATCGGCGCCCTGGCCGAGCTGCTGGGCCGCGTGGTGCCCGAGGTGCGCGTGATCGTGGCGCACGGGCAGATGCGCGAGCGCGAGCTCGAGGAACGCATGCTGGCCTTCGGACACGGCGAAGCGGACGTGCTGCTGTGCACCACCATCGTGGAGAGCGGGCTCGACATCCCGCGCGCCAACACCATCCTGATCGACCGCGGCGACCGCCTGGGCCTGGCCCAGCTCTACCAGCTACGCGGCCGCGTGGGCCGCAGCTCGCACCGCGCGTACGCCTACATCCTGGTGCCGGGCGAGGCGGCGCTCAGCCACGACGCCCAGCGCCGCCTCGAGGCGATCCAGGACCTCTCCGAGCTGGGCTCGGGCTTCCGGCTGGCCAACATGGATCTCGAGATCCGCGGCGCGGGCAACCTGTTGGGCGGCGAGCAGTCCGGGAATCTGGCCGCCCTGGGCTACGAGACCTACATGGACATGCTGGCCGAGACCGTGGAGGAGATGCGCGGCAACGTGCGCGAGACCCAGGTGGACCCCGAAATCCGCTTGCCGGTGGCCGCACGGCTCCCCGACGACTACGTGGAGGACGTGTCCCAGCGTCTGGTCCTCTACAAGCGGCTGGCCAGCTCACCCGACGACGCCGACGTGGATCGGATCCGCGACGAGCTTCTGGATCGCTACGGCCCGCTGCCCGTGGAGGCCGAGCAGCTGCTGGAGGTGATCCGGCTGAAGATCCACGCACGCGCGCTGGGCATCGCCGCCGTGGACTGGGCACGCGGCGAGATTGTGATGACGGCCGGCCCCGCCACCCGCATCGATCCCAAGCGACTGGTCGGTCTGATGACGCGGGCGGCCTCGGGAATTCGCGTAGCGCCGGATCACAAGATCTATGCACCCGCGGAAACGCCGGATCCCGACGTGCTCTTTCCGGCCGCGCGGCGGCTGCTCAAGCGTCTGGCGGGCGGGAACGGCGCGGCCGCGGCGGGTTGAGCCCGCTTCTGCCGGTGGTCTGCACACGCCCCCCGTCACCTTCACGCGCAGGCGAGCCACTCACCGGCGAGGAGAGATCCATGCGCCGCGAATACCTGCTCGAGAACGCCGACATCATTCTTTCGCTGCTGCGCTCGGGCTACGCGCACAACTGCCCGCGCTGCGAGCGGGGGATGCACGTGACCCACGGCTCGGGCCTGTGCGTGTGGTGCTACAACGAGCAGCGCAGCGAAGCGCGAGCGCCGCAGATCACGCGCAGCGTGAGCAAGCGCCGGGCGCGACGTCCGGCCAGCGAGCCGCCGCTGGAAGCCGCCTCCTGATCCCACTTCAGGCTCGCCACCGGAGCACCGATCCAGCCGCTGTGCTGATGCGCTCCGCAAAGCTGTTGGGCCTTTATCTCCTGGGCATCGCCTTGATCGGCGGCTGGTCCCTGTCCCACGTCTTTGGCGGCACCGTCACCACGGACAACTTCGCCCTGGTCCTGGTGCTGCCGCTCGCCTGGATCTTCAGCTACTGGCCCACCATGGGTGGCTTGCTGCTGGCCTGGAAGATGTACCGGCTGCAGGCCAACGTGGAAGGCTGGGCCGAGAGCGCGGATCTTGGGCTGCCGACGGAGCGCGCCGAGCACGAGCTCGAAGACACCCTCACGCTGCTGGCGGTTCAGGAGAACGCCATCCCGGAGAGGTGGGCTCGGCCCTTGGTCCGCAAGCTGATGGCGGCGGCCCGCGCCAAGGCCGACGCCGAACGCGCGCAGGGCACCCGGCCGATCGCCTAGAGCAGATCGGCGAAGACGAAGCCGTCGCGCTCCACCACCTCGCCGGCCTGCACCTCCAGCCTCTTCGAGAACATCGGGCCGTCGGTCGCGAAGCTGTGGAACTCCCCGTTCTCTCCGCACGGGTCCACGCCGGCCGGCAGATCGGCCAGGAAGTCCGTGTCGAAGATCCGTCCTGCGAAGCTGCGGTCCAGCTGTCGTGGATCGACGCAGGTGATGTGGGCGCGCAGCCCGGCGGCCAGCATGGTCCGGGCCAGCTCGTGCGTGGGAATCCCCCAGATGGGAAACAGCGGCTCGAGGCCGGTTCCGTCGAGCTGACGCTCGCGGTAGGCCCGGATGTCTTCCAGGAAGAGGTCGCCGAAGGCCATGGCCTCGACACCTTCGCCCTGCGCGCGTTCGATCACCCCGGCCATGATCCGCTCGTACGCTTCGTTCGGACAGGGGTGGGGCAGGGGGATCTTCCAGAGCGGCAGGCCCGCGGCTTGCGCCTGCCGCTCCAGCAGCGTCTCGCGAACCGCGTGCATGGCGACGCGGGCGACGCCCTCGTTGAGCGTAGTGAGGAGTCCCACCAGCTCGATGTCCGGGTCCTGCTTCAGCGCGTGCAGCGCCCAGGCGCTGTCCTTGCCGCTGCTCCAGGAGAGGAGGGTTCGAGTCACGGGCCGACCCTAGCGGAAAGTGTTTTCCGCTCCGAGGGAACGAGCGTTCCCCGCCGGGGAGCCCCCGCCGGCCGGCCCGGAGCGCGGAAGTCATGGTAGAAACTGGCGAATTCCGCAGCCGACGGCGCCTGGAACGTCTCTTGCTTCGAGGCAGGGCCGGGAAGGGGATCTCGAAGGGGGATCCCATGCGTGTGACGCATGCGCTCGCGTTTGCGGCGGCCTTGCTCTCGACCGCGCCCGCCGCTGCCTTGGCCATGTACGGCTCCGTCGGGAGCTTCGAGGTGACGGGCGGACCTCAGCCCCCCGGTTCGGTCGTGGCGATCGACGTGGATTCCGGGGGCAGCGTCACGGGAAGCACCCTGGTGGGCCAGGTGCTGGACCCGGGCGGCCTCTCGGGCATGGTCTTCGCGGGAACCGACCTCATCTACGGAACCACGCGCGACGGCTTCGGCACCCTGTCGAGCTTGCGGGCCGTCGCCCTCTCCCCGGGAACCGACAGCATCAGCCTGGTCACGGACCTGGGCGTGATCTCGGACGGCACCTTCGACCTGGCCTTCTCGGACCTGGCAATCCAGCCGGGCAGCGGCACGCTCTTCGGCATCTCGACCGACGACAGCGCGGGCTGCAACAACTGCCTCTACACCATCGATCCAGGGGCCGGCGGCGGTCCGCTGGCCACGCTGGTCGGTGCGCCACCGGTCGTGAAGGGCGGTGGCCTCGGGTTCGCCCCGGACGGGGCGCTGTACCTGGCGCTGACCTGGCCCACGGTCTCCGGGAGCGATCCGCAGTTCGACATCGTGACCCTCGACCCCACGGACGCCAGCGAGCTGACGCGGATGGCCGTGGTGCGCGACGTCCCGCTGGTCGTTCCCGGACGCGGCACCTTCACGTCGATCCGACTGGACGGTCTGGCCGTGGACGAAGACGGAACCGTCTTCGGCACCGGCGGCGGAGGCGCCACCGAGGTCTACGAGCTTCTCTCCAACGGCAAGTGGGGCATCGCCGGCGACGGCGCCGCCAACCTGACCGACCTGGCGTTCCGCCCGGTTCCCGAGCCTGGGGGCGCGCTCCTGCTCGCGCTCATCGGACTCCGGCTCAGGCGGCGTTCTTCCGGCTGAGCTGGAGCGCGCACAGCCCGTCGGCCTCGAGGCCCAGTGGGATGGCGATCCCGTTGTAGAAGCGCTCCACGGCGATCATGGCCGTGACGTCGATGATTTCGCGCTCGTCGAAGTGCTTGCGCAGGCGCTCGAAGGTCTCGTCGGACACGCGGCCGCCGCCGCCGGCCTCACCGGCGTACGCCAGCGCCGCGCGCTCGCGGTCGTCGAAGAGCGGACTCGTCTCGTAGTCCGCAATCGCGTTGAACGTGTCCAGGCCGATGCCCTTCTCCACGGCCAGGGCGCGGCCGATGTCCAGGCAGAAGCCGCAGCCGACGGCGTCGGCCACGACGGTCTGGATCAGCAGCCGCAGCGACGGCTCCAGCTTCACGCCCTTCTCGGTGAACTGGCGCATCCGGTAGCCCAGCATGGCCAGGGGGCGCGAGCGCGCGTAGACCACCTGGATCACCGACGGAACCTTGCCCAGCTCGCGGCGCGACATCCAGTAGGCGACCCGGTTCAGCAGACCGCGGGGCTTCTCGATCGGTTCCAGTCGCATGGGTTCTCCTTCAGGCGCGCTCGGGAATGGCGGGCTTCTGGGCCAGCTTCACAGTCATCACGACGAGCAGCACGGCGGGCGCGTAGACGCCGGGAACGTCGAGCCACCAATGGTGCGCGTCCACGAAGCCCCGGGCCGTGTCGAAGATGTGGCCGACGGCGTGGAGCACGTAGAAGAGCGTGGTCAACGCCACGAGGGGGAGTCGGAACTCCGGCCGGCGCGCGGACCAGAGCAGCGCCACCCCGAAGCAGATGAAGACGGCGCCCAGGTCGCGCACGAAGTGCTCGTTGTAGGGCCCGAAGTCCGGCACGCCGGCCGGGAGGTCCGTGTACCAGAGATGCGGGTCGGCCAGCATCCAGGCCGCGTTGGCGACGTTGCCCGCGGCCAGCACCAGCAGCAGGATCTTCCAG
>CAMYOO010000103.1 GCA_947260035.1 uncultured delta proteobacterium
CCGAACGTCACCAGCGCCTGTTGCACCACCAGTCCCTGCACCAGCTTGAAACCGATCAGGGACGCGATCAGCGCCGACGTTCCATTCGCCGGGAACCACTCCAGCAGGCGCAGCACCACCGGTGCAATCTGGCCCAGGGCCCAACCCCCCGTGCCCACGACGAGCGGCAACTTCTTGTCGAAGCGCCGGTGAAGCGCCCGGGTGAAGGCGGTGCCCGCGATCATGCCGACCGGGTAGGCCAGCGTAACCAGCAGGATCTGCTGTCCCGAAAGCTCCCAGAAGAACTCGTACATGTAGAGATTCAGCGCCGCGTCCACCCCCACCATGACGAATACGATCAGGACACCGGCGAAGAGCCAGCGGAACGAGGTATTGCCGAAGGCGCCTGCCAGCTCGCGTTGCAGGCGGGGCACGCTTCCCTCGCCGGTCGCAGCCGAAGCCACCGGCAGGCGCGGGATCTCCTTGCGGGTGCCCCATGCCGAGACCCAGATGCTGACGATCATGCCCACGGCGAGGACCGCCGCGAAGGGCGCGTAGGCCGCCTGGTTGAGGCGGCCGCCGTGCGCGTCGCTGAAGTAGTAGAGGAAGGCCAGCCCGCCGGCGATCAGCGCCCCCACGTAGCCGAAGGCCTGCCGCCAGGCAACGATGGTCGTGCGCTCTTCGAAGTCGTCGGACAGCTCCGCGCCCAACGCCATGTGGGGTACGTGATACAAGGTCATGGCGGAGCGGGTGAGCACGGCGAAGCACAGCAGCCACAGGAAGAGTCCCTGCTCGGAGAGCGCCGGCGGCGAGAAGAGGCCGAAGAAGGCGACGCCCAGAGGGAGCGCGGAGGCGTACATGAACGGGTGCCTGCGTCCGAAGCGCGAGCGCCAGTTGTCCGACAACGATCCCGCAAGCGGGTCGGTCACCGCGTCGAAGATCAACGCAATCCCCATGGCCAAGCCGCACAGGCTTCCGGGAACGCCGAGCACCTGGTTGTAGAAGAACAGTACGAACAGCCCGAAGGCGGTGTTCTTCAAGCCTTCGGCGATCTGCCCCACGCCGTAGGCGAGCTTCGTGGCGGGGGCGACGGCGTGCGGGTGCGGCATGGGGGCGCAAACGCCATCCTAGCCGTTCTAGCTCCGGAATCGCCTGGAGGCCCTGCGCGACCAGGGCATCGGCGCCAAACAAGTCTGGGCGGCGCATACGTCCACCACCGAACCGCCCGTCGCGAGGAAGTGCGACTTCCGTACCCGCGCGCGGGGCTGTCGCCGCGGGCACTCGTGGGGATCCTCCCGGTGGTCCAGGGCGCAGGCCGAAAGCTCCGGGTTGCCGGGCCGGGCCGGGGCGGCGGGCGGTTGATGATCGGCGCCTGGAGGTTGCCGCTGTCCCAGATGACCAGCGCCGAGCCGTCCCGGTCGTATGCCGCTCCGGGAGCGTCCGGGATCGGCACGGCCGCTGGGTCGAAGCGCCGATGCTGCGTGCCTCGACGTCGGCCGTGACGTCGGCCACCTGGAAGTCCACGCTGCGCAGCAACAGGGTGCTGTAGTTCATGCCAGCCACGCCCAGCATCGCTCGGGTGAAGTCCTGGGCGGACACCGCGACGGCTCCACCGGAGATGGCGCCCTGGCTGTTGCCGCCGTAGAAGATCTCGGTCGGATCGATGCCCAATAGGGAATCGCTCGGGAAGGAGAATCGCAGGGAAAGCGGCGGGCTGGATCGGCTCTAAAGCTAGGAGGTGGGTGCCCCGTCGACCTCCGGCGCCGGGCCACCGGCAGGGGGCACCGGTGGAACCCTGTAGGGCCGCCAGGCGGAGCGGGCGCCGTCCGGCAACTCGTGCGCAACCAGGATCTCGCCGCGTACGCGATCCGCCGGGAGCGTCACGTCCAGCACCTGTCGCGCGGGGCTCGGGGCGCGCGGCAAGGCGATCCGCGCGATCTCCTCTCCGCCCGGGTTCGCGAAGACCACGCTGCCCAGGGCACGGCTGGCCGCCACGCGAATCGCCAGGGCGCCGCCCCGGCTGTGCCGGATCTCCAGCTGGGGCGGGCGCAGGCCTGCGGCCTCGACCCGGGCGGGTTCCGATTCGTCGGTTCCCTCCGGTCCGGCCTCGGCTGCGGTCACGACCAGCTCCAGATGGTCCGGTACCAGGATTTCCGGGAACTGGAGCGAGCCGTCGGGCCGGCTGAAACCCTCGGCCAGGCGCACGCGGCGCCCGTCCTGCACGCGCCAGAGCACGAGTGCGCGCGGCGCGCCCGTGTCTACGCCGCGCACCCGGGTCGAGAGCCGGTCTTCGCCGGGCGCATCGGCGGCCAGGTAGATGGCGCGGGAACCCGCGGGATCCGCGGAGTTGGCAAGCAGATCGCTACCTGCGCCCGCGTCTTTCGCCGCCGTCGGCGAATCGAGTCCATCCAGGCCGCGCCCGGCGTCCGCGGCCGCCGCATCGCTGCCGCCGTCCGAGCGCTTCGCGGCGGGAGTGCCGGCGTCTCCCGGCGTGGCGTCTTCGGCCGTCCGGATCGCGTGCGCTCCGTCCCCGGAGTCCGAGCTCGAAGGTTGCGCGGCCGGGTCCGGCCCCGCGGAGTGGACCCGCTGCCAGGTCGCGATCCCCAGGGCCAGGGTCACGACCAGGGCGCCGATCAGAGCACGTCGCTTGCGAGTCCGCACAGCGCACCCTCGGGCAGCCCGACCAGCAGGTAGACGTCGGGGCCGACGAAGCTCAAGCCGGGCGTGCCCGGCCGCACGACCATCCCCAGCGGCGCCTGGAGCCGGCCCGAGCCCGCAGCGACCAGCGGGGCCACCGCTCGCAGCTCCATGCGCAGCGAGAAGCGATCGGGCGGAAACGGGGTCGGGTTGCCGGCCGGGTTTCCGCGCAGGTTCACCTTCCAGGAGGACACGGTCCCGTCGCAGAACTCCAGGGCCAGCAAGCGGTCGCCGCTGGCCCAGGCCGTCGCCACCACGGTGCCGGCACAAGTCTCGTCCGGTGGGCCACCACCGATGGGCGTGATGGTGAGCGCGGGCGCGTCGATCACCGGATCGGTTTCGCTGCCGCTGCCGTCGAGGATCACCGGCTCGTCGGGCGGGTCGGTCGGCAGCTCGTCCAGGATGCTCAGGTCCACCGCCAGCACGCGTCGTTCCACCAGACTGCCGATGGTGCCGATCCAACCCCGGCGGTCGACGGTCACCTTGCCGAATCCGGGCGCCGTCTCGCCCAGCGGGATCACGGCCACCAGTGCCGGATCGTCGGCGGCGAAGACCTCGATCACTTCGATGGCGCCGGCCCTGCCGGCTTCGCTCGCGCCGGTGGCGAATCCGAAGCGCGTCTCGTTGCTGACGCCCAGTGCGCCCGTGGAGCTGACCAGTACGAAACTGCGTCCGTCGGGCGAGGTATAGGGCGTGACGTCGGTGGGGCTGTAGCGGGTGGTGAAGATGACCTGGGGTGTGGAGTCGATGGTGCTCGCCCCGAGGTTGACCGAGAAGACCAGGACGGTTCCCGGCAGGTAGCGGGGATCCTCGGTTCCGGCGCCCTCCGCCACGTTCGAGGTGGAGACGAAGGCCCGCGTGCCGCTCACGGCTACACCCGAGGTGAAGTTTGTGGTAAAGGGATCGGTCACAGCCTCGCCGCTGGAATCCACGGCCTCTTCTTCGGGTGTGACCTCCACGGCGGTGGACACCGCGGTGCGGAGCACTCCATCCACGAACAGGGGTACCAACTCCGCCGTGGTCGGCGACACGAAGAGCACCTGCTCGTTGGCGGTGGAGGTGGCCAGCGCCAGGAAGGCGGGAACGGTCGGATCGTCCCCCACCACGCCTTCCAGCACCGGCTTCGTCGCGTCGTCCGTGCCGTCGCCGTTGCTGTCGTCGGGGATCTTGGGAACGGCGCCCGCCGTCGCTACCGACGGTGGTTGGGTCGCGATGTTGAGCGGAATCACCGCGGCCGGCTCGGAGTTGGCGACGAGAACCCGATCCGTGGCCCCGTTGACCAGGGACAGGCCCACGGGCATCGGCTCGGGAAGCGTCACGCAGGCGTCGGCGGAGACGGCGACGCTCGGCCCCATATCCCTTTCGGCGGCCTCGCGGGCCAGCCGCTCGCGGATCGCATCCCGATCGACGTCACAGTCGTCGCCCAGCAGCAGGCAGGCCACAGCCGCCAAGACGACGACGGCGGCCCGGCGTGTGCGATGGGCGCGCATCCGGTCAGGATAGCGCGGCTCGTCCGGCGGCTAGGGCGCGCCCTTCTCCAGCAAGGCCACCAGGTCGAAGCTCGTGAGAATGCCCTCGAGCGCGCTGTCCTCGACGACCAGCACCCGATGGATGCGGTGCATGCGCATGGTGCGTGCAATTTCGGCCAGTGGCGTGTCCAGGCCCACGGAGATGGCGCCGTCGGTCATAGCGTCCGAGGCGGGAATCTGCTCCAGGCGGTCCTGGAAGTCGTCGGACAGACCATCCCCGGAGGAGCTGGAGAACTCCAGCATCCCCTCGAAGTAGGCCGAGTCGCTGGAGCCCGAGTCCTGCTCGTTGGCCACGGCGCGCAGCAGGTCGGCGCTGGAGATCACGCCCAGCACCCTACCGGTGTCGTCCACCACGGGCGCTCCCGTGATCCCCTCGGCAACCAAGACCCGATAGACACTCGCCAGCGGCGTCTCCGGCCCGATGGTCACCACTTCGCTCTGCATCAGATCCCGTGCCGTCAGTGCCATGCCTCGTGCCTCCAGACCCCTCAATCCAAGCACTTCCGGGCCGTCTTCGCATGGGCACGGGAGATGCTCGATCCGGCCCGCCTGGCGGCGGAGTCCGGGCACGATCGGGGACCGGGCCGGCGCCCGGCCCCCGTCGCGGGATCAGGCCTCGTCCGGTGCCGCGGCCTTTTCGGCGGCGGCGGCAGTGGCGTCGCCGTTGGCCTTGGCCGGCACGGCGCGCTTCAGGCCCTTGGCGGTGTAGACCGCGTCGGCCAGGCGCTCGCGGATGTCCGGGTTCTCCTTCAGGAAGCGCCGGACGTTCTCGCGGCCCTGTCCGATGCGCTCGCCGTCGTAGGAGTACCAGGCGCCGCTCTTCTCCACGATGCCGGCGTCCACGCCCAGGTCCAGCAGGTCGCCCTCGATCGAGATCCCCTGGTTGTAGAGGATGTCGAACTCCGCCTGGCGGAAGGGCGGGGCGACCTTGTTCTTCACCACCTTGACCCGCGTGCGGTTGCCCACCACCTCGTCGCCGTCCTTCAGCGCGCCGATGCGGCGGATGTCCAGGCGTATCGAGGAGTAGAACTTCAGCGCGTTGCCGCCGCTGGTCGTCTCCGGGTTGCCGAACATGACGCCGATCTTCATGCGGATCTGGTTGATGAACATCACCGTGGCGTTGGACTTGGAGACCGTCCCCGTCAGCTTGCGCAGGGCCTGGCTCATGAGCCGGGCCTGCAGGCCGACGTGGTGGTCGCCCATCTCGCCTTCGATCTCGGCGCGCGGCACCAGCGCCGCCACCGAGTCCACCACCACCAGGTCCACCGCGCCGGAGCGCAGCAGCACGTCGGTGATCTCCAGGGCCTGCTCGCCGGTGTCCGGCTGTGAGACCAGGAGCTCCTCGACGTTCACGCCCAGCCGCCGGGCGTAGCCCACGTCCAGCGCGTGCTCGGCGTCGATGAACGCCGCCACGCCGCCCTGGCGCTGCACCTCGGCCACCGCGTGCAGGGTGAGGGTGGTCTTGCCGCTGGACTCCGGCCCGTAGATTTCGACCACCCGCCCGCGCGGGAAGCCTCCGATGCCCAGCGCCAGATCCAGGCTGGCGGATCCGCTGGAGAACGCGTCGACCTCACGGTTGATGGCGTCCTCGGTCATCTTGAGGATGGAGCCCTTGCCGAACTGCTTCTCGATGGTGCTGACGGCGAGATCGATCGCCTTCTCTTTGTGTCCGTTGCCGCCGGTCGTTCCGTTTCCTTTAGCCATGCTCGTTTTCTCCTTGCACGAGTGTTCGGGGTGAAGCGTCACCGCCGGCGCTGCCCAGGGGCATGCGCTCCAGCGGCTCGTAGCGGGATCCGCCGCGGCCCAGATGGCTGCGGTACAGCACCACGTCGCGCACCGGGCTCTCGGCCCGGGGCGCTTCCAGATCTTCCATCTGCGGCGGCCGTCCGCCGCGCATCCGGCCCAGGGTGAGGTGGGCGCGGAAGGCGCGCGCCTCCGGCTCGAAGCCCGCTGCCACCACGCCGCGCTCCACCGCATCGGCCAACGCGCCCAGCGGCTCTCGGGGCTCTACTTCCAGGGCCACCACCCGCGGTCGCCGCGCAGACGGGAAGGGATGGGGCGCGCCCAGACGCAGCGCGAAGGGCTGCTGTGTTCGGACTTCGCGGGCCACGTGCTGCGTCAGCTCGTCCGCGCGCTGCGGATCCATCTGTCCGAGGAAGCGCAGCGTCACGTGCAGCGCCTCGCTGCGCACCCAGCGCACGTGGTCGCCGCCGGGTCGCCCGCGCAGCCGCTGCGCCAGCTCCAGCGCCTCGGCGCGGGCGGCGTCGTCCAGGTCCACTGCGAGAAAGACGCGGATCCCGGCCATGTCATGAGCGCCTCCGCGCATAGCGTGTCGCGATCGGCTCCTCGCCCAGCAGCATGCGGCGCACCCAGTCGAGGGCTACCTGGGTGGTGACGGCGCGGTTGCGCGGACGCTCGAAGGGAAACAGCATGTCGCGGGCCTGGACGTGATCGGCGTCGGCCACGCCCACGAAAACCAGGCCCACGGGCTTCTCGTCGCTGCCGCCGCCGGGCCCGGAGATGCCCGTGGTGGAGACTCCGAAGTCTGCGCCCAGGCGCTCGCGCACGCCCTGAGCCATGGCGGCCGCCACCGGCTCCGACACCGCGCCGTGCTCGTCCAGCAGCGCTTCCGGCACACCGAGCTGCTGGATCTTGACGTCGTTGGAGTAGGCGATGATGCCGCCGCGGAACCACTCCGAGGCGCCGGGCACCGCCGTGATGCGCTCGCCCAGCAGCCCGCCGGTGCACGACTCGGCCACGGCGATGGTCTTGCCGCGCTCCTGCAGCAGCCGGCCCAGCACGGTCTCCATGGTCTCCGTAGCGCCCTCGCCGTAGACCAGCGCTCCCAGGCGCATCTGGATGGCGTCGCAGGCGCGGGCCAGCCGGGCCTGGGCCTCCTCCGCCGTGGCGCCACGGGCCAGGGGCCGCACGTAGTTGTCGGGGAAGGCGGTGCGGAAGCCCAGGGTCACGCCCTCGCCCAGGTCGAGGTCGGTCAGTGCTTCATCCAGGTTGGACTCGCCCATCCCGAAGGTGCGCAGCAGCGTGGCCCGGGCCACCTGGCCGTCGCCGCGCAGCGCCTCCAGACGCGGCAGCACCTGCTCGTCCATCATCCGGTACAGCTCGCGGGGCACGCCGGGCATGCAGAAGAAGGTGGCGCCGTCGGTGCGCAGCATGCAGCCGGGCGCGGTGCCCTCCGGGTTGAGCAGGATCTCCGAGCCCTCCGGGAAGTTGGCCTGCTTGGCGTTGTTGGGCGCCATCTCGCGGCCGAAGCGCGCGAAGAAGGCGCGCAGCTTCTCGAGGGTCTCGTCGTCGGTCGTCAGCTTGCGGCCGAAGGTGTGGGCCAGGACTTCGATGGTGAGGTCGTCGCGGGTGGGGCCCAGGCCGCCGGACACCAGCACCACGTCGGCGCGCCCGGCCGCGCGCAGGAAGGCGTCAGTCATGTCGGCCGGGTCGTCCAGCACCGAGCTGTGCCAGCGGATGTCCGCATCCACGGTGAGCAGCCGGTCGGAGAGGAAGGACTTGTTGGAGTCCACGATCTCGCCGCGCAGCAGCTCGTCACCGATGGTGAGGACCTCCGCCTTCACGCGAGCCACCGCGCCGCGGCGAAGACCACCACGGCCCCGTAGAGACCCGCGACCACGTCGTCCAGCATTACTCCGGCGCCCCCTGCGAAGTGCCACTCGGCCTGGCGGACCGGCGGCGGCTTCCAGATATCAAAGCAGCGGAATGTGACGAATCCGGTCACGACCAGGAACGCCCAGGTGCGGGTGTCCAGGCCGCTGCCGCGCAGGGCCAGCAGGGGCGCCAGGCTCAGCAGCTGCCCGACGACCTCGTCGATCACGATGCGACCGTCGTCCTTGGTCTGCCAGATTCGCTCGGCCTCGCCGGCCGCCCAGATCCCCACGGCCAGGAGGCCCAACACCGCCGCCGCGTAGAAGACGGCGGGCAGCAGGGCCAGCAGCCCGAAGAGGGGCAGGGCAACCAGGGCGCCCGCTGTGCCCGGCGCACCCGGCGTGTAGCCCGCCCCGCCGGCCGTGGCGATCGCCAGGACCATCCCTCTGGAAGAGGATTCTCTAGGAGTTTCAGACACTTCGCTGCCAGGTCCCGGGGACCGCGGAGGAAGGGTGAGTGCGGACGGGGGGCCGTCTGCCGGGTCCGAGAGTAGCTGGGGCGGCTTGGCCGAGTCAATCGCAAGAGAGGCGAAAAAAAAGAAAAAGTCGATCTGGAAGTGCCTGTTTTCGCAGAACCTTCGTTCTCATCAAGCGAGAGGCCCCTCTGGACGATGAGATCGGCGGGGCGGGGGGCCGGCTCGGTGCCTTCCACCCGCCATGCGGGGGTGTGAATCGATGGCCGGGGAGGGGGCAAACGAGGGGCGCGGCGCGACCGACGTCGTGGCGCTGCTCATCGAGCTGGGTCGAGGGCTCAAGGCGTGCAGGTTCTTCGGGGTCGAGCACCCGGCTCGCAAGTCGGCCCTGGATCGCAGCTTCCACGCCTTCTCGGCGGGGCTCGAGCGCTCGGGCGAGCTGAACCTGGAGGTGGGGGCCGGTGCCATCCGCCAGGTGGGTCGACCCGATCTGGTGGGTCCCGGTTCGGTGGACGAGCTGGCCCGCGATCTCGAGGCGCAAGGCGTCGGCGCTCTCAGGCTGGCAGCGGGCATGACGCGCGACGCGTTCGGCGCCCTGCTGGCCACCCTGGCCATGGATTCCGACGAGCTGTCCGAGGCCGGCGGTGTCGAGCGGTTGCTGGCCGCCCACGCCCAGTCCGGAGTGCAGATCAATCCCGGCGCGACGGCCCCGCCCGAGGCGCCCGCGCAGCAGATCACGCCCGCGGCCCCGGCAGCCGAGGTTGAGCCAGCGAGTGCGCCGGAGCCCGTGGCCGACACGGTCTCGTTCGCCGACCTGTCCGAAGAGGCGAGCGACGCCGGCGATATGGTTGCCGACCTGTGGCCGCGGCATGAGTCGGAGCAAGCCGAGGAGGATCCAGACGCGGATCTCCCCGCTCCCAAGCCGCAGACCACAGGCATCGATCCGCTGCGCGCGCTGCATCACCATCTCGAAGAGGCGGGCAACGAGAGCTCCGACGGGGCCATGGTTCCCCAGGCTACCGGCGACGGCGGCGCCGAACTGGTCAAGGGCCTGCGCGCACTGGACGAGTGCCGCGAGGATGCGGACTACGAAGAGAACCTGCGGTGCGTCACCCG
Organism: uncultured delta proteobacterium; assembly: GCA_947260035.1. GTDB lineage: Bacteria > Myxococcota_A > UBA9160 > UBA9160 > JAFDET01 > JAFDET01. Next base: position 9,406 of record CAMYOO010000103.1, read on the forward strand.
CGAGGCGGCGGCGCTTGCGGACGAGGGGCCCAGCGACGACACCTACCGCGCGGTTCTGGTCCTCTCTTGCCACGCCGCCGAGGCCCTGCGCAGCGAGCGCCAGCGGGCTCTGGCCGAGGAGGCGCTCTTCGGGCTGGCCGCGGGCCCTCGCCTGGACGACGTGGTGCAGCGCGCCTGCGACACGGCGCCCCAGGCCAGCGTCCGCGCCACCCAGGTCCTGCTCCAACTCGGGGCCCACGCCGTGCCGCGCATCTTCGATGCGCTGGTGAACGAGCCCGATCCGGAGCATCGCGGCCAGCTCAACGCCCTGCTCATCGCCATGGGCGAGAAGTCGCTGCCCGAGGTGAAGGCGTCCCTCGAAGCGGCGCACCCGGAGCGCGCGCGGCTGGCGGCGCGCCTGTCCGGCGAGATGCAGAACCCGGCGTGCATTCCCTACCTGGCCGCGCTGGTGAAGGATGTCGCGACGCCCATCGAGCTGGTGCGCGAGGCGGCCAAGGCCCTGGTGCGGATCGGCACGCCCTCGGCGGTGGCCGTGTTGCAGGAGGCGGTGGCCAGTCCGCGGCCGGACCTGGCGGGAGCCGCTGCCTACTGCCTGGGCGCCTCCCAGGCGCCGCGTGCCCTGGAGACTCTGGCCGGCGCCCTGCGTCGGGCCCTTCGCGAGGATCAGGACGAGCTGGCTCGCGAGACCCTGCGCGGGCTCGGCGCGTTGGGCCGCAGCGAAGCCGTCCCGGTGCTGGAAGAGGTGCTCTCCAAGGGTGGCCTGCTGGCCCGGCGGCGCATGCGCGAGCTGAAGCTGGGCGCGGTATCGGCGCTGGCGCGGATCCGCGGCGACGAGGCGCGCGACGCACTG
>CAMYOO010000104.1 GCA_947260035.1 uncultured delta proteobacterium
ATGGCGTCGGCGATGCGGTCGACCACGTTGAAGGCGCCCACCACGCCGCAGGCGTCCACGAAAGCCGCGGGCCCCAGGGCGTCGAGCAGCGCCTGACGCTCGCGCTTCAGCGTGGCCTCGTCATCACCCATGACGGCTTCGGTGAAGGCCACCAACCGCTCGCCGTGGGCCACACCCGCGTCGCCGGACGCGTCGCCGTTCACCGCGGACAGATCGATCTCGACGCCTTCGTTCGTGCTGCTCGCCCGGAGCATGCTGGCATGCGCCGTCGTTCAGTAGAAGCACTCGTTCATGGCGGAGACGCGCGACGCCACGAGCTCGATCTGCAGCCGGTCCAGGTCGCGTCGCATCGTGAAATCCAGGAGCCCGCCCGGCGGAATGTACAGGGCCGCCATGGTGCCCAGCAGCGCGGACACGTGGGACGGAACCGACGAGAGCGCGCGCACGATGTTGGGCACGAAGGCCTCGCCCCCGTAGATGTTCGCGTCCGCCCCCGACGCGTTCTCCGGCGCCAGCATCGGAACCCAGGCGCCGCCGTCGCTGAGGCCCTCCGGTCGGTGGCCGGAGGGCTCGCCCGACACAGCCTCGGGAAGCCGGTGCGCGGGAATGCCCAGCGCGCGGCAGAAGAAGTCGGCGCCCGCCAGCAGCGTGACGACGCCAACCGCGTCCACGTAGCGCCCCTCGTCCAGGCCGGAGGCGAGTGTGGCGTCGAACCAGGCCTTCGAGAGCCGGCCCGGATCGGTCCGCACCCGGTGGATCACGTCCACCAGCGTTTCGGGCAACTCCGTCACCCGGTCGTGCTCGCCCTGCACCGCGTTGGGCGAAACCGCATCCTTGCGCTCGTGGCAGAGGCGGCACTCCGGGGCGTTGCGACTCTCGGTGGCGATGGCCAGCCGCTCGGCGCCGCTGAACCAGGAGCCCGGCGACGCCAGCTGCTTCCACACCCTCTGCTGCGAATCCTGGATGTCCTTTCGGACCGGGACGGGTGCGGCGGAGTAATCGAGTGCGGCGGCCATGGCGCCCCCAGTCTACACCGGTGTCACGGAACGGCGCTTGGGCGGCGCGGCGTCCCGCGGGCGCTCGGCGATGCGCGCGAACCAGGCGACGATCTCGCTGCGCAGCCGCGCCGGCTCTACGATGGCGTCGATCACCAACTCGCTGGCCAGGTGCTGGATATCCACGTCGCGGCGGAACTCGTCGCGGAGCTTTTCCACCAACGCCTCGCGTTCTCCCTCCGGCGCAGCCTGGATGCGGTTGTAGAAGACGGCGTTGACCGCGGCCTCGGGCCCCATCACGGCGATCATGGCCGAGGGCAGCGCCAGGCAGGCGTCCGGCGAGAAGCCGGGGCCGCTCATGGCGTAGAGGCCCGCCCCGTATGCCTTGCGCACGATCACCGAGATGCGCGGCACCGTGCACTCGGAGACGGCCATGATCATCTTGGCACCGGCCCGGATGATCCCCTGGCGCTCCACCTGCTTGCCGATCATGAAGCCCGGCACGTCCGCCAGGTAGAGCAACGGGATGCCGAACGCGTCGCACAGCCAGATGAAACGCGCGGCCTTGTCCGCCGAATCCACGAAGAGCACCCCGCCCTTCTGGCGCGGCTGGTTGGCCAGGATGCCCACCGGCCGCCCCTCGATCCGCGCAAAACCGGTGATCAGCTCCTTCGCGAACAGCGCCTTGATCTCGAAGAACGAGTCGCGATCCACCACGCGGGCGATCACCTCGTTCATATCGAAGAGCTTGTTCTCCTCCGCGGGAAGCACCGACTCCAGGTCGTCGCAGGGCTTCTCCGCCTCGACCGGTGAGGACTGAGGGACCGCTGCATCGCAATGGCTCGGCAGGTACGACAGATAGGCGCGCGCCGCGGCCAACGCCTCTTCCTCGGTTGCACAGAGCTTGTCCCCGCAGCCGGAGACCGAGCAGTGCATGCGCGCGCCGCCCATCTCCTCCAGCGAGACCTTCTGGCCGATCACCATCTCCGCCATGCGCGGCGAGCCCAGGTACATGCTGGCGTTGCCCTCGACCATGAAGACCACGTCGCAGAATGCCGGGATGTAGGCCCCGCCCGCCGCCGAGGGTCCGAAGAGCAGACACACCTGGGGGATCTGGCCCGAGAGCCGGCACTGGTTCTGGAAGATCCGGCCGGCGCCGCGCCGTCCGGGGAACATCTCGACCTGATCGGTGATCCGCGCACCGGCCGAGTCCACCAGGTAGATCAGCGGCACGCGCAGCCGCTCCGCAGCCTCCTGGATGCGCAGGATCTTTTCGACCGTACGCGCGCCCCACGAGCCGGCCTTCACCGTGGAGTCGTTGGCCATGACGCACACCTGCCGGCCGTCGATGCGGCCGGTCCCGGTGACGACGCCGTCGGCGGGCAGGTCCTCGGCCAGGCTGTTGGCGAACGCGGCCTCCTCCAGGAACGAGTCGGGATCGAGCAGTAGCGCCAGGCGATCGCGGCAGAAGAGCTTGCCCTGCTCGGCCGCCTTCTTGTGGTACTTGCGATCTCCGCCGCGCTGGATGCGGCCCAGGTTCTTCCGAACGTCGTCTCCGGTCTTCACGAAGCTCTCTCCCGCGCGCCTCGGCGCGCTCGATACACGCGGCCCGGCAGGGGCCGTCGCAGGACCTGCTCCTCCAGCCACGCACTGGCGTCCACCAGCGTATCGAGTTCGACGCCGGTCGGAATGCCCTGAGTCTCGAACAGGTCCACCACGTCCTCCGTGGCGACGTTCCCCGATGCGCCCGGAGCGTACGGGCAGCCGCCCAGCCCGCCCAGCGAGGCGTCGAAGGTGCGCACGCCTTCCTCGTAAGCGGCCGCCACGTTGGCCAGGGCGCGCCCGTAGGTATCGTGCAGATGCAGTGCGATTCGGCCCAGCGGCGCCTCTGCGGCCAGGGTGCGCACCAGCTCGCGGACCTGGCGCGGCGTGCCCACGCCGATGGTGTCGCCCAGGGAGATCTCGTCGGCGCCCAGCAGCTGGAGCTGGCGCACCACCTCCACCACCGTGCGCACGGGCACGTCGCCTTCGTAGGGACAGCCGCATACGGTGGAGACGTAGGCGCGCAAGCCGATGCCGTCGGCTCGAATCCGCTCGGCCACAGGCCGGAACGCCTCCAGGTGGTCGACCACCGAGCGGTTCACATTGCGCCGGTTGTGGGTCTCGCTGGCGGACACGAAGAACGCGGCCACCGGAATCGGCGTGCGCCGGAAGCGCTCGTAGCCCCGCTGGTTGGGGACCAGGGCGCTGTAGGTGGGTCCGGGCGGAAGCTCCGCGGCCAGTGCATCGGCGTCGGCGAGCTGCGGAATCCACTTCGGCGACACGAAAGAGGTCGCCTCGACTCGCTCCAGCCCCGCGGACGCCAAACGCCCCAGCAACTCGACCTTGTCGGCGGTGGCGACGGACTCGGGCTCGTTCTGGAGTCCGTCCCGCGGCCCGACCTCGTAGATCGTGACGCCCTCACCCGTGGCGGCCATGCCTCCGCTCCCTCGCTCCCCGCAGCTGAAGAACGCGCGACGATATCAGAGATATCCGAGAGCCCTCAATCGGCGCGGCTTCTTGGCCCAGCCCGGCTCGGGCTTGACCCACAGCTCCAGGTGAACGCGGCGATCCAGCAGCCGCTCGATGCGATGCCGCGCCCGCGTCCCGATCTGCTTGATCTTGCGCCCGCCCGCGCCGATCACCATGGCTTTGTGGGACTCGCGATCCACCAGCAGCCGGGCACGGATTCGCACCAGGTCCGCGCGGCTCTCGTCGAAGCTCTCGATCTCCACCGCCACGCCGTAGGGAAGCTCCTCTCCCAGGCAGTCGAAGGCGGCCTCGCGGATCAGCTCCGCGGCCAGGAAGCGCACTGGACGATCCGTGATCTCGTCCTCGGGAAAGAAGCTCGGGCCCTCGGGCAGCCCTTCCAACACCGCATCCAGAAGCTCGGCGCAGCCCTGCCCGGTACGCGCGGAGATCACATGATCCCAGTCCGCATCGGGATCGACATGGCCGCGATCCGCCTGGGTGGCCACGCGGTAGCACGGTTTGTCGCCCACCAGCTTCAGGATCTCATCGTGGGCGGGTTGCCAGCCGCGCGCCCCGTCCACCAGCAGCACCGCCACGTCGCAATCGGCGGCCGTCTCGGCCACGGCGCGACGCATGCCCTCACCCAGAGCGTCGTTGGCCTTGCCCTGCAGGCCGGGCGTATCCAGAAGCAGGGCCTGTACGCCCGGCCGTGTCAGGATGCCGAGAAGTCGGGTGCGTGTGGTCTGGGGCCGGCGGGTCACGATGGCCAGCCGCTCACCGATCCAGCGGTTCAGCAGCGTGGACTTCCCCGCGTTGGGCAGGCCCAGCAACGCGACCACACCCGAGCGGTGCTCACTCATCGCCGGCGGCCGCCAGCGCGTCGAGGGCGGCCTCCCGCTCGGCGGTGCGCTTGGTGGGTCCGACTCCCCGGCCGACCTCCTCCTCGCCCAGGCAAGCGATGGCGACGAAGCGCTCGGGGTCGCCGTCATCGCCCGAGTCCGAGACCACGCGCCAGGTCGGCGTGGTCCGGTGCGCCCGGTGCGCCCACTCCTGGAAGAGCATCTTCGCGTCGCGGGGCGGCGGCGGTGCATCCGGATCGAGCGCGTCGGCAAAGAGCCTCCGCACCAGGACGCGCACGGGCTCGAGCCCGGCGTCCAGGTAGAGAGCGCCGACCACCGCCTCGAAGGCGTTGGCCAGGATCGTCTCCTTGAGCGCGCCCCGGCCCTGCCGCTCCGACTTGCCCAGGCGCAGGTGTGTCCCGAGGTCCAGCTTGCGAGCGCGCCCCGCCAGCTCGCGGGTATTGACCAGCGCGGCTCGCGTCCAGGTGAGCTGCCCCTCGCGCCAGTCCGGATGTCCGCTGAAGAGCTCGTCGGCGATCAGCAGATCCAGCACCGCGTCGCCCAGGAACTCCAGCCGTTCGTTGCTGGCATCGCGGCTGGATCCCTCCTGCCCCGTCGAAGCGTGCGTCAACGCCTGCTCCAGGAGCTCGGCGTCTCGGAAGCGATGGCCCAGGGCCTCTTCCAGAGCGCTCATCGCAGGGCCTCGTCGATGAAGCCACCGCCCAGCAGCGTGTCTCCGTCGTAGAAGACGGCGGCCTGGCCGGGCGACACGGCGTTTACCGGCTCATCGAAGCGCACGCGCGCGCCTGCGTCGACGCCGCGCTCCACCCAGGCCTTGACCCCGGCGTGCCGGTAGCGCACCTGAACCTCGGCTCGGAACGACGCGGGCGCCTCGCCGGCGATCCAAGAGGTGTCTCGCAGGCGCGCACCGTGGGCGGCCAGGGCGTGCTCGGGCCCCACCCGCACCGTGGAGCTCTGCGCGTCCAGGGACGTGACGTAAGTACGGCGTGCGCTGGCCACGCCCAGTCCGCGCCGCTGGCCGACGGTGAAGCGGTGCACGCCCGCGTGACGCCCGACGCTCCGCCCGCTCTCGTCCACCACGGCGCCGGGCCGATCGGCTCCGGGGCGAAGCTCCTCCACGACGCTCGCATAGTCGCCGTCGGGAACGAAGCAGATCTCCTGGCTCTCGGGCTTGTCGGCCGTGGCCAGGCCGCGGGCACGCGCCTGCGCGCGCACCTCCGCCTTGCCGAGCCCTCCCAACGGGAACCAGACCCGTTGGAGCGTCTCCTGGTCCAGCTGGAACAGGAAGTACGACTGGTCCTTGGAGCGGTCGATGCCGCGCCGCAGGAGGACTTTGCCCGTCGCCGGGTCGGGCTCCACGCGTGCGAAGTGACCCGTGACCACCCGCTCGGCGGCGAAGCTCCGGGCCCGCGCCAGCAGCACGTCGAACTTGAAGCTGCGGTTGCAGGCGGCGCAGGGCAGCGGCGTGCGGCCGGCCAGGTAGGCGTCCGCGAAGGGCTCCATCACCTCGCGCCGGAACCCCTCGACGCGGTCCACCGCGTAGAACCGCATGCCCAGCTGCCGGCACACGCGCCGGGCATCGTCCAGCGAGCAGCAGCGCGACTCACCTGCCAGGTTGCGGACACCGACGCCGATGGCCTCGTAGCCGGCCTCCACGGCCAGGGCGGCCGCCAGCGAAGAGTCGACGCCACCCGAAAGCCCGACGACCGCTCTCATCCGCTTCGTTCCAGGACAGCCTGCAGGCGCTGCGCCGCCTCGTCGATCTGCGCCTCGTCGTTTCCGTAGCCCACGCTGAAGCGCAGCGAGCCCAGAGCCTGCTCCGGAGAGCGCCCCATGGCCAGCAAGACGTGGGAGGCGCTGACCGCTCCCGCATGGCAGGCGGCGCCCGCGGAGATCGCCACGCCTTCCAGGTCCAGCGCCTGGACCAGGGCGTCGCCCTCGGCGCCAGGGATCTCCACCGACAGCGTGTTGGGCAGCACGGAGCCGGGGTCGCCGTTGCGACGCGCGCCCGGAATGCCCCGCAGCCGCTCCCAGAGCCGGTCCCGGAGCGCGGCGTAATGCGCGCTGCGCTCGGCCAGCTCCTTGCGGGCCAGCTCGCACGCCACCCCGAAGCCGATGATCCCCGGGACGTTCTCGGTGCCCCCGCGCAGGCCGCGCTCCTGGCCGCCGCCGCGCAGCAGCACCGGCGCCTCTCGGCGAGCCACCAGACAGCCGACGCCCTTGGGGCCGTTCAGCTTGTGTGCCGAAGCCGAGAGAAAGTCCCAGGGGCCCTCCACCGCAATCTTTCCCAGCGCCTGGGTCGCGTCCACGTGGAGCGGCGCAAGCCCGGCCAGGCGCCGAGCGACCTCGTCCAGAGGCTGGATCACACCGGTCTCGTTGTTCGCCCAGATCAGCGAAACCAGGTCCGTCTGCTGCGAAGCAGCCGCCTCCAACCCAACCAGGTCCAGGCGGCCGTCGCCGTCCACCGGAATCGTCTCTACCGCCACGCCGCGCTCCTGCAGCGCCTCCACGCAGGCCCGCAGCGAGGGATGCTCGGCGCTGCTGGTCACCAGTCGGCGGCGCACGGCGCAGAGCAACGCGTTGTTCGCCTCGGTGGCGCCGCCGGTGAAGATCACCTGCCTCGGCTCGGCCCCCACCAGGGCGGCAACCTGGGCGCGCGCGTCCTCCACGGCCTCGCGAGCGGCTGCGCCTTCGGCGTGCACGCTGGACGGGTTGCCCCAGGTCTCGCGGAGCGCGCGCGCCATGGCGTCGGCCACCTCCGGGCGCACCGGCGTGGTGGCGTTGTGATCCAGGTAGATCCTCATTGGCGCAGAAGATCGGCGAGCGTCTCGTGCTCCACCACCTCGCCCAGTCGCTTCTCGATGCGCTCGAAGACCTGGTCCACGGCGGGCACCAGAGTCTCGCGCTCGCCACGCAAGGCCGTCAGCACGTCGCGAACGCTGATCCGCTCGGCCGGGCGGCCGAGTTGGTACTGCCCCGCCCTGTCCTCGTCGGACAGCTCGGCCACGATGCCCGCCCCCTCCAGCTCGTCCAGGATCTCGCGGATGGTGCGAACCCGGACGTCCAGCGCCTCGGAAAGCGCATCGGCGGTCAGCGGCTCGCCACTCTGGTCGAAGCGACGCGCCACCTCCAACGCGATGCCCAGGCCGATGGACTCCCGGGAAGCCAGCCCCGGCACCACGCCGCGCACCTCGCGCCGGTAACGCCCCAGGCTCTGGTAGGCAAAGGACACCTCGGCACCCAGCAGCACGATGGACCAGGCGAAGTACGTGAACACCAGGAAGAGCGGGAGCTGCGCGAAGCTGCCGAAGATGGCGCCCATCTTGGTGGCGCCCACGCTGAACCCCACGTAGCCCCAGATCGCCACGGGGAAGGCCACGCCGGCCACCAGGCCTCCCAGGGCGGCGGACATCGGCCTCACCTTGGTGTTGGGGAGGAACCAATACAGGAACATGAAGCCGCCCACGAAGAGCGCCAGCGGAAGCTGCTTCAAGCCGTGCCGATAGAGAAGCTCGAAGCCGGGTATGGCGAGCAGCCACTGCACCGCCGACTGGCTCTGCAGCGTCGTCCCCAGGGAGAGCGCCACACCCAGCACCAGCGGCGAGAAGAGGATCACGAACAGGTAATCGGGCAGGCGCCGAATCCAGGTTCGCTGCTTGGAGATGCCCCAGATGGAGTTGAAGCTCCTTTCCACGCTGCCGACAGTCATGATCGTGGTCAGGAACAGGAAGGTGCCGCCCAGGGCGCCCAGGCTCTTGAAGTCGAAGTCGTTGACCAGGCGGAGAACCTGCTCGGCCACCTGGGGAGCGATCTCGGTCATGCGCGATCGGATCTGCTCCACCACCACCTCGCGCAGTCCCAGCATGCCCGCGACGGACAGACCCACGGCCAGCAGCGGGATCACCGACAGCACCGTGATGTAGGTGAGGGAGTGCGCGCGCATGGGCAGCTGATCGCGGACGAAGCCCTGCCCGATGACGAAGCAGAACTGCAGGAACCGCACCCAGCGGGCGGTTCCACGCCACATATCCTCATCGATGAAGCGGCGAACGCGGTCGATCCATTCGGTCACGGAGCCACCTCCACGAAGGGCCGCAGCCGCTTGCGCATCACCGGGCCGATGCCCGGCACCCGCTCCACGTCCGCCAGACTGGCAAAGGGGCGGGCCGCGACCAGGGCGCGGGCCCGGGCGGGACCGATCCCGGGCAACACCTCCAGCGCCTCGGGCGAAGCCGCGTTCAGATCCAGGAGCCGCCCGCACAGCAGCCCGGCCGCGCCACGCGTATCCGGGCACGGCCCCGGCTGGGGCGCGGGAGCCGGCAAGGCGAGGGCCAGCAGGGCCGCCGCCGTGAGCCAGGCCGCGCGGCTCACGACTCCTCGACGGGCGCCGCAGCTCCGGCTTCGACGAAGGCGGCGTGAAGCGTCCGCACCGCCAGCTCGGCGTACTTCTCCTCGATCACCACCGAGACCTTGATCTCGCTGGTCGAGATGAGCTGGATGTTGATGCCCTCCTCCGCCAGCACCTGGAACATGCGCGTCGCCACACCGGCGTGGTCCTTCATCCCCAAGCCCACGATGGAGACCTTGGCGATGGCGTCGTCGCCTTCCACGGCCTGGGCGCTGATCACCGAAGCAGCTTCTTCGGCCAGGCCCAGGGCGCGGGCGTAATCGTCGCGCGGAACCGTGAAGGTGAGATCCGTGCTGCCGTCCTGGCCCACGTTCTGGATGATCATGTCCACCACGATCTCGGCAGCCGAGAGTGGCGCGAAGAGCCCGGCCGCTACGCCGGGCTGGTCCTTCACCCCGCGCACACGGATCTTCGCCTCATTCGTATTGTAGGTCACTCCCGAGACCACCAATCGTTCCATTACTTCCTCCTCGGGAAGAACCCAGGTCCCCTCGCTCTCGTGGAACGAGGAGCGTACGTGCAGGCGTACGCCGTAGCGCTTGGCGAACTTGACCGAGCGGGTCTGCAGCACCCGCGCGCCCAAGCTGGCCAGCTCGAGCATCTCGTCGTAGGCCACGCGCTCCAGCTTGCGCGCCGCGGAGGCCAGATTCGGATCCGCGGTGAAGACCCCATCCACATCCGTGTAGATCTCGCAGACGTCCGCCTCGAGCGCGGCCGCAGCAGCCACCGCCGAGGTGTCCGAGCCCCCGCGTCCCAGGGTGGTGATGTTGCCGTCCTCGTCGGTGCCCTGGAAGCCGGCCAGCACCGCGATGTCGCCGTGGTCCAGGGTCGCGCGAATGCGCCCGGAATCCAGGCTCTCGATGCGCGCGCGCGTGTGGGCAGCATCGGTGCGCATGCCCATCTGGGATCCGGTGAACGAACGTGCGGATGCGCCGAGCCGGTGGATCGCCATGGCCAGAAGCGCGATGGTCTTCTGCTCGCCGGTGGAGAGCAGCGCATCGTACTCACGCGGATCCGGCTCGTCTCCACCCAGCTCGTGGGCCAGCTCCACCAGACGGTCGGTTTCGCCGCCCATGGCGGAGACCACCACCGCCACCTGGTTCCCCGCGCGGGCGGTCGCCACCACTCGCTCCGCCACGGCGCGGATACGCTCGGCATCGGCAACACTGGTGCCGCCGTACTTCTGCACGATCAGAGCCACGCAGACCTCCAGCGGGAAAGCACCGCCTCCGCAGCGGCACCCCGGGCCCCGATCTCTAGCACCCGGCCCTCGGGCCCGCCTCCGATGCGGATCTCCAGGCGATCGTCCGGCAGCGTCCCGGGCGCCCGGTCGGCCCACTCCACCAGCAGCAGTGTGTCGGGGCCCAGCCAGTCGCGCAGGCCCGCGGCCTCGACCTCCTCCGGGCGCTCCAGGCGATAGAGGTCCGCGTGCACCAGCCGGCG
>CAMYOO010000105.1 GCA_947260035.1 uncultured delta proteobacterium
GCGGCCCGGATGCAGCGCCAGCACCGCTTCCAGATCCAGCTCGCGCGCAGCGTTGGCGCTGACGGCCAGCACGTCTCGCAGCATGCACGCGTAGAACTCAGCCGCCTCGGCGGCGCTGAAGGGCGGCGCCAGCCGCGTCTTCACCGCGCCGGGAAGCGGCTGCTTGGCGAAGACGACGAGGCGCCCTCGGCTCAAGAGGAGCCTGTGACGAAGGGCAGGGCCGCAACGCGAGCGGCGCGGCCCGCTACATCTACGGCCGTGTCGGCCTGATCGTGAGGACGCTGCACGTAGCCCAGGGCGATGGCGCCCGCCGGATTGGAGTGTGCGGCGCTGGTGACCTCGCCCACGCGCCGGCCGTCCACCTGGATCGGGGCGCCGGCCGGCGGCAGCTCGCCTGCCTCGAGCCGAAGCCCCACCAGCAGATGCTTCACCTGGCCCCGGCTCGCGATGCGCGCGATCACCTCCTGGCCCGTGTAGCAACCCTTGGTGGTGGAGATGCAGTCGTCGAGCCGCGCCTCGGGGGGCAGCACCTCTTCGTCCAGCTCCGCGCCCTGCCGCGGCGTGCCCGACTCGATGCGCAGCACCTCGAGGGTGTCGGCGCCGGCGTCTACCAGACTCCGTTCGCGGCCGGCCTCGGACAGAGACGAACGCACGGCTTCGAGCGCCGCCGCGGGCACGAAGAGCTGCACGGAGCGCTCACCGCTCCAACCGAAGCGTGCCGCTACCACGCCCGCCGCGTCCAGCGCCGGGCGAGTGGCCTCCAGGATCGCATCGGCTTCGGGCCCCTCCAGGCCGAGCCGCCGCCATGCGTCGCTCACGTCGCGCAGGCTGACGTCGTCGGCGATCACGTACTTCTCCAGGCGCGCCATCACCTCGCCCAGCACGTCGCGCTGCAGCTCCAGCCAGAACCCATCGGGACGGGCCACCACGTGCAGCTCCGCGATGATGCGCCCGATGGGAGTGAGCAGGAGAGCGTGCGCGTGCGCGCATTCGGCGTCGGGCTCGAGCGCCGCCACGTCCGCAGTGATCATTCCGTTCAGCCAACGAAGCGCATCCCCCCCGCCGACGTGCACTACTCCGCGCTGCTCCAGGGTGAAGAGGCCCGCTCCGCGACGAACGGCGTCGGCACGGTCGGCCGCCGCGCTCACGAGGCGGCGCGCTCCGTCAGCGCGCCGTAGAGCTCGCGGGCGCGTTCCGCCTGGGCGGAGCGCCACTCGTCGTAGCGAGCCAACGCGGCGTCGTACTCGTCCTCCTTGTCGATATCGATGGCGCAGCCGCCGCAGGAAGTGATCACCAGCCGGAAGCTGGAGCGGAGCAGCCGGCTGACGCAGTCCTCCACCTTGCTCGTCGGCACCCAGCCGCGAATGCGATCGGCCACGCGTCGCAGCCCCAACCGATCCAGGATCGACGCCACGTGCAGGAGTCCGTAGTAGAAGGCGATCCCCAGCCCGCCGGACTCGGAACGCACGATGCGCCAGCCCATCGCGATCATGTTGCCCAGCTGCTTCTGGTAGCGGTGCTCGTACATCTCCTGGATGTAGTGGCGATTCACCAGGCTCCCCACGCGCACCAGGTGCAGATTGCTCTGGCGCACGCGGCCCTCGCTGATGTTGAAGTAGACGGGGTGGATTCCCGGCTCGCCGGGCGCGACGGGGTAGAAGGGCGCCACCGAGTGCTCCTCGACGAAGCCGATGGCGTAGACGCACTGCCGGGACAACGCCTTGCGCACGAAGTCAGAGACCTCGCCCGGCGTGGCGAAGGGCAGGTCGCCGGAGAGGTAGAGCACCGGCAGCTGGTGGTCGGCCTCACTTTCCGGGTCGCGGCCTTCCGGGGGCGCCCCGGCCAGGACGCGCCGGTAGGTCTCCCAGCAGTTCTCGTACAAGTTGCGGAACTGCTCCACCACGTGAACGGGCTTGCGCAGGCTCTCCCCCAGCGGAGCCAGCGCCTGCTCCAAACGCTGGGCGTCCCCGATCACCCAGATCGCCGAGACCTCGGGCACGTCCTGGAGCGCCGCCACCACGTGGGTCACCAGGGCGCGGCCGTCCAGCTCCAGGAAGACCTTGCTCTCTCCGCGCACCGCGCGCGCGGCGCCGCGGTCGCCGGCCATGACGACGGCCGGCACCTGCATCGTGCGTTCGGCTTCCTGGGGGGGCACCATGCTGTCGATTCTAGTCGCTTCGAAGGGCGTCGGACCCCCCGCCGCCGCAGGCGCCGCAACGCCGGGAGATCACGCCATCCGAGCCCAGAAACTGCTGGACGGGCTGGTCTTCTCCAACCTCTGGGTGGCCGCGGCTGCGGCTGCCCTGGCCGCGGCTGCCGGCCGGGCGCTCGGCGGGCGGCCGGACGCCCTGGCCGCGGGTCTGGCCTTCTGCGGCACCCTGGCCGTGTATGGCTGGGACCGGCTCCGCGACGTGGAGCGCGACCGGTTCACGTCGCCGGAGCGGAGCCGCTTCGTCACCCGCCACCGACACGCCCTGACGGCCCTGGCGGGGGTGGGGCTGGCGGGCGCGGTGGGGCTGGCTCCGGCATTGGGCTCGCGCGGGCTTGCCCTGCTGGGCGGGGTGGCCGCGCTGGCCCTCGCCCATCCCTTCCTTAAGCGCATCCCGTTCACGAAGGCGGCCTACCTGACGGCGGCCTGGCTGGCGGTGGTGGTGGGCGTACCCGCGCTGCGGGCCGGCGGCGGACCGCTGGCGGCGGTCGCCGCCGTGTTGGGCCCCGCGTTGGCGGCCAATGCCATCGCCTCCAGCGTTCGCGACGGCGAGGGCGGGGCGGCTCGCCTGGGCCGGCGCAAGGCGCTGGCAGTCGCGCTGGCCCTGGCGGTTGCCGGCTGCGCCGCCGCGTTGGCGGGCCCCCAGACGGTGCGCGTCCTGGCGGCGGTGCCCGCGGCCACGGCGCTGGCGATCGGGCTCTACCGCGAGGGTGAGCGCTACGGATTGGTGGTTGTGGACGGCGCGCTCCTGGCCGGCGCCGCCATCGCGCTGGTCGCGTAGAGGACCCGCCGACTAGGCGCGCGCGCTGCGCGTGGAGCCCGCCGGGAAGCGCTGCTCGAAGGCGCGCAGCAACAACGCCTCGGCTCCCTCGGCCCCTAGGGTGGCGGTGTTGAGCGTGACGTCGTAGAGCGCCGGGTCGTCGGGATCCACCTTGAAGTGGTGGCGCAGGAACTCGCGGCGCTCCCGCTCCTCGTGAGCGAGGCGCTCCTCCGCCGCGCCGGGCTCGATGCCGCGCGACTCCGCCAGGCGGGCCAGCCGCACGTCCTGCGGCGCCACCAGCAGCACCCGGAGCGTGCGCTCGGGCCGAAGCACGTACGGGGCTCCGCGGCCCAGCAGCACGGCACCGCCGTGCTCGCCGATGCCGGCAATGGTCTGGACCAGGGCGCGTGCGTAGTCGCTCTCGCGGAACACCGCGTCCTGGAAGCAGTCCGCGGCGTAGCGTTCGGCGGCCATCCGCACGTGCTCGTCCAGGGCCTCCACCAGCTTCCGGCGCACGCCCGCCTCGCGGGCGATCCGGTCCACGAGCTCGATGCCGTAGAACTCGTAGCCAAGGCGCTCGGCGACCCGGCGCCCCAGGTCCTCTCCCCCGGAGCCCGGGAGCCGGGAGAGGGCCAGGCAGGGCGGCGCTGCGGTCGAGGCGGCGCGGCGCATCAGCTCAGCGCGCTGGATGTGCCGGTCGATCAGGGCCTTGAGACTCTTGGGCACGCTGGGCCGCCGCTTCCGCGGGCAGCTCCGGGGCCGCCCGCCTGTAGACCTGGTGGAGCCGAGCGGGATCGAACCGCCAACCTCCGCGTTGCGAACGCGGCGCTCTCCCAATTGAGCTACGGCCCCGGAAACGGCGCCGGCAGGCGCCGCAGAACCGACACGGTAGCCCCCGGCCCGGAGCCCGCAAAGGGCTTTGCCAAGCGCCGCGCGAAGGTGCAGGCTGTTGTCCATGACCGTCCAAGTGCGCGAAATCCTGGTTCCCCTGGACTTCTCCGAGCACGCGGATGCCGTGCTGGAGTGGGCCGTCCACATGGCCGAGGAGCACGGCAGCGGCCTGACCCTGCTGCACGCCTATCACCCGCCGGTGGAGTTCCAGCAGCTCGAAGGCGCGTATCTGCCCGCGGACTTCTGGGCCAGCGTGAAGACCGAGGCCGAGCAGAGCCTCGGTCGCTACGCAGAGAGCGCGCGCGCGGCCGGTCTGCGCTGCGAGGTGCAGGTCCGCGAGGGCTACCCGGCGACCGTGATCGAGGACGTCGCCGCGGAGATCGGCGCCGACCTGATCGTGATCGGCACCCGCGGCCACACCGGCATCAAGCACCTGCTCCTCGGCAGCATCGCCGAACGCGTAGTGCAAAAGGCCCCGTGCGCCGTGCTCGCCGTGAAACCTCGCCCTTCCGAGGCAGACAATCCTTAGGCGGCCGAGCCCCTTCGCTCGCCTACGGCTCGCTGCGCGCCCTCGTCGGGCTTGGCAACGCTGGCGAGTTCTGTCGGCTCGGGCTTGCGGGCCCCAGGCTCCGGCGGTTTGGTGGGCCGGGTAGGGCTGAGCTTCGGGGGTGCTACGCGAGGCCGAGCTTGCGGTCCATCGCCTCGGGGTCGAGGTTCTCGAACTCGAGGATGCGCAGGTCTTCGAAGTGCTTGCGCACCCTCGGCGTTACGAGACCCAGGCGCTTCACGTTGGGAACGACGCGCATGAAGATCAGGCGCCGGAATTCCTGCATGATCGGCGACTCCAGGACGATGCTCTTGACCTCCTCCTTGTCGAAGCCGAAGTGCTCGGAGACGTCCTCGCCCACCAGCCGGTCGCGCATCAGCGTACACGCCTCCATCAGGAACTCCTCGCGGTCCTTGCGCTCGTTCTCCGGCATGTCGGTGTAGAAGTCGCGCAGCGACAGCACGCCGAAGGCCACGTGACGCGATTCGTCGCGCATCACGTTCCTGAGCAGGTTCTTGAGCAGGGGCTCCTGCGCCATCATGTACATGTTGGCGAAGGCGGCCATGGCCAGGCCCTCGACCACGATCTGCATGCCCAGGAACTTGAGGTCCCAGCGGCCGTCCGTCAGCACGTTGTCGAGCAGGCTCTTCAGGTTGGGATTGATCGGCCACTCCCATTCGAGCTTCTCGTTCAGGTAGCGGGCGAAGACCTCGGTGTGGCGGGCTTCGTCCATGGTCTGGGTGGACGCGTAGTACTTGGCGTCGATCGTCGGCACCGCGCCCACCAGCTGCGAGGCGGTGATCATGGCGCCCTGCTCGCCGTGCAGGAACTGGGACAGGGTCCAGGCCAGCTGCGCGTGGCGGAACTCGCGCACCTGCTTGGGCGAGAGCTTCTTGTACGGCCCATAGTCCTCCAGCGGATTGAAGTGCTGGGGAATGATCTCGCTCTCGGGGTCGACGTCGGTGGACCAGTCGAGCAGCTCGCTGCCGTTCCACTGCTCGCGCTTGGCCTTCTCGTAGAGGTCGCGGAGCCCCTCCTTTACACAGCCGTAGTTCCACACATAGCTGCTGTCGAAGGAGGTGAGGATCGTTTCGAGCTCCTGATCGGCGCTCTCGGGGGATACGGGTGCGGTGGCCATGCGGGCGAGACTCCTTGTCCTGGCGGCATTCCCAAATCGGCGAAAAGCAGCGTATCCATGCGGACTTCCCGGGTCAATCCAAAACTGAGGTCAAGTTCATATTTTCTCAACCTGAGAGCGGGCCGTGCGATAGGATGAGGCCATGCCCGGCGCGCCCGCTCGATCTCGACCCCCCGGGGGAGGCCAACGGCGTCCCCAGCAGGCCCGCAGCCGCCGCACGCGTCGCCGCCTGGTGGAGGCAGCGGCGAACACCTTCGAAGAGAAGGGCTACGACGAGACCACCACTGCCGAGATCGCCCGCCGGGCCGGCGTCGCCGTGGGCACCGTCTACAGCTACTTCCCGGACAAGCGCGCCATCCTGCTCGAAATCGTGAACGACACCGTGGCGCAGGTAGCGGAGCTGATCCTGGAGCGGCTCGACCCCGATCTCTGGTCGACCGACGACCTGCGCGGCTCCATTCGCGAGCTGATCCACACCATCTTCACCACGCGCCGCCTGCGCCCGGGGCTGCAGCGCATCGTCTGGGAGCGCTACTTCAAGGACGCCGAGGTGCGTGAATCCCTCGAGGCCATCGAGACCCGCCTGATGACGGCGGTCAAGAACCTGCTCCTCCACCTGGACTCGATCGACGCGGGCCGGGTGCGAGACCCCGACGCCGCGGCCTACGTGATCCACACCTCTGTGGAGTGGACCGCGTCGCGGCTGATCCTGGGCGGTGCCTCGGAGGCGAGGGTGGAGGCCGCGGTGGAGACCACCACCGACATGATCGCCGGCCTGATCCTGCGCCCGGCCTGAGCCTCGCCGCTCCCGCGCCTCGGCCACCGAGGTCGCCGTCGGCACGCCAAAGACCCACTCTCTGTGAGAGGTTTGTGAGCTGGGCTCTAGTGCCGGTCGGTGCCGAAGAGGCTCTTCTCGTAGTAGTCGGCGGTCTCGGCCAGGTAGGCGATGGACGCCTCGATCTCCGGCGCGTCCGCATCCTGGAGAAGCAGGGTGTTGGCCATGATCAGCTCGCCTTCGAGAACCGCCAGCGCGCCGTGGGCCAGCCGCGCGTTGATCTGCAGGGCCATGGCGAGGCGCTCGCTGGGAAGCTGGTCCGCCGGGCCGATCACCGTGTACAGGCGCACCAGTTCCTGGCTCTCGAACTCGAAGAACTCGAGCGAGATCACCTGGCGACGGCCACCGGGAAGATCGACGCGCACGCCGGAGGGAAGAAGCTCCCAGCCCTGTCGCTCACTCACACGTTCGCAGGCCTGACCAAATGATTCGCGAGTGCTCATGCCGTCCTTCTACCTCCCCTTGGAGCGCTTGCCCAGCTCGCCCGACGGGTGGCGGGCATGATAGTCCGCGCTGGAGAAGTCGCGCTCCTCCTCCAGCAGCGCGGCCAAGGCGGCCGCCACCAACACCTCGGCGGCAACGCTGGCCCGCGGCGCCAGGCCCAGGCCGCCGCCTTCCCGGGCTACGCCCGCGTCGAGTACCACATCCGCCGCGCTCCCAAGCCAGGAGTCGGGCCGGCCGGTGATTCCCAGCACCCGCGCGCCCAGACCACGGACGCACTCCACCGCCGCACGCAGCTCCGGAGTCTCTCCACTGTTGCTGATGGCGATGACCACGTCGCCGGAGCGGACCTGCCCCGCGCTTCCGTGCACCGCTTCAGTGCCGTGGAGGAAGCTCGCCGGCGTGCCGGTGCTGGAGAGCAGGGAGGCGGCGTAGTGGGCCACGTGCTCGGGCTTGCCCACGCCGGTGACGTGCACCCGGCCGCCGCCCGCCTCCGACCGCTGCACCAGCTGCGCCGCCCGGGCGAAAGCCGTGGCGTCGCTGCGCGTGCGCAACGCGGCCAACTCCTCCACGGCGACGTCCAGCGCCCGCAGCGCCGCCTCGCCGCTGGAGGCCTGTGTGGCCAGGGGCGCCAGCTCCAGCGGCGCGCCTTCGTAGAGCTCCATGACGCGCGCGCGCGCAGCCTCGGCGTCTGCGGGAAAGGCGCCCAGGCGCTCGGCGCAGGCGCCGCCGCAGGCGTTGGCCAGGGCCGCAGCATCGGGCCAGGTCAGACCCGCCTCCAGTGCCACCAACAGCCCGCCCAGGAAGGCGTCTCCGGCCCCGGTGGTGTCCACCACCTTGACCGGGCGGGCGGGGATGCGGGCCTCGAAGGTCCCGGCCGAGACGGCGCAACCGGCCGCGCCGTCGGTGACCACCACGGCGTCCGCGTCGAAGCGCTCGCGCAGGGCCCGGGCCAGCCCCAGTGCGTCATCGACGCCGGGACACAGCTCGCGGGCCGCAGCCTTGGACGGCTTGATCAGGTCGGCGGCGCCGAGCACGGCCTCCAGGGTTTCCGCGTCACCCAGTCCGGGAACGGCATCGCTGGGCGGCACGTCCAGGTCCACCAGGGTGGGGATGCCCGCGTCGCGCGCAATGCGCAGCGCGGCGTGGGCCGCGGCCAGGGGAAGCTGGGAGACCTCCGTGGTGAGCCGCCGCGCGCGGCGGATGAAGTCCGCGTGACGCGCTCCCACGTGCTCGGCGTTGAGCTCGGAGGTGGCGCCGGGCGCCATGTAGATGGCGCGGTCTCCGGCGTCGTCCACGAAGATCTGCGCCACGGAGCTGGCCGAGCCGTCCAGGCCGATGTCGTGCTGGATGCCCAGCCCATCCATCGCCGCGCGCAGGAAGCGCCCCTCCGCATCGTCGGCCTGGCGCCCGAAGATGCCGCAACGCAGGCCCAGGGCTGCCGCCCAGCCCAGATGGTTCAGCACCACCCCGCCGACGAACTCGCCCACGCCGGAGCCGGCCGGGTCGCGCACGATGCCCTTCTCGTCGGCCGCCAGGATGCGGGGAACCCGCACGATGCGATCCACCACCATGCTGCCGATACCGACGACGTCGAGGTCGCGGTCGCCGCTCATGCAACGGGCCCCGGCCCGCCCTCCACCTCGCTGTTCCACGGCGGGCCGAGCCGCTCGCGGGCGAGAGCGAGCACCTCCTCGAAGACACGATCGAAGCGCTCGGCGTCGGGAGCCGCCAGGGTCGGTGTGCCCTCCGCCACGGCGTCGCTGGAGACGACGCCAAGCGTGCGCAGCGCGCGCTTGATGCAGGCCACGGTGCGCCGGCCGCCGGCGGCCCAGGTCCCGGCCCGGAAGGCCTCGACGACCTCGAGCACCTCGTCCATGCGCTCCCGGTCGCCGGCACGACATACCTGCCAGGCCCGTGCCCACTCGCGGGGCAGCACGTTGGCCGGTCCCGCCACCACGCCGATGGGCAGGGTGTCGTGCAGCAGTCTGCGGTTCCAGTGTTCGATGGCGCTGCCCCACCAGCCCCGGCGCGGCCGGAAGATGTCGAAGATCAGCATGGCGTTTCCTGCGTAGATGCCGAACTCGCCCCGCTCTCGGAAGCTGGCCGCCGCCCGGGTGTAGTTGCCCATCACCTTGCGCGGGGCGCTGACCTTGATGCCGCGCACGAAGTCCAGCCGCGAGAGCGCCTTCACCTGGCGCGTGCGGATGTGGGGCACCCTGGGATCGGCGGCGATGTCGGCATTGTCGTAGAGGTAGACGGGGATGCGCTGGGGAAGGCTGTCCAGCAGGTCGCCCACGTCGCGCGCCACGAACTGCACCGGGTCCCGGACGTTCTGGATCGAGAGCGGGGCCACCACGGCGGCGTCGGCCCCGGTGGCCACGGCGAGCTCCAGGTTGGCCAGGGTCTCGCGGGCCGTGGGGCGGGTGATGCCTGCCCATACCTCTACGCCCGGCGTCGCGGGGGGAAGCCCTGCGTTGAGCTTGCGGGCCTCCTCGGTGCAGATCTGGATGCAGCGCTGCTGCACGTCCAGCGAAACCCGGTCCCACTCGCCGGTGGTCCCGGCGGCAAAAATCACGTCGGCGCCGCGGCCCTGCTGGACCACGTAGCGGACCAAGGCGCGTTGATCGTCCTCTAGGAGGGAGCCCCCTTCGTCGAGCACTGTGACGACGGGAACCGAGAGGCCGGGACGCGGACGTGTCTCTTCGAGCGTTCGCATGCCGATCTGGCGGGAATGTAGCGGTTCCCCTCAGGGAGCGGGAGCGCGGAAGTCCCCAGCGGTGAGCTTGGCCGCAGCGGCGTCCTGGACGGCCAGATAGAGCTGCTCGCGGCCCTCCTGCTCCAAAGCCACCCAAGAGGGCAGCCGCCGGTCGCCGAAGTCCACGACCGGGCCGAAGCGGAAGCGGGATCCGGAGGCCAGGTCGATGCGCACGATCTCGTAGCTGTAGCTGTCGAGCCACACGGAGGCGTGCCGGGCGAAGCCCTCCGGGGCGGGAGCGGGATTGCGACCGCCGACGACGAAGCAGTCGTGAGCGTCGCTGCGAGCCAGGTCCGCCCGCTCCAGATCCACACCCAGGCTTCGCAGCGCGGTGCGCAGCGAGCGTCCGTAGCGGAACTGCAGCAGGTAGACAGGCGGAAGCAACGCGCGCGCGTCGGTCAGCGCGGCGCCGTCGCGCCAGGTGCGGGCCCCGCCGCCCGTCCAGAGATGCCGCTCGCGCACGCCGTTGCGACCCATCAGGTCCAGGCGCGCCGCGCTGCGCGCGGGGTCGGCGACCAGCTGACCGGTGGCGATGGGCTCCAGCTGAGGCGTGGGAAGCTCGGTGAAGAGCGCCACGTTGAGGCGCAGCCCGCCCGTGCGTCCGTGGTTGTAGTTGGCCCGGGCCGCGGCGCGACCCCGACAGGGTGCTCGAGCCGGCGAAACGGGCGCGATCGCCGAGCTCTTCCTCGATGCGCAGCAGGCGGTTGTACTTGGCCACGCGGTCCGAGCGGCACAGCGAGCCCGTCTTGATCTGGCCCGCGCCGGTGGCCACGGCCAGGTCCGCGATGGTGGTGTCCTCGGTCTCGCCGGAGCGGTGCGAGATCACGTTGGAGTAGCCCGCTTCCCGCGCCATGCGCATGGCGTCCAGGGTCTCGGTCAACGTCCCGATCTGATTCACCTTGATCAGGATCGAGTTGGCCACCTCGCGCTCGATGCCCTGGCGCAGGATCGCCGGGTTGGTCACGAAGAGGTCGTCGCCCACCAGCTGGCAGGCGCCGCCCAGCTCCCGGGTGAGCCCGGCCCAGCCGTCCCAGTCGTCCTCGGCCAGGCCGTCCTCGATGGAGATGATCGGGTAGTGGTTCGCCCACTCCTTCCAGAACGCGATCATCTCCTCGGAGCTCTTCTTCACACCCTCGCCGGCCAGGTCGTAGACCCCGCCGGAGTAGAACTCGCTGGCCGCGGGATCGAGTGCGATGCACACATCGGACCCGGGCTGGTAGCCCGCCTTCTCCACCGCCGAGAGCACCAGCTCGATGGCCTCGCGGTTGCTGGCCAGGTTGGGGGCGAAGCCGCCCTCGTCGCCCACCGACGTGGCGTAGCCCTTGTCGCCCAGCACCTTCTTCAGGGTGTGAAAGATCTCGGCGCCCCAGCGCAGCGCCTCTGCGAAGCTGGGCGCTCCCACCGGATAGATCATGAACTCCTGGAGATCGACGTTGTTGTCGGCGTGGGCGCCACCGTTGAGCACGTTCATCATCGGCGCCGGGAGCAGGTGCGCATCGTCCCCGCCCAGGAAGCGGTAGAGGGGCTGCTCGCACACGGCGGCGCCGGCATGGGCCGCCGCCAGGGACACGCCCAGCAGGGCGTTCGCCCCCAGGCGCGACTTGGTGTCCGTGCCGTCCAGCTCGATGAGGGCGCGGTCGAGCGCCTCCTGATCCGTCAGGGTGCCCAGGCTGCGGCCGGTCACGGCCGCGGCGATCTCGCCGTTCACATGCGCAACGGCATTGGCGACACCCTTGCCGCCGTAGCGCGCGGCATCGCCGTCGCGCAGCTCCAGAGCCTCGCGGGCGCCGGTGGAGGCGCCGGAGGGAACGGCCGCGCTGCCGCGCCGGCCGTCGGAGGTGACCACGTCGGCCTCCAGGGTGGGGTTGCCGCGCGAATCCAGGATCTCGCGCGCGTGTACGCTGGCAATGCTGACGTTGGGCACGGAAAAGCCTCCTTCTGGGGCGCGAAAGCTAGCAAACGCGTCCCCTCGGCCGGGGACCGCGTGCAGGGCTCAGCGGGGCACCACCAGGGGGGCGCCGTCGGGACCGGGCACCACCTGGGCCTCGACGCCGTACGCCTCCCGCAGGCGCTGCGGGTCCAGCACCTCCGTGGGCGGGCCCGCAGCCAGAACGCGGCCGGCGGCCAGCAGCGCCAGCCGGTCACAGAAACGCGCGGCCAGGGTCAAATCGTGGGTAATCACCAGGGCGGCGCGGCCGTCTCGCGCCAGCTCGCGCACGGCCCCCAACACCTGGACCCGATGGGCCAGATCCAGAAACGCGGTGGGCTCGTCGAAGAGCAGGGCCCGCGGATCCTGGACCAGCGCGCGGGCCACCATGACCAGCTGCCGCTCGCCGCCGGATACCTCGAGGATCGAGCGGTCGGCCAGGTGCGCCACCCCCATGCGCTCCAGCGCCTGCTGCGCCCGCTCCAGGTCGGCGGAGGACTCGAAGGCGAAGGCGCCCAGGTGGGGCGTACGGCCCATGAGCACCACCTCGGCCACCCGGAAGGGGAAGGGCACGTGGGTCTCCTGGGGCACCACGGCCACCCGCTGGGCCAGCTCGCGCCGGGAGAGCGCCGTGACCGGGTCGCCGTCGACGCAGATCGTCCCCGCGTCCGGCACGATCACCCGCGTTGCCGTTCGCAGCAGGGTGGTCTTGCCGGAACCGTTGCGCCCCAGCAGACCCACCACCTCGCCCGGAGCCACGTCCAGATCGATGCCGCGCAGCACATCGGCCTCACCCAGGCGCACCGCAACGCCTTTGAAGCGCAGCCCGGCGCTCATCGCCCGGACTCGGCCAGGGCGCGGCGGCGCAGCAACAGCAGGAAAAGCGGGCCGCCCAGCAACGCGGTGATGGCGCCCACCGGAAGCTCGCGACCGCCCAGGACGCTTCGGGCCAGCGAGTCGCACACCACCAGGAAGGCGGCGCCCCCGAGGCCGGCGGCCGGGATCAGCAGGCGATGGTCGGGTCCGATCACCAGACGCAGCAGGTGCGGGATGATCAGGCCCACGAAGCCGATCAGCCCCGACACCGAGACCGCGGCGCCCACCATCAGCGAGGTCGCCACCAACACGATCCGCTTGACCCGCTCGACGTCCACGCCCAGCTGCTCGGCCGACTCCTCCCCCAGAGCCAGGGCGTTGAGGCCGCGAGCCAGGGGCAGCACCGCCGCCAGACCCAGCACCAGGAAGGCGGCCACCCAGCCCACCAGCTCCGGGCGCGCGCCCGACAGGCTTCCGATCAGCCACAGGAAGATCCGCGCACCGTCAGCGAAGCCCGCCACGGAAGCCAGGAAGATGATCAGCGCCGACGCGAACGCGTTGAAGACAACACCGGTAAGAAGAAGATGGGTGGAGGAGAACCGGGTGCGCGCACCAGCGAGGGCGTAGAGCAGGGCGGTCGTCGCAACGGCCCCGGCGAAGGCCGACGGGGGCACCGCCGACTGACCCAGACCCAGGGCGGCGCCGAAGGACAGCACGCTGACACCGGCCAAGGCGGCGCCACCGGAAACCCCCAGGATGTAGGGATCGGCCAGCGGGTTGCGCAGCAGCGCCTGAAAGCAGACGCCGGCCACGGCCAGGGCGGCGCCCACCAGGCACGCCAACACCACGCGCGGCAAGCGGATGCGCAGCACGATGTCGCTGGCCGCCGCGTCGCCCGCCTCGCCACGCAGGGCGTCGACCACATCGGAGAACGCCAATCCGCTGGGCCCGCTGACCAGGCCGAGCACCGCAGACGCGAGCAGCAGCACGCTGCACGCCGCCAGAACCGCGACCCAGCGCCGGCGGGAGAGGACTTTCACGGCCGCAGCTCCGCGCGCTCGGCACAGCTCGGGAGCCGGGTTCCGTGCACCGCGCAGGCCACGATCCAGACCGCCCGATCCAGCCACGGTCCGGGCAACGTGGCGGTGCCCGGACCCAGGCCGACCACGCGCTGCTCGCGAACCGCGGGAAGCGAGGGCAGCTGCGCCCAGTAGTCGGGTGCCGGCTGAGGGTCGGTGCTCGAATCCAGCAGCGCCTCGGGAGCACGCGCCACCAGCCACTCCAACGCAGCGCGCGGGTAGGGACCCTCCAGCTCCGCCCCGAGGTTGCGGGCGCCGGCGCTCTCCAGCATCTCGCTGATGAAGCTCCCGCTTCCCACCACGAAGAGCGGCTCGCGTTGCAGCACGAAGACGACGCCGGGGTGCGGCAGATCTCGCACGGCCGCCTCGACCGCTTCGCGTTCGCGGCGGATCGCGGCGATGCGAGCCTCGGCCGCGTCGCCGCGACCCACGGCTCGGCCCAGGGAGCGGATCGCGCCCAATACGTCCTCGAACGACTTGGGATCCAGAGCCAGGACGTCGATCCCCACTGCTTCGAGCCGCTCGCGGAAGCCGCGCTGCTCGAAGCTGGGCACCAGCACCACCAGGTCCGGCCGCGCCGCCACCACGGCCTCCAGGCTGGGGTCGGTGAGGCCGCCCACGTTGGGGCGCCCGGCCAGCTCCGGATGGTTGCGGTGAGACCACTCGTCCGCGCCGACCAGGGTGTCGCCGGCGCCCAGGGCCAGGAGCATGGCGCTGAGCGAGGGGTTCATGGAGACCACGCGCTGTGCGGGGGCGGCGTGAGCGGCCCCTGCAGCGAGGATCACGGCGAAGGCGACAGCGATCCGCAGCATGGGCGGTGGATAGCACGCGCGGCTGGGAGGCGAGGCGGACCGGGGCAGGGGACCGGGAGGTCGGAGTCGGGGTGGCGGGTGGGGGTC
>CAMYOO010000106.1 GCA_947260035.1 uncultured delta proteobacterium
GCGTCTTATCCTTAGGCGGCCGAGCCCCTTCGCTCGCCTGCGGCTCACTGCGCGCGCGGCAGGCAGCTCACGCGCATGGCCTCACAGCGAGGGCCGCGCTTGCGGGCCATTGGCTCAGGCGACGCACCCACCCGGGCAGGGCTGCGTTGGGCTCGGCGCATCGCGGCCTCGGGGCCCGGCCCACCGGCCCCACCGTCACGAGTCGAGACTGCCCCTAAGCCCTGCCCGGGTTGAACCGCCGGCCGAGCCTGGGGCCCGCAAGCCCGAGGCAACGCGTACGCGCGAACTCCGGAGGTGGACGAGGGCGCGCAGTGAGCCGTAGGCGAGCGGAGGGGCTCGGCCGCCTAAGGCTAAGACGCGCAGCTACGGAGCCGGAAGCAACTCCACAGCGATCGGCATGATGTTCCAAGTAAACGCTGCACCCGGCACCTTCTTCTGCACGCCGCTCACGTCGTACTTGCGCTCGTAGATCGTCTCTTTGTCGAAGCCCTTGCCGTTCCAGGTGTAGCGACGCACTTCGCCGTGGTCGTCGCTGGCCACGTAGAGCTCGTCCTTTCCGTCGCCGTCCAGGTCGGTCAGGATCGAGGCGTGCTCGAAGCCGCCGGACTGGCGGTCGATGGACTCGATCTCCCACTCGCCCTTCGGGTCGTCGCCCGGGCGCAGCAACCAGAGGCCGCTCTTGAATGCCGCGGCCACCATCTCCGGCTTGCCGTCACCGTCCACGTCGCCCGCGGTGAGGAAGCGACACAGGCGCTCGCCGGTGAGCTTGGCGATGACGGCGCCCTGGGTGGGATCGGTGTCGGCGTCGTAGCGGCGGATCTCGACCGGATGCACCAGCCGCGCCTCGCGGCCCTTGCCCTCGGTCTCGCCCTCGACGGAGACGTAGAGCTCGTCGCGACCGTCGGCGTCCACGTCGCCCACCAGGATTTCCTTGGCGTGGCGGTTGCCCAGGTCGGCGGCCACCACGCGGCCGGAGCCTTTGGCCGGCACGTAGCGCGTGACCTTGCCCGGCTGCGGGCTGCCGTCCAGGCGATTGGGCTCGCTGGGGGTGGCGTAGACCTCCAGGACACCGTCACCGTCCAGGTCGCCGATCTCGATCTCGTGGACGAAGGTGTCCTTGTCCTGGTCCAGCTCCTTCACGTCCCAGGTGCCGCCCTCTCCCGGCCGCACCGTGGCCACCACGCCCTGATCGTGGGTCGCCACGGCCAGGGTGGGAACGCCGTCGCCGTAGATGTCCGCCACCTCGGCGTCGCGCATGCGGCTCCAGCGGCCGCCGAAGTCCTTCTGCCACAGGGTCTCCGCCTCGGCACCGGGCCGACGCAGCCTGAGGATGGCCTGGGTCCCGCCCAGGGTGAGGATCCCCGCCTGGCCCGGCCGCGGCTCGTAGCGCATGGCCTTGTGGAAGACGTTGCTGTCCGGGTCGTCCAGGGTGGAGACCTCCCAGGTCCCGTTGCGCAGGCGCAGCATCTCCAGGCGCGCGGCGCCCGGCTTGGGCACCACCTTGCCGGCGGGCGTCACCTCGAACGGCGAGAGCGAGAGCAGCAGGCCCCGCGAAAGGCTGGCTCCGGCCGCGGGCTCATCCGCCGGCGCGGCAGCCTCCTCGCCGGAGCTGCAGGCCAGGGCCACGAGGGCGCTGATGAGGATGGCGGCACAGTAGACGGGTCGGCGCATGGGTCCTCCTGAGAACGAGGTTTTGTAGCAATCTCGGGGGGTTCGCGACACCCGAGGCTCCCGGTCGCCGGATCGGTGTGGTAACCAACCGGCGTGGGCTCCGATCCCCTGCGTCCGCCCCGGGGCACGCGCGACTTCTACCCGGAAGATCTGCGTCGGCGCGCCTGGCTCTTCGACCGCTTCCGCGCGGTATCGCGCTCGTTCGCCTTCGAGGAGGTCGATGCCCCCATCGTGGAGCACGCCGAGCTCTTCGTGCGCAAGGCCGGCGAGGAGATCGTGGATCAGCTCTACCACTTCGAGCTGCACGACCGGCACCTGGCCCTGCGCGGCGAGATCACACCCTCGATCGCGCGCATGGTGATCGCGCGCGCCGGGGGACTGCGCCTGCCGGTGCGCTGGTTCTGCATCGGCCAGAACTGGCGCTACGAGCGCATGACCCGCGGCCGCACCCGCGAGCACTACCAGTGGAACGTGGAGATCGTGGGCGAGCCCGGCGTGGGCGCCGAGGCGGAGCTGATGGCCGCGCTGTGCAGCCTGTGGGACGCCCTGGGCCTGGCCCGGGGCGACGCGCGCCTGCGCATCAACAGCCGCGCGCTGCTGGAAGAGACCCTGCGCCAGGGCGTGCTGCGCAAGCGTCCCGAGGCCTTCGCGCCGCTCTGCGTGGTGGTGGACAAGCTGGGGAAGATCGGGGCCGACGCGGTGATGGATCAGCTGGCCGCCCCCGACGGACTGGTGGCGCTGCCGCGCGAGGACGCGCGCTGGGTGGTCGACGCACTCTCGGCCCGCAGCCTGGACGACGCGGCGGCGGCGGCACCGGCCGACTCGCCCGCGATGGCCGAGCTGCGCAGCCTGTTCGAGCTGCTCGACGGCTACGGGATCGCCGACCGCGTGGAGTTCGACGCCTCGGTGGTGCGCGGCCTGGCCTACTACACGGGGATCGTCTTCGAGGGCTTCGACACGGCCGGCGCGCTGCGTTCGATCTGCGGCGGCGGCCGCTACGACCGCCTGATCGAGACCCTGGGCGGACCCTCGCTGCCCGCCGTGGGCTTCGGCATGGGCGACGTGGTGGTGGGCGAGCTGTTGAGCGACCGGGGCCTGCTTCCGGAGACTCCCCGGGAGGTGGAGGACG
The DNA here is from genome assembly GCA_947260035.1 of uncultured delta proteobacterium. Taxonomy (GTDB): domain Bacteria; phylum Myxococcota_A; class UBA9160; order UBA9160; family JAFDET01; genus JAFDET01. Next base: position 2,801 of record CAMYOO010000106.1, read on the forward strand.
TGGTCGTGGCGCTCGGCGAAGACGAGCGGGACGAGGCGATCCGCGTCGCCACGCGGCTGCGCGCCGACGGCCGCGCCGTGGAGCTGGTGCTGGGCACGTCCCGGCTCAAGCGCGCCTTCGCCCACGCCGATCGGATCGGCGCCCAGCGCGTGGTCCTGGTGGGGCCGGACGAAGCCGCGCGCGGCGTGGCCCGGATCCGCGACCTGTCCAGCGGCGAGGAACGGGACGAGAAAATCGGCTAATCATCCGCCGGCCGCGTTCCCAACGCCCGTAGCAACCAGTATAAATCAAACGGCGTTATAACGCTGCGTAGGAGGATCTCCGTATCGATGCGCGGCTGGACGATCCGCGACAGCCTGGAGCTCTACGGCGTCCCCAGCTGGGGCGGCGGCTACTTCTCGGTCAACCCGGAAGGTCACGTGGAGGTGCAGCCTCGCGGCAGCTCCGGTCCCTCCGTGGACATGCTGGAACTGGTCCAGAGCCTGGAGCGGCGCGGGCTGCGCACCCCCCTGCTGATCCGCTTCTCGGACATCCTGGCCAGCCGCGTGCGCGGCCTGTCCGACGCATTCCAGGCCGCGGCCACCGAGTACGGCTACCAGGGCCGGTACCGCGGCGTCTATCCCATCAAAGTCAACCAGCAGCGACACGTGGTGGAAGAGATCGTCGAGCACGGTCGTGACGCGGGCGTCGGCCTGGAGGCCGGCAGCAAGCCCGAGCTTCTGGTCGCGCTGGCCCTGCTGGACACGCCGGGCGCGCTGATCGTGTGCAACGGCTACAAGGACCGGGCCTACGTGGAGACCGCGCTGCTGGCCCAGCGCCTGGGACGGCGCCCGATCATCGTGGTGGATCGCTTCCGCGAGATCGACCTGATCCTGAAGACCTCGCGCGAGCTGGGTATCAAGCCGGCCCTGGGCGTGCGGGCGCGCCTCACCACCAAGGGCGCCGGCAAGTGGGTCGAATCCACCGGCGACCGCTCCAAGTTCGGCTTGACGGCCGTGGAGATCGTGGAGGCCGTGGATCGCCTGCGCTCCGAGGACATGCTCGATTGCCTGGAGCTCCTGCACTTCCACATCGGCTCGCAGATCACGGCGATCCGCGCCCACAAGGACGCCCTGCGCGAGGCCGGCCGCATCTACGCGGGGCTTCACGCCCTGGGCGCCCGGCCCACGCTGGTGGACGTGGGCGGAGGCCTGGGCGTCGACTACGACGGCTCCCAGACCAACTTCCACTCGTCCATGAACTACAGCGTTCAGGAGTACGCCAACGACGTGGTGGCGTCGCTGCAGGAGGCGGCCGACGACGCCGACATCCCGCACCCGGACATCGTGACCGAGTCGGGGCGGGCCATGGTGGCCCACCATTCGGTGCTGGTCTTCGACGTGCTGGGCGTGAATGAGGTGCTGGGCCAGCGGCCGCGCGAGGAAGCCGGCGAGGATGAGAACAAGGTGATCCAGGACCTGGCCGAGGTCCGGGACTCCGTCTCGCGCAAGAACGTGCAGGAGGCCTACCACGACGCGCTCCAGCTCAAGGAAGAGGCCTCGCAGCTCTTCTCCCTGGGCTACCTGGACCTCCCGGCCCGGGCCAAGGTGGAGCGGCTCTTCTGGGCCTGCTGCGAGAAGATCCTGCGCATCGTGCGCGAGCTGCCCTACATCCCGGAGGACCTCGCGGACCTGGAGAAGGGCCTGGCCGACACCTACTACGGCAACTTCTCGGTCTTTCAGTCCGCGCCGGACCACTGGGCGGTAAAGCAGCTCTTCCCGGTAATGCCGATCCACCGGCTGGACGAGCGCCCTACCCGGCGTGGCGTCTTCGCCGACCTGACTTGCGACAGCGACGGCAAGATCGACAAGTTCATCGACCAGCGCGACGTCAAGGACGTGCTGGAGCTGCATCCCTGGAACGACAGCGCCTACTACATCGGCGTGTTCCTGGTGGGTGCCTACCAGGAAATCCTGGGCGACCTGCACAACCTCTTCGGGGACACCGACGCCGTCCACGTGCACCTGGACGAGGCCGGCGGCTACACGGTGGAAGACGTGGTGGAGGGCGACCAGGTCTCCGACGTGCTGCGCTACGTGCAGTACGATGAGCGCGCGCTCTCGGAGAAGGTGCGCCGCACGGTGGAGCGCGCCCTGCGCGCCGGCCAGATCACGGTCGAGGAGTCGGCGCGGCTGCGCAAGCGGTATGCCGAGGGGTTGCGCGAGCATACGTACTTGTCGCGTGACGACTGACGATTCTTAGGCGGCCGAGCCCCTTCGTTCGCCTTCGGCTCTCTGCGCGCCCTCGAAGGAGACCCGGGGCAGACGCGATCTCCGTCGGCTCGGGCTTGCGGGCCATGGGCTCGTGTACTGTCCCTCACCGGGTAGGGCTGCGTTTTGCGTATCGTTTCGTGGAATGTGAACGGGCTTCGGGCGTGTGCCAAGAAGGGCTTCGGCACTTGGCTCGATTCCTGTGGCGCGGAGATCGTCGGGGTGCAGGAAGTGCGGGCGCGGATCGAGGACCTGCCGGAGGAGATCCGGACGCCGGCGGGCTGGCACATGCACATCGTGGAGGCGGAGCGCCGCGGCTACAGTGGCGTCGGTCTCTACTCCCGGCGTGAGCCGGACGCCGTCGAAACCTCGCTGGGCGCGCCCCGTTTCGATCGGGAGGGGCGTGCGCAGATCGCGCGGTTCGGTCGGCTGGTGGTGGCCAACGTCTACTTTCCCAAGGGCAGTGGAACCGAGCGCGACAACAGCCGGGTGCCGTACAAGCTGGCCTTCTACCGCGCACTGTTCCGGCGGCTCGAGCGCCTGCGCCGCGGCGGCCTGCGCGTGCTGGTGATGGGCGACTTCAACACCGCGCACGCGGAGCTCGACCTGGCTCGCCCGCGCGACAACGTGAAGAACAGCGGGTTCCTCCCGAAGGAGCGCGCCGAGCTGGATCGCTGGCTGCAAGCGGGCTGGGTGGACGCGTTTCGCCACTTCCATCCCGACGAGCCGGGCCACTACACCTGGTGGCGCCAGTGGGGCGGCGCCCGCGAGAAGAACGTGGGCTGGCGCATCGACTGCGTGCTGGCGTCGCCGGCGGCCATGCGCTTCGTGCGCAGCGCGTTCATCCACCCGGAGGTGCACGGATCGGACCACTGCCCGACCGGGGTCGAGCTGGATCCGGCCATCCTGGGCGCGCGTCGATCGTGAGTCTCTCGCGCTGGCAGAGGGCGGCCGGTCTGCTGCTCGCCCTGGCCCTGGCCCTGGCCCTTTGGATGGGTCGCACGCTGGAGCGACCGGACGCCGGCGGTCCCGACGCCGCGACCCGACGCATGCTGGAATCCCTGGGCTACTCCGGTTGGGGCGAGGGCGCGGTCGGCGAAGGCGCCGGTGTCGTACGCCTCGAAGCCGCGCGCGCGGCCCCCGGGTTCAACCTGTACACCTCGGCGCCCCTGGCCCGGGCCGAGTTGCTGGCGCTGGACGGCACCCCGGTCCACGTGTGGGCGGACGCTGACCCGCGCGCCAAGGGATGGGACCACGTGGTGCTCGGGCCCGAGGGCGACCTCTACAGCATCAACGGCAACGGCGTCCTCGAGCGCTGGAGCCGCGACTCGCGTCGCCTATGGCGACGCGAGATCGACGCCCACCACGACCTGGCGTTCGACCTGGACGGCAACCCGGTCGTTCTCGTACGGCGCCGGACCGAGTTCCAGAGCGACGGCCGTACGCTGCCCGTAGTGGACGACTGCCTCGTGACCCTGGACCCGCAGAGCGGCGCCGAGCAGCGGCGCCTGTGCCTGACGCCGCTGCTGGCGGACCGCATCGACGCCGCGCGCGCGAACGCCATCGCGCGCGAGCTGGACGCCAAGCCCGACGCCGGAGACTGGAACCCCAAGGTGCTGGACGCCTTCCACACCAACTCGATCGTGTTCCTGGATCGAGACGTCCCCGGGTTGGGCAAGCGGGGCGACGCTCTGCTCTCGGTGCGCCAGATGAACGCCGTGGTGGTGATCGACCCCGTTGACGGCACGCTGCGCTTCTGGTGGGGCCCCGGCGAGCTGCAGCACCAGCACCATGCCACGCTCCAGGCCGACGACCGCGTGCTGGTCTTCGACAACGGCCGCAGCCGCCGCTGGAGCCGCGTGCTGGAGCTGGATCCGGCGACGCGAACGGTGACCTGGCGCTACGGCGAGGCCGAAGGCGAGCGCTTCTTCTCCGCCAAGCGCGGCGCCAGCCAACGGCTGGCCAACGGCAACGTGCTGATCACCGATTCCGAGTCGGGCCGCGCCTTCGAAGTCACCCGCAAGGGCGAAATCGTCTTCGAGTTCGCCAACCCCCACATCTTCGAAGACAAACGCGCCGCCATCTACCGCATGACCCGCATCCCCCCCGACCGTCAACTAACGGGACAGTCCCGTTAGTTGACGGGAACTGGGGGGACTGTCCCGCTGGTTCCGGTTATTGGCGGGTGCGGTATTCGGCGTAGCGGACCAGGGCGGCCAGGGCGCGGACGGCGCGGTGGGCGCTGGCGTAGCAGAGGCGGCCGCCTTCCTTGACGGCTTCGGGGCCGGCGTTGCCGTAGAGGCGATCGGTCACCGCCAGCTCGGTGCAGGTGAGCACCGGCTTGCCGTGGCGCTCGGAGGCCTCGCGGGCGGCCTCGGCGTAGCGGCGGTCCTGGCGCTCGTGGTAGTCGCTGATGCGGTCCAGGCCGTGGTCGGGATGGAAGGAGCCGGAGCGGAAGAGCTGGGCCTGGCCCGCCTGGATGCCGATGCCCAGGTGGATCACCGCGTCCACCTCGGGATGCGCACAGACCTGGTCCAGGACCTCGGGCACGGTGTCGCGGGTCTCGCCGCCGGCCAGGTCGATGGGGTTGTTGCGGCTCCAGCGCGCCGGGACCTTCTCGTCGATGGCCGCACGCAGCTCCTCGGGCAGCGGGATCAGCTCCAGCCCGGCCTCGGCGCAGGCGTCGGCCGCCAGCACGCCCCAGCCGCCCGCCGTGGTGAACACCACCACGCGCCGGCCGCGCGGCAGCGGCTGGGTGGCGAACGTCGCCGCCCACTCGAACGCCTCCTCCACGCTGGGCGCGCGGAGAATTCCGAGCTGACGGCATGCGCCGTCGAAGACGCGATCATCGGTGGCCAGGGAGCCGGTGTGACTGGCGGCCGCGCGCTGGCCCTCGCTGGCCACGCCGCCCTTCAGCAGCACCAGGGGCTTCTCCGCCGTGAGCCTACGTGCGGAGTCCAGGAAACGACGCCCGTCGGCCACGCCCTCCAGGTAGCCCAGGCCCACTGCCGTCTCGGGATCGGCGGCGAAGTAGTCCAGGTAGTCGGCCAGGCTCGTCTGTGCCGAGTTGCCAGCCGAGACGGCAACCGACACGCCGGCGCCGGTCTCCACCGCGTAGTTGAGGAACGCCGAGACCAGGTTGCCGCTCTGGCTCGCCACGCCGATGCGCCCCGGCGGCGGGTACGGTGCCACGATCTGCGCGCACATGGACTCCGCGGTGGAGATCACGCCCTGCCCGTTCGGCCCCGCCAGGATCATGCCCAGCCGGTCGGCCGTCTCCACCAGCTCGCGCTCCAGGGCGCGGCCTTCTTCACCCGCCTCGCCGTAGCCCGCGCTGGCCACGAAGGCGGCACCCACGCCCTTGGCGGCGCAGGCCTCCAGCAGCGCCACGTTCACCTTGTTGGGTGTGCACACGAAGACGAGGTCGGCGCGTCCATCGGGAATCTCCGAGACGTCGCGGTAGGTGGGCCGGCCCAGCACCTCGGCGCCGTCGGGCTTCACGGGGAACAGCTCGCCGGTGTACCCGCAGCGCAGCAGGTTGTGGTACGCGACGAAGCCGAACTTGCCCGGATGGCCGGAGATACCCGCGACCACGATGCCGCGCGGGTGGAAGAGCGGGCGGAAACGTTCGCGCAGCGCCGAGGGATCGGGAGCGGGTTGCGGCGCCGGCAACGGCAGCGGATCTCCCAGCTCCACCAGTGCGTCGACGGCCAGCGGCCGTCCGCGATGCACGATGAGCGGGTTCAGGTCCACGCTCACGACGTCGGGGCGCGCGGCGGCCAGGCTGCCCAGCGCCACCAGCAGATCCGCCACGACCTCCCGATCCACCGGCGGCTCCCCGCGAAAGGTGCCCAGCAGGCGCTGCGCGCCCAGCCCATCGATCATCGCCAGGGCCTCGACGCGCGAGACCGGCGCCACCGCAAAGACCGCGTCGCCCACCGCCTCGGTCAGGATTCCGCCCAGGCCCAGCAGCACGCAGGCCCCGAACTGCGGATCGCGGGCCACACCGGCGATCAGCTCCCGCGAGCCGCCCACCATCTCGGCCACCAGCAGGCGCACCTCCCCGTCCTCGGGGCGCGCCTCCGCGAGCAGCGCCTCGGCCGCAGCGTGCACGGCGTCGGCGTCTCCGAGCCCCAGCCGCACCAGCCCGCGCTCGGTCTTGTGGGCGATCCCGTCGCCGGAGAGCTTGACCGCGACCGGGAAGCCGATGGACTCGGCCGCCCGCACCGCGCCGGCGGGATCGGGCGCGTCCAGCTCGCGGGCCAGGGGGACGCCGTGCTCCGCGAGCAGCGCCTTGGAGGCGTGCTCCGAGAGCGTGCTCATGCGGGACTCCTTCTCGGCTGGGCGGCGGTTTATGCTAGAGGACGGGGAAGCCGAGAGCCATGCGAGAGCGGCTTCCTGGGGGGGGGTGTGCGTGAGTGGTCTTCTCTCGTTCCTGGATGGGCTGGAGGCGGCCTTCGGCCGCTGGGTCGTAGCGCCGCTGGAAAGCGTCATCTTCTTCGATGTCGCGTTCTGGAGCGACGAGACCAACATCCCCATCGTCGTCCTGGTTCTGATCCTGGCGGCGCTCTTCTTCACGCTGCGCTTCCAGTTCGTGAACCTGCGCGCCTTCCGCCACGCCGTGGACTGCGCGCGCGGCCGCTACTCCTCGCCGGACGACCCCGGCGAGATCAGCCACTTCCAGGCCCTGTCGGCCGCGCTCTCGGCCACTGTGGGGTTGGGCAACATCGCCGGCGTGGCCGTCGCCGTGGGACTGGGCGGGCCCGGCGCCGTCTTCTGGATGATCGTGGCCGGGTTCCTCGGCATGAGTTCGAAGTTCGCCGAGTGCACCCTGGGCCAGAAGTACCGCCACATCGACGAGAACGGCAAGGTGTCCGGCGGCCCCATGCACTACCTGGAGGACGGCCTCAAGGAGCTGGGCTGGGCGCGCACCGGGCGCGTGCTGGCGCTGGTCTTCTCCTTCATGTGCATCGGCGGGAGCTTCGGCGCCGGCAACATGTTCCAGGCCAACCAGGCGGCGGCCCAGATGGCCATGGTGATCCCGGCGTTCAACGGCCGCGTCGGAGAGATCGCGTTCGGCGCGATCCTGGCTGCGGCGGTCGGCGTCGTCATCATCGGCGGCATCCGCCGCATCGGGCGTGGCCTACCTGCTCTGCGGCGCGTGGATCCTGCTGGCCCATGCGGGCGAGCTTGCCGCCGGCGTACTGACCATCGTGCACGGCGCCTTCGCGCCGGAGGCCGCCTACGGAGGCGCGGTGGGAGTGCTGATCCAAGGCTTCCGGCGCGCCGCCTTCAGCAACGAGGCGGGCGTCGGGTCCGCGCCCATCGCCCACTCGGCGGCGATCACCAAGGAGCCGATCCGCGAGGGGCTGGTGGCGCTGCTGGAGCCCTTCATCGACACCATCATCGTCTGCGCCACCACGGGCCTGGTGATCGTGGTGACCGGGGCCCACGCTGCAGCCGATGCCGGCGAGGGCATCCAGATGACCTCCTGGGCCTTCGCCACGGTCTTCCCCTGGTTCCCGATCCTGCTGGCCTTCACGGCCACACTCTTCGCCTTCAGCACCATGATCTCGTGGAGCTACTACGGCGAGCGCTCGTGGAGCCACTTGTTCGGTGAGCGCTCGAGCCTCTGGTACAAGCTGATCTTCCTGGGCTTCGCCTGGTTCGGCGCCGTCTCGCAGCTGGATCAGGTGGTGACCTTCTCCGATCTGATGATCCTGGGCATGGCCTTCCCCAACCTGCCCGGCGTCGTGTTGCTCTCCGGCCGCATCAAAGCCGAGCTCGACGACTACCTGCGCCGCCTCCGCCACCCCGCATGGCCATGCACCCGAGGTGAATGCGGCGCGCGCAGCGAGCCGTAGGCGAGCGTAGGGGCTCGTCCGCCTAGGACTCGACACGAATGAGCTTCACGTCTGTGAAGACCACCCTGCCCGAGCCCGCGCCGAGGCCGCCCACATTGCTCTTGCGGCCCAGCGGATCGGTCACCGTGCCCAGCGGGGAGCCCTTCTCGGTCCCATAGAGGAACACGGCGGCCAGGGGGAGCTCACCCATCTCCTTGGGGGCCCGCAGCGTCCAGGTCACCTGCGCCGTAGCGAACGAGCTCTGTGCGGCGTCCGAGCGGATCCCCGTCACGTTGACGAAGGACAGATTGCGGCCCATGTCGGCGGGACGCTTGTCGAGCCAGTCGGTCTTCTCCTGACCGGCTGCGCTGACGACCGGCGGGCCGGCCACCTGCCAGCCCACGGAGGGCGCCGGGCGCGCGTACCAGCGGTGCGCGCGGTCCACCAGCCCCACGCCCACGACGGGCCCGGCGCCGCCGGTCACCCTCACGATCACCTCGAAGGTCTCGCCGGGCTTTACGCTGGCGGGCGCCTCCAGGATCACGCCGGAAGCCGCGTCCAGCGCCTCGATGTGCTTCACCAGGGTCGCGCGGTCGGCGGCGGACAGCTTCGCGTAGGGGGACTTCGCGTCGCCGGCCCGGATCACGGCCAGGTGCTTGTTCGCGACCAGCTCCTTGGTGGCGCGCTGGCCGGCGCCG
>CAMYOO010000107.1:0-5214 GCA_947260035.1 uncultured delta proteobacterium
TGGCGCGCCTCGCGAGAGCGCCGCGCCCTCTTCCCGGCCCGCAGCGGCCGGCTGGCGATCCCCGCCGCCAGCCTCGACTGCGACGGCGAACCGGTCGAGGTGGCGGGAGCGAGCCTGGAGGTCCTGCCCCTTCCGCTCGCGGGCCGACCGCCGGGCTTCACCGGGCTGGTGGGCGCGGTGCGCATCACCACCCGGTTGGTGCCCGAGCGAATCGCCGTGGGACAGACGGCGCAGCTCTGGATCCTGGTGCGCGGCGGCGGAAACGTCTGGAACGCCGTGTCGCCGCTGCGTGAGAACAGCCTGCCCGGCGTGGACGTGTTCGCCGAGCCGCCCACCACCGACATCGACGCCGACCGCAACTTCGTGGCACGGCGCACCTTCCGCTTCCGGATCGTGCCGCGCAGGCCCGGACGCATCGGGCTCCCGGAAGTCGCGGTCCCGTGGTTCGACCCGGAGACGGGCACCTACCAACAGGCCCGCGGCCCCGCGCGAACCCTCGTCGTCGAGGGGACTGCTACTCTCGGCGCCGAGGAGACCCCATGAGCGACTTCCGGTTCCAGCCCCTCTTCGAGCTCGGCCACGACGACACCGAGTACCGACAGCTCACCAGCGACCACGTGTCTACGGTCCAGCTCGACGGACGCGAGATCCTCAAGGTGGACGATGCCGCACTCCAGCAGATCGCCGCCGCGGCCGTGCGCGACGTGTCCCACCTGTTCCGGCCCGGACACCTGGGCCAGCTGCGCAGCATCCTCGAGGATCCGGAAGCCTCGGAGAACGACCGCTTCGTGGCGCTCCAGCTCCTGAAGAACGCCAACGTCTCCGCCGGCATGGTGCTCCCGTCCTGCCAGGACACCGGCACGGCCATCGTGCACGGACACAAGGGGCAGGATGTCTGGACGGCCGGCGACGATGTCGAGGCCCTCTCGCGTGGGATCCACCAGACCTACACCCAGACGAATCTCCGCTACTCGCAGATGGCGCCGGTCTCCATGTACGAGGAGAAGAACACCGGGAACAATCTGCCGGCGCAGATCGAGATCCACGCCGAGCCCGGGGACGAGTACCACTTCCTCTTCGTCACCAAGGGCGGCGGCTCGGCCAACAAGACATTCCTCTACCAGCAGACCAAGGCGCTGCTGAACCCGGACTCGCTGCTGGCCTTCCTGGACGAGAAGATCCGCACCCTGGGCACCGCGGCCTGCCCGCCCTACCACCTGGCGATCGTGATCGGCGGTACGTCGGCGGAGATGACGCTGAAGACGGTGAAGCTGGCCAGCACCCGCTACCTGGACACGCTTCCCACCGAGGGCAACGAGGCCGGCCGCGCCTTCCGCGACCTGGAGCTGGAGGAACAGGTCCACGAGCTGACGCGGCGCACCGGGATCGGCGCCCAGTTCGGCGGCAAGTACTTCTGCCACGACGTCCGCGTCATCCGGCTGCCGCGTCACGGGGCGAGCTGCCCGGTGGGCATCGGTGTGTCGTGCTCGGCGGACCGTCAGATACTGGGCAAGATCACCCGCGACGGTGTCTTCCTGGAGCAGCTAGAGAACAACCCGGCGCGCTTCCTGCCGGAGATCGACGAGGGGGCGCTGGGCGGCGAGGTGGTCGCGATCGACCTGGACCGGCCCATGCAGGAGATCCGCGACGCGCTGTCGCGCCATCCGGTGAAGACGCGGCTGGCGCTCAGCGGAACCATCGTCGTGGCCCGGGACATCGCCCACGCCAAGCTCAAGGAGCGCATCGACGCGGGCGAGGAGCTGCCCGCCTACATCAAGGATCACATCGTCTACTACGCGGGTCCGGCCAAGACGCCGGAGGGCTACGCGTCGGGCTCGTTCGGCCCGACCACGGCGGGACGCATGGACGCCTACGTGGACCTCTTCATGGAGCACGGGGGAAGCTTCATCAGCCTGGCCAAGGGCAACCGCTCCCAGGCCGTGACCGACGCCTGCGCCAAGCATGGGGGCTTCTACCTGGGCTCGATCGGCGGGCCCGCCGCCATCCTGGCCCAGAACAACATCAAGAAGGTCGAGGTCCTGGACTATCCGGAGCTGGGCATGGAAGCGGTCTGGCGGATTCAGGTGGAGGACTTCCCCGCCTTCATCGTGGTGGACGACAAGGGCAACGACTTCTTCGCGGGAATCTGAACCGAAGCGCTAGACTGGCCGCCATGAAGGTCGCGATCACCTACTGCGTGCGTTGAAACTACCTGCCTCGGGCCTCCGGTCTGGCGGCCAAGATCGAGCAGGAGTTCTCCGTGAAGCCGGTCCTCCACAAGGGGGACGACGGCATCTTCGACGTCGAGGTGGACGGCAGCCTGGTCTTCTCGAAGCACGAGGCCGGGCGCTTCCCCGAGGACGACGAGGTTCTCGCGCTGCTGCGCGGCTGAGCCTGCGATGCGGGCGACGGCCTGCAAGGCCGGCCACGAACGCCTCGTAGCTCTCGGCGTTGCGCACGGCCCGGTCCGCGTGGCGCCGCGCCAGGTCGCGTGTGCGCACGTCGGCGTAGGTGTAGTCGCGCGTGTTCGCCGTCAGGTGGGTCAACTCGTGCACGACCAGCGCGGGCCGGTCCACTCCCTCGGCGAAGAATGCCGGGCACAGCCCCAGGTACGGGAAGCCGTAGCTGGCAAAGGCCCGCGCACCCTTGCGGCAGGCGAAGGCGGCTTCGCCGCAGCGCACCTCGAGCCGGGCGCCCGGCGCCAGCCGTGCGTGCACCCGGCCCAGCACGCGCGCCACCCGGGCGTGGCGCTCCGCACCTCCCTCCCCAAACCAGACCCGCCAGAGCTCCCATTCGCCGCGCTGCAGCCGCCGCATCCGCCGGGGATCGCGCAGCGCGTCCAGCGCCGCGGCGCTTAGTTCCCTCGCCTCGACGAGGGCGTCCGCCGCGGCCGAGCGCTTCTCGGCGCTGCAGCCCTCGAAGCGTGCCTCGGCGCGCGGAACGCCGCTCGCAGCGAGGAGCACCGTGATGCCGGCGAGAAAGAGGTGGGCGCGGCGCATCGCCTCCAGGCTAGCGCGCGCGGCGAGCCGTCCAGACCAGCGCAGAGCCCAGCAGCAGCCCACCGGCCAGGTAGACCCACAGCACCTGGGCCATGGCCTGGTGGCTGGTCTCCAGGCCGGCCACTGCGCGCGAGGTGACGGCCAGGCAGACCGCAAAGGCGAGCCGCCCGGCGAAGCTCTGCAGCGAGAGGTAGGTGGCGCGGATCCCGGTCTCCACGCGCGGGTGCACCTCCGCCAGCATGATCGGGTTGAGCAGACCCATGGGCGTGCTGCGCAGCAGGATGAACACCAGCACCCACGGCGCCAACGCGACGGCCATGCAGGCGATGATCGCGAGCTGAAGCGCCATCGCCAGCAGCAGGCTGGGCCGGACCCCGAAGCGAGCGCGCACGCGCATGGCGCCTCGGCTCGCGAACGCGCCGCCCAGCGCCATGGCCGCCGCCAGCACACCGGTCACCGCCGGTGTGAACGAGTAGCCCGCGTCCGAGGCCCCGATCAGCAGCTCCACGTAGGGCTGGAAGAACTCGTAGGGAACGTGGTTCAGCACGACCATGCCCACCACGAAGACGAAGATCCAGCGCAGCGCCGGGTCCCGCAGCCGTCGGCTCACGCCGGCCAGCGCCTGAAACACGCCCTGCCCCGCCTCGCCCCGCTCGGGCTCCTGGAAACGCAGGGCGACCAGCAGGCCGCCGACCGAAGTCAGCGCCGTGAGCAGCCAGGCGATGCGCAAATCTACGCCGGCCGAGAGGCCGCCCACCAGGGCCGCGACCGCCGTGGCCATGAGCCCGACGGAGAAGGCATGCGCCTCGAGCAGCCCGATCTCCGGCTCGCGCTCCAACTCTCGTAGCGAGTCGAAGAGCAGTGCCGAATCCGCGCCGGAGTTGAAGGCGTGGCCCGCGGCCTTGAGAACCTGGGCTGCAACGAACGGCGCGAAGGCGCCGGTGGTTGCGAAGACCAGCGCCGCCCCCATGTCGGCGAGCATGGCCAGGACCAAGGTAGGCCGGCGGCCGAGGCGATCGGCCAGATAACCCGACGGCAACTCCAGGGCAACGGCCGCCACGTAGTAGATCGCCTCGAGGAGGAGCGCCTGCTCCAGCGAGAGCACCGACAGGAAGTAGAGGAAGAAGATCGGCAGCCAGAAGAAGGCGTTGCGGAGGATCTGGTAGACGGGATAGAGGCGGAGGTTGCGTTCGACGCGCTCGCGTCGCGTCACGAAGTGGGCTCGAAGGCGGTGGCCTCGGCCCAGCCCGAGGTGGTGCGGCTGCTGCCGTCCTCCAAGAGCAGGTGGGCCTCGACACCGGCTTCGGCTTCGATCCGCGCCAGTCCCTCGGGCCCCAGCACCGTGAGCGCCGTGCTCCAGACCTCGGCGGCGGTTGCGTCGGGCGCCACCACAGCGGCCTGCACGTTGCGGGTGAGAGCCCGACCGTTGCGCGGATCGATGACGTGGCCGTAGCGCACACCGTCGATCTCGAAGTAGCGGCCCAGCGCGCCCGAGACCGAGAAGCCCATGCCGTTGCGCAGGGAGACGATTCCGGCCACGCCTTCGTCGCCCGTCCGCAGCGCCACCGTCCACGCCGGCGCATCCAAGGGCTTGCCCAGGGCCAGGATGCTCGACTGTCCGAAGTCCAGCAGCGCGTCGCGCACGCCGCCCTCGACCAGCACCTCGCCCAGCCGGTCCAGGGCCCAGCCCTTGGCGATGCCTCCCAGGTCCAGGCGCATGCCGCGATGCTTCAGCTCCACCGTGGGCCCGATGTTGCGGATGTGGATCCCGCTGGGACCCACCCTCAACAGGGTGGCTGCAATCTCGGCGTCGCTGGGAACGCGGCCGCTCGCGCCGGAACGGGACCAGAGCTCGACCAGCGGCCCCACGGTGATGTCGAAGGCACCGCCGCTGCGCCTCGTGTAGGCCAGCGACTCGCCCAGGATGCGCGCCATGCGGATATCCACCGGCTGCGCGCCGCGACCGGCCGCGTCGGACAGCCGGTTCAGCGCGCTGTCTTCGGCGTAGGTGGTGAACAGCCGCTCCAGCTCCATCACCCGCGTGAAGAGCACGTCGGCGGCGCGCTGCCCGCGGTCCGGATCGCGCATCACCAGACTCAGCTCGAGCAGCGTCCCCATGGCAGGCCGCCCCGCGCGCACCGTATAACGCGTCACCGCAACCCGCTCACCCACCGCCCCCGAAGCCTGCGGCGCCGGCGCCGCCCCCGGCGCACAC
>CAMYOO010000107.1:5224-15390 GCA_947260035.1 uncultured delta proteobacterium
CCGAGGAATGACTGCGTTCAGGGACGTTCCTGCAAAACTGCACCCAGTACCACTCCTGCACACAGGGACGTTCCTGCGTAACTGCACGCAGTACCAGTCCTCCAGGACTGACCCCCAATGCAGTTGTGCAGGAACGTCCCTGTATGCAGGAGTGGTACTGGGTGCAGTTTTGCAGGAACGTCCCTGAACGCGGTCATTCGTCGGCGCTGCGGTAGTTTTGGCCGCTGCCGCGGAAGACGGCCCAGAGGGCCACTCCCATCAGGGCGAGCAGGCTGCCCTGCAGGAGCAGGAAGCCGGTGATCTTGAGCCAGGCGAAGGCCGGGTGCCCAAAGCGCACCAGCCAGCTCGAGCCCTCGTCCAGGGCCGCCGCCAGGAAGGGAATCGCGATCAGCCACGCCTTCACCCCGTTGCGAACCGGAACGAACAGCATGAGGTGGGTCAGCACCAGAAGCAACATGCCCATGGCGAAGAGGTGGAAGTGCGTCACCTCCAGCAGGCCCTGGTAGGTGCGGGGCTGCAGGAACTGCTCCTCGTTGCCCAGGTAGTATGCGGTCACCGAGGATGGCGCCAGGCCCATCTTGTTGAAGTAGAGCAGCGCGTTGGTGAGCCAGAGCCCTGCGACGTAGATCACGTACAGGACCACGATGGTCTGGAGCAGCCGGTTGCGGCTCCACTCGCCGGTGACGACGAAGCGCACGTGCGGACGCCTAGCGCCCCAGGGCGCCCGCTTGCCCCGGGAGTTCGGCGGCGACCCCATCCTCGACGACCAGGACTTCGAAGAGGGCCAGGGCGCGCCGCACGCCCCCGGTCACGGCCCGCGAGGAAAGCGTGGCGCCCGCGATGGAGTGGATCTTGCGGCGCGTGGAGAGTTCAGGCGTCAGGCGCTCGTCGCGGAACTGCTCGAACCAGCGCTGCGGCGGCAGGTACTCCCGAGGCTCGTAGAAGGCCAGCATGCGCACGTCGCGCACCTGGCCGTCGGGCGAGATCACCACCAGGAAGGCCTCTGGCTGGGTCCGCACCACGTGAACGTCGATCAGGGCGTGGCCCATCACGGCCCCGTCCTTGTGACCCGTGTAGACGGTCACGATCTTGGATTCCAGGCGCGTGCGGGCACGCTCCTCGATGACCCGCACCTGGGCCTCGGTGAGGACGTAGGTCTGCTCCTCCACCCGATCCGCCGTGGGGAAGGCCGTCTCGATGGCCTCCGTCCGCGACAGGAACACGGTGGCCGCGGCGGCGAGCGGAGTCGCCACCACGGCCAGCGCGATCACGATGGCCGACAGCCTAGAACGCAAACCCCATCCCCAAAGAGAGCTCCTGCGGGATCGTGCCGTCCTGCGGGTCGTAGTACCGGTACTCCGCCTTCAGCGCCACGTTCGGGTGCGGCTTGTACTGGAGGCCGGCGGTGGTGAGCCAGAAACGCTTCAGGCCGTTGCGCGAGAAGCCCGAGGGCACCTGGTTCTGGGTGTCCACGTACTCCATGCGCACGAACGGTGCGAGGAACTTGTCCTCGCGATCGGAGAACAGCGGCCACACGTCGTAGGCCACCTCGGCGTAGCCGCCGAGCATCTGCTCCGCCACCGGGCTGCTGGAGCTGGTGCCGAGCGCGCGCGAGAGCGAGCCCGCCTCGTCCAGGTGGTTCATGGCCAACAGCGCCCGCGCGTGCCAGGGCCCGTTGTCGTACTGGGCGTGCAGGTCCCACATGATCAGCCGCGCATCCGGGATTCCGCCCTGGTCCTGCCCGCTGTTGCCCACGTAGAACGACGCGCCCAGCAGCCACTCGTCGCCGGGCGTCCAGTCCATGCGACCCACGAAGGCCAGGCTCTCGGCCAACGCTCGATTGCCCTTCTGACGCCCGCCGCGAATCCCCGACGAGGAGAAGCCCTCGGCGTTGAACCCGTTGACCACGAAGGCGCGGTACTGCAGGTCCTCGGTCAAGTTTCCGAAGATCCCCGCGCCCAGCTCTCGCCAGGTGGTGGGGATGATGCGCCGCTCGGTCTCGGGCCGGAACACGCCGTAGAACGACGGCGGCTCGTGGACCTCGTTGATGAAGCCCATGGGAACCAGCACCAGACCCGCCCGCGCGTTCAGCTTGTCGTTGTGCAGGAAGTCCAGCGCCATGAACTCGATCGAGGCCGAGCCGCCGCCGGAGCTGGCGGTGCTGCTGGTCGAGCCGTGCTCGAACTCGATCTCCGTGTTCATGATTAGTTTTTCGGTGAACTTGTACCCGATGTAGGTCACGAAGCGAAGCGCGTCGGCGCGGTCCGTGCCCTCGCTGCCCAGCTGGTTGCGGTAGTTGGCCTCGCCGTAGCCGCCGATGGAGAGGCCGCGCTCCACGCCGTAGACCTTCGAGGCCGCCGGCCCCAGGCCGTAGTGGCTCTTGAGCTCCGGCTCCTCGGGAACCGCCACCTGGGTGCGCAGGCGCGAGATCTCCTCGACCAGCACGCCCACCTTGCGCTCCAGGTCCTGGATGCGGTCATCCCGAGCGCGAACGCGGTCGTCCGCGCCTTCGGCCGCCGCGACGGCCGTGCCGGTGTCGTCCCCCCACGCTGTCGGGGCCAGGGCCAGCAGTCCCAGCACTACGAGTGCTCGTCCAATACTTCGAGCCATGAGCTCCTCCGAGACCGCGCCGTGGCGCGGTGAAGGGACTCTGGGCTCGAGGCCTCGGGTCGCTGGGGTTCGACGTCTTCCCACGGAATCACGTGGGTCCGCTTGCAGCGGCGGCATTTGAGCTCGACCCCGGCCGCTACCACGCGGGCCAGCAGGCTTCCGCAGTGGCAGCGGCAGTCGGCTGTGGAGGGCTGGAGCGCGGAGGCGGGGATGGGCATGAGGCTGCCGGAGCGTTATCCTTGTTGAAATTGAAAATGGTTTTCAATATCGAAAAGCACGGTAACGCTCGACCGACCGGGCTGTCAACGGGCCCGACAGAGCCCCTGACCGCCCTGCGGCCCGGCCAGCGGGCCCGGATCCGGAAGGTGGGGCTGGACGGCCCGGTGGGTATCCGGCTGCGGGACCTGGGCTTCCTCCCCGGCACCGAGGTGCAGCTCATCCGCCGCGCCCCTCTCGGGGATCCGGCCGTCTATGAGCTCCGCGGCGCCCAGATCTGCCTCCGACGTACCGAGGCCCAGGCGATCCACGTCGTTCCACTACCCTCCTGAGCCCATGAGCCAAGCCGGCGCCCTCCGCCTGGGCCTCCTGGGGAGCCCCAACTCCGGGAAGACCACCCTGTTCAACGCCCTCACGGGCTTGCGGGCCAAGGTGGGGAACTACCCCGGCGTCACCGTGGAGCACCGCGAGGGGGAGACCCAGGTCGACGGCCGCTCCGTGGTCGTGATCGACCTGCCGGGCACCTACAGCCTGACCCCGATCAGCCCCGACGAGGCGGTGGTGAACCAGGTGATCGAAGGCCGCGTGGCGGGCGTAGGGGCCCCGGACGGCCTGGTGATCACCGTGGACGCGTGCACCCTGGACCGCTCGCTGCTGCTGGTGGCCCAGGCGCTGCGCCTGGACAAGCCCTGCTGTCTGGTGGTGACCATGGTGGACGAGCTTCGCGCCCGCGGCGGCCACCTGGACCTGCACCGCCTCTCCGATGCCCTGGGCATCCCGGTGGCGGGCGTAATCGGCCATCGGGGCCTGGGCCTGGACCACCTGCGCGAGCTGCTGGGCCGGCCGGAGAACTGGAGCCGCCCGCCCATCCTGCCGCCCGACGAGCCCGCGGAGCGCGCCGGCTGGGTGGCGTCGGTGCTGGAGACGGTCCTCCACGAGCGCCCCGGCCGCAGCCGCACCACCGACGCGGTGGACCGGATCGTACTCCACCCGGTAGCCGGGACCGTGCTCTTCGCCACCGTGATGGTGCTCTTCTTCCAGCTCATCTTCGCCTGGGCCCAGCCCGCCATGGACTTGATCGACGGCGCCGTAGCGGCCGCCGTGGGCTGGCTTCACGCCACGCTGCCGGCGGGCCTGGTGACGGACCTGCTGGCGGACGGAGTGCTGGCGGGCGTGGGCGCGGTGATCATCTTCCTGCCCCAGATCGTGCTCCTCTTCACGCTGCTCTACCTGCTGGACGACCTGGGCTACATGGCCCGCGCGGCCTTCGTGGTGGACCGCGTCATGGGCCGCGTGGGGCTCGAGGGGCGCGCGTTCGTCTCCCTGCTGTCGTCCTATGCGTGCGCGGTGCCGGGAATCATGGCCACCCGCACCATCCCCTCCCCGCGCAAGCGCCTGGTCACCATCCTGGTCTCGCCGCTGATGACCTGCTCCGCGCGGCTTCCGGTCTACGCGCTGCTGATCGCCACCTTCGTCCCGGCTACCTCCGTGTGGGGGCCGCTCGGGCTCCAGGGGCTGGTGCTGCTGGGGCTCTACCTGCTGGGCGCGACGGCTGCGATGGTGGCGGCGGCCGTCCTCAACCGCACCCTGCGTGCCGGCGGCGACATCCCCTTCACCCTGGAGCTTCCGCCCTATCGGGTGCCGCCCGTGCGGCTGGTGGTCTCCCAGGTATGGAGCTCGGCCAGCGCCTTCCTGCGCCGGGCCGGGACCATCATCCTGGCCGTCTCGATCGTGCTCTGGTTCCTGCTCAGCTTCCCGCGCAGCGATGTGCCGCCCGGCCTTTCGCCGGACGAGGCATCTCGCCACAGCCTGGAGCACAGTGCCGCAGGAACGCTGGGGCGTTTCGTCGAGCCGGCCATCGCGCCGCTCGGCTTCGACTGGAAGATCGGCGTGGGACTGGTCGCCAGCCTGGCCGCACGCGAAGTGATCGTCGCAACGCTGGCGCAGGTCTACGCCGTGGGCGAAGAGGATGCCGTATCGCTGCGTGAGGCAATTCGCCGCGATCCCGTCTTCGATCCACCGACGGTGGCCGCGCTGTTGGTCTTCTTCGTGTTCGCGCTGCAATGCATGTCCACCCTGGCGGTGATGCGTCGCGAGACGAACTCCTGGCGTTGGCCGGCGTTCGCCTTCGGGTACATGCTGACACTGGCGTACGTAACCTCGTTCGCCACGCATCGAATCGTCGCCGCGCTGCTCTAAACGCGGTAGTTTATGCCCCGTGATCCACGGTCATCTGCATCCCGACTTCTGGGATGTCGCCCGCGTGCTGGAGAAGCAGCTTCGACGCCAAAGTCGCGGCGGCGCTGCGGTCTGCATCTATCACCGCGGCGAGAAAGTCGTGGACGTCTGGACCGGCAAGCGCGACGCCGAGGGCCGGCCGTGGCAGGAGGACACCATGTCGATGTCCTTCTCCACCACCAAGGGCGTGGTGGCCACGGCGCTGCACGTACTGGTGGACCGCGGCCTGGCCGACTACGACGACCCGGTGGCCAAGTACTGGCCGGCGTTCGGCGAGGCCGGCAAGCACACCATCACGATCCGCCAGCTGCTGTGTCACGAGGCCGGGCTGCACGGGATCCGCAGCTCCCTGGACCACGCCGACCGCATGCTCGACTGGGAGTACATGCGCGAGGTCATGGAGGAGATGATCCCCGCCTACAAGCCCGGGTCGCGCAACGGCTACCACGCGCTCACCTACGGCTGGCTGGTGGGCGAGCTGATCCAACGGATCAGCGGCAAGCCCCTGGAGCAAGTGCTCCAGGAAGAGTTGGTGGAGCCCCTGGAGCTGGACGGCGTGCACGTCGGCACTCCCGAGCACGAGCGCCACCGGGTGGCCCAGCTGTTGCGCTCGGGGATCCAGCCGCCGGAGGCCCCGAAGCCCCTGGCCGACATGGCGCGCAACCTCTCGCGCACCTTCCGCCTGCCCCTGGATCCGGGCCACATCCTGGAAGCCCTGATGCCGCCCGGCATGTTCGAGATGATCTTCTCGCAGCGCGTGCACGACGCGCCCATGCCGGCGCTGAACGGCGTCTTCACCGCGCGCTCGCTGGCGCGCATCTACGCCACCCTGGCCGGCGGCGGCGAGCTCGACGGCGTGCGCCTGCTCTCCCGCGACACCGTGCGCCGCGCCAGCACCATCCAGAACACGCGCATCGACCTGGTGGTGCCGCTGCCCATGCGCTGGCGGCTCGGCTACCACATGGCCGGCACCACCCGCGGCATCCTGCCCAAGGCCTTCGGCCACTTCGGCTACGGCGGCTCCGGCGCCTGGGCCGACCCGGAGCGCAACCTGGCCGTGGCCATGGTGGTGAACCGCGTCGCCGGAACGCCCTTCGGCGACATGCGCATGCTCTCCCTGGGCGCCTCCGCCCTGCGCTGCGCCGAGGCGCGTTAGCCCACCACCGCCCGCACCCGCGCCAGGTCGGCCTCGTCGTTGACGTTGAGGAGCGCGTCGCCGTCGGGATCCAGGGCGCGCAGGGCATCGCCCTCGACGAAACGGGTATCCAGCGCCTCGAGCAGCGCGCGCAGCGCCAGCCGGTCTTCCGCCAGCTGGGCGCGGGCGGCGGCCAGCACGGGCACGCGGCGGTAGACGGCGCACAGCGGGTGGCTGCCTTCGGCGTCGCGCGGCACCACGGCATCGGCGGGCGGCTGCGCGATCAGGCCCAGCACCAGGTCCGGCGTGAGCAGTGGAAGGTCCGTGGCCAGCACCACCACCCGCTCGCCGCGAGCGGCCTCCAGTGCGCCGACCAGCCCGCGCAGCGCGCAGCGCGGACCCTCCGGGTCGGGCACCCGGCGGCCCGGCGCCTCGGGCGGCGGGTCGCCGCCCACCAGCACCACGTCCTCCAGGAAGTCCGTCAGCAGCGCGGCCGCCTTCACGGCCAAAGGCACGCCGGCCAGCTCCAGGCGGGTCTTGTCGCTCCCCATGCGCTGCGAGCTCCCGCCCACGAGGACGGCGCCGGAGACGCGAGCCAACCTACCGGGGCGAGGGGCATGCATGCTCAGAGCCGCGAGCGCTCCTCGGCCAGAATCTCGTCGTCCAGCATCTGCACCCAGGCCGTTTCGCCCTCGGCCAGCTCCTCCGCCTCGGCGGGGAAGATCAACAGCCCGTGGGCGCGGGTCATCGAGCGCAGCACGCCCGAGCTCTGGTTGCCGGTGGCGCGGGCCACCCACTCGTCGCCGTCACGCTCCAGCTCCACGCGCAGGAAGTGCAGGCGGCCGGGCCGCTTGCTGAGCTGCTCGCCGCAACGCACGCGCAGCGTCGGGCGAAAGAGCCGTGTGCGCCCCTGCATCTTGAGCAGCGCCGGGCGCGCGAATTGCTCGAAGGTCACCATGGCCGAGACCGGGTTGCCGGGCAGGCCGAAGACCAGCGGACCGTTCTCGAAACGGCCGAACACCATGGGAAAGCCGGGCTTCATGAGCACGCCCCAGAAGCGGATCGCGCAGCCCAGCTTCTCCAGCACGGCGCGGATGTGATCGTGCTCGCCAACCGAGACACCGGCTGAGCTGATCAGCACGTCGGCGCCCAGGCCGGCGCTGATGCGGCGCTCGATGTCCGCCGGATCGTCTCGTGCGATGCCCAGATAGAAGGGCTCTGCGCCCACGTCGCGGCACTGCGCGGCCAGGGAGTAAGAGTTGGAGGCGACGATCTTGCCGCCGTGGGTGTCGCCGTCGGGCTCCACCAGCTCGTCGCCGCCGGACAGGATCGCCACCCGGGGCCTGCGCCGCACCGCCAGCTGGGTGCGCGAAAGCGCGGCCGCCATGCCCAGCTGGGCGGGGCCCACGAGCATGCCCGGCTCGAGCACGTTCTCGCCGGCGCGCACGTCCTCGCCGGCGCGACGCACGTGCTCGCCGAGAGACGCTGCGACCTGCACGAGAACCCGGTCGCCGTCCCGTTCCGTATCCTCCTGGCGCACCACGCTGTCGGAGCCGGGCGGAATCGGCGCGCCGGTGAAGATGCGCGCCGCCTGGCCGGCCTCGAGCGTGCGCGAGGCGTCGCCGCCGGCGGCCACCTCGAAGACCACCGGCAGACACACCGGGCCCTCCTGGGAGGCGCCCGCCAGATCGGCCGCGCGCACCGCGTAGCCGTCCATGGCCGAGTTGTCCGCCGGCGGAATGGCCCGGGGCGAGGCCACCGCCTCCACCAGCACGCGCCCGAGGGCTTCGGCGGCGGGGACGCTCTCGATCCCCAGCAGCGCCGTCTCGTCGAGAACCAGGCTCTGGGCCTCAGCAACGGAAAGACTCTGTCGCATGCCGCCACGTTACCGGAATCCCGGCCGTGTCGACTCCCGGTGGGGAGCCCGCTAGATTGCCCAATTATTGGGCAGCCAGAACCCTGCCCGCGAGGCCCGATGGGCAAGAAAGCCATTGGATCCGGGGAGTTCTCGGAAGGCGCGGAGTCCACGCTCCGTGTCGAGGCCGGGCTCGTCCGGCCGCTGCCGCTGGCCGCGCGCAGCCTGGAGAACAACCTGGTGCTGGCGCCCATGGCCGGCGTCTCCAACCTGGCGTTCCGCCTGATCGCCCGGGAGGCGGGTGCAGCCCTCACCTTCACCGAGACGGTGAGCGCCAAGGGCCTCGTCATGCGCGGGGCCAAGACCCGGCGGCTGCTGGCCTCGAGCCCGCGCGAGGCGCCGGTGGCCTTCCAACTCTTCGGCGCCGATCCGGAGATCCTGGCCGAGGCCTGCCGAATCCTGGCCGCGGAGTTCGACGCCTCCTGGGTGGACCTGAACCTGGGCTGCCCGGTGAAGAAGTTCATCCGCAACGGCGCCGGCTCGGCGCTGCTGCGCGAGCCCGAGCAGGTGCGGGCCATCGTGCGCGCCATGCGCAGCGCCTGCGCCGGCACCCTCTCGGTCAAGATCCGCAGCGGCTGGGATGCGAACTCGGTCAATGCACCCGAGATCGCGCGCATCGCCGCCGGCGAGGGCGCCGACCTGCTCTCGGTGCACGGCCGAACGCGGTCGCAGCAGTACACGGGCCAGTCGGATCGCGATGTGATCCGCCGGGCCGTGGAGGCGATCCCCGACACACCCGTCCTGGCCAACGGCGACGTGACGCTGGCCGGCCACGTCTTCGACGTATTGCGCGAGACGGGCGCCGCCGGCGTGATGATCGGCCGCGGGGCCATGGGCAATCCGTGGATCTTCGCCCAGACCCTGGCGCTGGCCCGCGGCGAGCCCCCGCGACGCCCGTCCGCAGAAGAGCGGCACGCCACGGTGCGCCGCCACGTCGCACTGATGGAGCAGAGCTTCCCGGACCCCAAGCTCCTGGCCGCCAACCTGAAGAAGTACGTGACCGCCTACGCCAAGGGGCTGCCCGGCAGCGCCGGGTTCCGGCGCCGGGTGCTCGATGCCCACGAGCTCGACACGATCCTGGCCCTGACCGACGACTTCTTCGGCGTGCGCGAGGCCGCCTGACGTGGCCTTCGCGCTGCAACAGATCCTGGACGCACTGCTCGAAGGCGTCATCGTGGTGGACGAGTGGGGCATGCTGCGTCAGGTGAACGACGCCGCCTGCCGGATCCTGGAAACGTCCAGCGACGCGATCTCGGGTCACCCGGTGGAGGATCTGCACGGCGCCGAGCACGCGGTGGCGCGGCTGGCTCGCGCCGCGCTGGACACGGCGCGCGCCGCCGTCGAGAGCGACCAGCGTGTGGAACGACGCCTGGATGAGGACGCCGTGGTGGACGTTTCCGCGTCACCGATCTTCGACGACCTGGGCAACGTGGACGGCGCACTGCTGGTGCTGCGCGACACCACCTTGCGCAAGGCGATCGAGGCCGACGCCACGGAGCGCGAGCGACTGGATTGGTCGGGGCGCATCGCCCTGGGCATCGCCCACGAGGTGAAGAACCCCCTGGGCGGCATTCGCGGCGCCGGAGAGCTGCTGTCCAGCCGCGCCGCGGACGACCGCACGCGACGGACCGCGGACCTGATCGTGCGCGAGGTGGACCGCATCGCCAACCTGGTGGAGGACTTCATGCTGCTGGCCCGCGGCGAGGAGATCCGCCGCGGCGAAGTGAACATCCACCAGGTGTTGGACGAGGTGCTCGACCTGCTGGGTCACGACGGCATCGCCGCGAACTCGCGCGTGGAACGCCAGTACGACCCCTCGATTCCGCCGCTGCCCGGCGACGCCGAACGCCTGACCCAGGTCTTCCACAACCTGGCTCGCAACGCCTTCGAGGCCATGCAACCCGACGGCGGCGTCCTGCAGGTGACCACCCGCATGGCCCTGGCGCATCGGCTGATGACGCCCGACGGCGATCCGGTGCCCACCGTGGCCATCGTCTTCAGCGACAGCGGACCGGGCATCGCCGACGAGGTGATGCACAAGGTGGCGACGCC
>CAMYOO010000108.1 GCA_947260035.1 uncultured delta proteobacterium
TGGAGCCGCATCAGCGCGCTCGAGATCAGCTTCCGCTACGTCGGACTGCTGCTCTTCCCTCTGCACCTCTCCTACGACTACTCATTGGCACAGATTCCGCTGATCGAGCACGCGGCGGATCCGCGGCTCTACGGGGTGATCGCGGGGGCCGTCGGGGCGGTCTGGCTGCTGCTCCTTTGCCTGCGCCGGGCCCCGGCGGTCTTCTTCGCCCTCGGCTTCGCCCTCGTCACCTTCTCCATCATCTCGAACCTGGTGATCGGGATCGGCACGATCATGGCCGAGCGCCTGCTCTACCTTCCCTCGGTCGGCTTCTGCCTCGCCCTGACGCTCGGAGCCCGGCTGGCGCTCACGACCCGGCTCGACTCGCGCGCCGCACAGCGAGTCTTCGTCGCCGTGTTCGCGGTGCTCACGGTCTTCCACGCGGTGCGCTCCTTCGATCGCAACCGCGACTGGGCCAACGACCGGGTGCTCGCGCTCCACGACCTCGCCGTGAGCCCGGACAGTGCCAAGATCCAAGCGAACGCCGGGATCGTACTCCTGAGGCTGGACCGCGCGGAGGAGGCGGTGGTGCACCTTCGCAGATCGATCGAGATCTTTCCGGACAACAGCAAGGCCGCGAACCTGCTCGGCGGGGCCCTCCTCGAACTGGGTCGCGAGGACGAGGCCATCGAGGCCTACGAGGTAGCGGTTGCAGCCCCGAGTCCGAAGGCCGAGGCGTTGAACAACCTGGGCTACCTGCTGGTGGAGCGCGGCGAGGTCGAGCGCGGCCTGCGCCTCCTACAGGTCGCCCTGAAGCTCGCGCCCGACGAGCCCTCCATTCTCGACAGTCTCGGCTGGACCTACTTCAAGCTGGGCCGCATCGCCGAGGCCCGCGAACTGGTCGCGCGCGCCGTGGAGATCGAGGAGAACGAGTCCCGCCGCGCCCACCTCGACGAGATCGAGCGGGCGCTGGGCGAGCCGGCGCCGACCTCCGTCGAGCGACCCATCGACACATCGCCTCCGACGAGCCCCTGAACGCGGCCGCGGAGCCGCCGAGCTCCAAGGCTGCGGAGCTCTCCGCAGCGCTTCGGGGGGTCGAACGAGAGGCTAGGCTTCGCCGCATGGGGGAGCCTTCGGAAGAGGAAGCGCGTGGCGCGCGCCGGGAGCGCGCCCTGCTGACGCTGCTGTTGCTCTCGTTCTTCGCGGGCGGGTACTTCGCGGTTGCCTTCGCCTCGGACGCCGCGCGGGCGCGCGCCCTGCCGCTGGCTCTCGACGGGCGGATCCCGTTCGTGCCGGAGTCGGTCTTCGTGTACGTGCTCGTCTACTCGGCCGCGCTCTCGCCGCTCTTCCTCGTGCGCTGTCGTCGGCTCTTCCGCCGCACCGCGCTGTCGTTCGCCCTGGCCATCGGCCTGGCGCTGCCCTGCTTCCTGCTGTGGCCGGTGACGTCGATGGGGCTGCGACCCTCCCTCGAGACGCTGGACTCGTCGCGGTTCGTGGAGTGGGGCGTGATGCTGCTCTACACGTGGGACCCGCCGCTCAATCTCTTTCCGTCGCTCCACATTGCGCTCGCCGTGCTGGCCGGCCTGGCCGCCTGGAAGGCGCAGCCCGCCGCGGGGGCGGTCGCTCTCCCCGCCGTGCTGATGATCGCCGTGTCAGTGTGCACCGTGAAGCAGCACTTCCTGGTGGACGTGCTGGCCGGCGCCGCTCTCTCCCTCGCCATCTACGCCGCCGTGCTGCGGCCCTACCGCGCCGTCGGCGCCGCGCCGACGGCGTACTCGTGGCGGGGTCCCCTGGGCTTCCTGGCTCTCCAGGTCGCCGTCTTCCTGGGCGCCTTCGTCGCGTTCCGAAGCGGCTTTGCGCCGTGGAGCGGCTAGGAGCCTGACCCAGAACCGGCCGTCGATCCCGCTTGCCGACGCAGGGCCGCCACCAGGAGCGCCACGCCTCCCAGCGTGGTGAGCACACACAGGTACTGGGCCGGCGTCCAGCTCAGGTAGCGGGCATCCCCCGTACGCAGGGTGTCGAGGAAGAAGCGCATGGGACCGTACAGCGCGAAGAAGAGCCCCAAGAAGAAGCCGGCGGGGCGATCGCTGCGCCCGAGCCAGGCGAACAGCGCGGCGATGGGGAGCGTGTACAGCATCTCCAGGAGCCCGAGATCGAAGCGCGCGCCGTCGGGAAAGGACACCGCCAGCCAGTGCACGGAGCCGACTCCCAGATGGTCGTGACGCAGAGCGCAGCCCGCACGGCCGAAGATCCACGCGAACGGAAACGCAAAAGCGACCAGGTCCAGGAAGCGCAGCCTCTCCAGCGAAGACATGCCGCGCCTTCGCATCACCACCAGCGCCGCCACGATGCCCGTCAGGATGCCGCCGAAGGAGGACCATCGCGTCCAGATGCGCAGGATCTCGAGCGGGTCCGTGCGCAGCAGGTGCGGGTGGTAGGCCACCACCTCGAAGACGTGCGCGCCCACGAAGCCCCAGGCGATCATCCAGCCCACCAGGCTCGAGGCGGAATCGCGCGTCATCCCGGCGCGCGGCGCGCGCCGCAACACCAGCTCGATGCCGACCACGACGGCGATGCACACCAGGACCGCGTAGGCACTGATCGCGACGGGCCCGAGGGTGAGCACGGGCTCCGGGACGTAGGGAACCAAGACGGCGGCCTCCTCGTTGCGAGGGGTAACACGTTCCAGTTCCCAAGCCCAAACCGCTATGCTGCGGTTGGGAGTTGGCGAAGGAAGGAGGCCGGGGTGGTAGCGATGATGCGGCTGGTGCAAGGGGCGGCGCTCGCCGCGGCTCTCGGCACGCTGGGATGTGCGTCGAGCGGCGACTGGAACGCGGCCGGGAGCACGTGGGACCGGCCGGAGACGACCCAGGAGGAGTTCGAGCGGGACAAGGCCGAATGCCAGGCCGGGCCGGAGGGGCAGGTGCCGAAATGCCTGCGGGCCAAGGGCTACTTCCCGTGGGCGGAGCGCAGCCCCCAGGAGCGGGCGCGCGACACGCTGCCCAGCTTCTGAGGGCCGCGCCGTGAAGCGCAGCAGAGTGCGGAGCCGGGCGCGGGCCTGGATAGGGCGTCTGGCACTGGCCGCGGCGCTCTGGGCGCCGGGACCGGCGCGGGCGGACGTGGTCCAGTTCCAGCTCTCCGCGCCCTCGAGGCACCCGGGCGTCCAGATCACCCGAATCGCCTACCTGAAGCTCGAAGGGACGGATCTCGTGGTGCTCCGGGAGGCGAAGCCCCAGATCATGACCCGCGGCCGGGGCGACCAGAGGCTCAGCTTCTCGCTTCCCGGCCCGCCCGATGCCCTGGAGGTGGACTACGCGGTCCCGGCCGGCTCGGGCGCCCCTACCACGCTCTCGATCCCGCCGGAGCAGTTCTCCCTGGGCAAGACCTACTTCCTGCCCGCTCCGAGCCCTGGAGGCCGCGTGGGCCCCCAGCCCGGCGACGCGGCGACGGACGCCGCCATCCGCGTCTCGGGCCCCAGCCCCAGGCAACCCTAGCAGGGCAATCCCCCAGGGGATCAACCGCTCGGTGCCCCGAGACCTCTACTCGCGACATTTCCGGGTCTTCCAGACCACATACCGTCATGAAGATACGACGACGGGTGCTGGGTGCGCTGTGCATGGCTGTAGCGGTGTCTCTGGGCTGGACTTCGGCCGCCTCGGCCACCTCGATGGTGACGCTGATGGCGAAGTCCCGGCTCCAGAAGCCGGATGGCACTTCCGTGTCCCAGAACAGCACCTCGCAGATCTTTCCGTCGATCTTCCCCCCGTCCTCGCTCCCGCTCACGAGCACCCAGGTGGTGGACCAGGGCAGCGGTGACGCCACGGCCCGCGCCGAGGCGTACGCCAGCTACGGGATCCTCCGCGCCCTCGCCAGCCAGAGCATCGACGGCCCCGCCAGCCCGCTCGACGACAGCCTGGCCGACGTCAAGGTGACCTTCACCGACACCATCCAGGCCGCCGGCGGCACCGGGATGGACAGCTTCACCGCCAGCTTCCTCCTGGAAGGCATGATCAGCGCCAGCATCCTTTCCGGAGTGGGACCCGCCTCGACGTCGGCCAGCTACAGCGTCCGGGTCCAGTTCGGCGACGACGCCGCCACCACCTACGCCAGCTTCCTGTGGGAGGGTGAAACGACCGACGGACTGCCGGGCGGCGCGTCCAGCACCACCACCTCGGCCTTCGAGGTCAACGGAGTGGCGCAAGGCGGGACGATGGACCCGCTTCCGGGCGGCCTCTTCACCACCCCGAGCATCAGCTTCGATCTGTCGAAGCCCCTGACCATCTCGGTCGAGGTCTCCGCCACGGCGACGGGCCTCAACGAGGACAGCGCGGTCCTGAGCTCCACGTCGGACATCGGCCAGAGCTTCGAGTGGGATGGAATCAGCCCCTCCACGGGCTGCATCGGGGACTCCGGTACCGACTGGTGTGGATTCGGGATCATCCCCGAGCCCGGCACGGCGACGCTGCTGACGCCCCTTGCGGCGCTGCTGGCCCTGGCCCTGCGGCGCGCACGCCCCCTCCGCTAGGCGCGTCTCCCAGCCGACACTTTCGAAGCCCCCCGCAGTCGCGGCAAGCTCCGGCACTTCGCAGCTTCAGGGAAGCCACTCGCTTTTCGCTTACGCAGTGGCGGGCAACCCACTAATCTACCCCGGTGCCTCGGGGTCCCTCTGCCCGCCCGAGGGGGTGGGCATGGAGTAGCGGCAAGGATCCGGGAAGGAGGACTGGGTGCCTGGTAGATGGATTGCGATGGTCGCCGCTGCGCTGGTCGCCGGTGCCTGCATCTCGAGCCCCGACTGGAAGGCGGCGAACACCACGTGGGATCGCGAGGAGACGACCTACGAGCAGTTCGAGACCGACCGCTCCGTTTGCGAGGGCCAGGAGGACGAGACCGTGGAGAAGTGCCTGCGCGAGAAGGGCTACTACCTGTGGGCCGAGCGCAACCAGTACGACCGGGCGCGAGAAACCTTTCCCGGCCCCACCCGCTAGGCCCCAAGCGCGCCTCCGCAGCGCGTCCGACTCGGCCGCGCCCTCGGCCCCGGGCGGGAGCGGGGGCGGCCCGCTCTCAGTGGAGCAGGACCTCGCGATCCCGGCTCGCCGCCATGGCGGATTGCGGAAGCATCCCGCTCTCCGCCGACTGCCACGGCATGCGCGGCAGCTTCAGCACAGGCGTCCGGAAGGGCATGCGCAGCGGCATGCGGACCTCGAAGGTCAGGTCCGGCGCGTCGGAGGTGACGCCGAAGCCCACGTTGAACGACAGCGCCGTCCAGCGGTTGATGGTGTAGCTCATGCCGATGAACATCTGACCGGCGTTGAAGTCGCTGCGCAGGAGGTCCACGCCGTCCACATCGAAGCTGTCCCCGTAGCGGTGCTGGTACGAGAAGCTCATGGCGATGCGCTCGTTGAGCGCGAAAGCCACACCGCCGTTGAACTCGAACACGTCACCGGGGTCGTAATTCAAGCCGTTCTTGTTGTCTTGGAGGTTGAACGTGTAGCGGAAGCTGGAGAAGACGACGGCGGGATCCGTGGTCTTGCTGAAGGTCACCCCCGGCTGAAGGCCCCAGAAGCCCGACCCCAGGGGAAGTTCAGTCGGCGCGCCCTGGGCATCGAGACTGATGTCCGTGAAGTCCTTGCCGGTGGGCGCGCTGAAGCGGAAGCTCAGCACCGTGTCCGGGACCCAGCCCTTCTCGTAGAGGACCTGGGCGAACAGTCCGCCGGTCAGATCGCCGATGCCGCCGCCGTCCACATTGACCTGCTCCTCGAGCCCGGTGGCGCCGAAGATCTCCTCATCCGAGCGGTACACGTAGGGAACCGTGAGCTCGGCCTCCAGGAAGTTGAAGATCCCGTAGCGGCTGGTCAGGGAGCCCACGAAGATGTCGCGGTCGATCTCGACCACGTCGATGCGGCCGATGATGATGGCCGGAATCAGGGAGAATCCCGACAGCTGCACCCGGTTGCGCGAGATGTTGGTGTACTGGAAGCCAGGCTCGAAGAGCAGCTGGCCCGCCGGGAGCAGCACGCCGCGCCGCTGCTCCAGCACGCGCCGCTCGGCGCGCTGGTACTCGCGGTCTTCCTTCTTGTCGGTGCCGATCTCCTCGCCTCCCGCATCCCCGGCGCCAGGTCCGGCGGCGGTCCCGCGGTAGGTGCGGAGCTGACCGTCCTCGAGGGTTTCCACGGACTCGCGCAGGCGCTCGATCTCGGCCTGGTCGGCCTCCCGGTCGGCCTGCAGCTTCTCGACCAACTGCCGGAGCGACTCGAGTTCCTGGCCCAGGTCGGCGGCAGCGGCCTCGGGCGCCGCGCCGGCCTCCGACGCGTCGCCAGCGGCGAGAGCGGCGTAGGACGGGAACAGGAACGGGAGGGCGGTCAGCAACCAGAAGAAGCGCTTCACGGCCCTCCCCACATATCTACTGCCCGAACCCGAAGAACGAGTTCAGGGCGGCCCGGGCGGCCGGCAGCTCGCCATCGGTGACGTTGAGCACCGCGATGTTGGTGATCGCGATGTTCTTGATGTTGGTAAAGCTGCCGTTGTTCTGGATGATCTGGGCCGTGCCGCCCCCGCCCAGGCTGTTGGAGATGGTGTTGCCCACGCGGAATACGTCGCCGGTGATCGGGTTGGTGACGTCAGCCACGGTGCTGCCGTTCGGGTTGATCGGGGCCCCACCGGGACCCGTGGGGGCTCCCGAATCCGGGAACGAGAGGCTTCCGGTCTGGATGGCGCCGCTTGCGGGGTCGAAGAAGTTCACGTTCACACTCAGGGTCGAGTCAATCGAACCATCCACAGCGGCTCGTCCGAAGAACTCCACTCCGAAGAAGACCTCGAAGTAGCGGCCGCGAAGGCCGTCCAGCTCATCATCGCTCAACGGGATCGCCGCCTCGCGGGGAATCCCGGTGAAAACCTCGAAGCTCTCTCCGAGCAGATCGTCCTCACCCAGCGCCGGACTCACGGGCATCAGAGCGAAGGCAACCAGCACGAACAAGGCCCGAACTTGTCTAATCATATCGTCACTCCGACGCGCGACTCAAGCAGAAACTGCTTGCACCGCCATGAATTCCAGCGCCTCCCATCCTGGACGCCGCTCAAAACCGAAACTCCCTCGAGTTGATCACGCGCACGCTCCTCAGCCCGATCGAATCCAGCTCCCGGACCCTTTCGGTGGGCCCCATCTTCCCGCCCAGCATGGCCAGGGGGGACGGATCCGTGCTGTTGCGCTGCGCCGCGACGAAGAAGACCACGCCCTGCCACTCGTTCTCGAACTCGTCCATGCGCAGGGTTCGCAGCCCCAGCGACGGATCCGCCAGGTACGCGTAGCCGTCGCGCGCGCCCCTCAACACCACGAAATGCGAGTAACCTCGAGTCGTTACCAGCGTAATCGCCGGGTTGGCGAGCCGCTCCAGCACGTCGGCCGGGATCCGGTAGCCCTGGGTCTGATAGCCCCGGGAGCGCGCATAGTCCTGCAGGTCGAGTAGCGAAAAACCCTCGGTCCGGATCCGATCCTGGTCTCCGTTCACGAGCATGTACTCGATGATTTCGCCTTCGCGGACCTGGTCTTCGTAGTGGTAATTCAGCAGGGTGGCGAGCGCGGCTGCGCCGCAGCTGAAGTCGCGCCGCTGGCGGACCACGTTCTGCCACTTCTGCTCACGCATCGTGACGACCCGTTGGTCGATGAGACGTCCGGGTCCGACCTGCATGACGTTGCCCTGGTTGGGCGAGGGCGGCGGAATCGTGCAGGCCGTGGAGAGCCCCCCCAAGAGGAGACCAGCCGCGCAGGCGCGGAGCGTGCGGGGCAGCGGCTGGAGGGGGCGAGGGGTCATCGGGGCTCCAAGGAGAAGTCGGGTCGGAGGCGGATTGGCCGCCCCCGACCCGACGGTCGGTTCAGCCGAATCGAGAACTCTACGGAGCGAAGTTCCCGACGGGCGGAGTACCCGGCACCGGCGGGTTCGTCAGACTCGCCGAGATGGCACTCGAGTTGGCGTTGTTGCTGTTCGACCCGTTGTTCTGGATCGTCGCCACGATGCCGTTGTAACCGACGAACGACGCGTTGATCGTGTTCGTCCGGTTCAGATCGCGAACGTCAGCGAAGTTGAAGTTGTTGAACTGGCCGGCATTCACTTCATCCAGTGCGAAGGTCGTGTAATCGCCCAGGGCGATCGCCACACCGTTGAAGTTGTTGTTGTTCGACCCGTTCTCCTGGATCGTCTTCGCTACGCCAGCAGCACCGTTGAACGAAGCATCGATGTTGTTGTCGTAGGTCGCGCCTTCGATCACCTCGAACACGTTGACGCCCCGCCCGTCGAAGTCCTCCGGGAGCTGACCCGGATCCGGCGGATCTTCGGTCAGCCCGTTGATCTGCTCGATATTGACCTCGGCGTCCGAGAACACGCCTCCCCCATTAGCGCCGAGGGGGGAGTTCGCGTAGCTCAGCGAATCCGTGTTCAGGTTGTTGTTGTTGAAGCCGTTGTTCTGGATCGTGGCCTGCTCACCGCTCGCGTCGTCGAACGAGCCGATGATGTCGTTCCGGGCCGTGGAACCCTCGTCCTCAGCGTAATTCCACTGATTCCGCTGATTGGAGAAGATGTCCTGCTCGGACGTCGCATCGTTGAAGGTGAATACGGTCGCGAACACGAACACCTGCTTATCGATAAGGATGTTCTTGGTGACCGTAACCTGCTTCTGCTTATCAGCAGTCGCCGTCACGAAGACGTCGGCTTGGGCTACGCCCGTGCCGAACGCCAGGGACGCCACAATCGCGGCGCCGAGGAGCTTGAACGGAGCTCTCATGGTTTAGTTCCTCTCAAAATGGGTTTACACACTCGACCTAGCGGTCGGCGGGACTCCAGCCCGCGGTTGCCCCGATTCAAAGCAAGCCCTGTGCCGTGCCTGAAACCTCAATGAAATCAAAGGGTGAGTGCCCTCGGAGCGGACTTGGTGTCGCCCGCGTTCGGAAACCCGGACAGGCGCAGGACGCCCCGAAGCCCCCGGCTGCGGGGATTCACTCGACTTCTCGGGCACTTGCGGTGCCTGGCGCAGGTAATATGCGTGTTGGGAAATCCGGACTGCTGGGGGGCCTCCACCCCGCTCGAAACAGCCCTCGCACTGCGGGTACGACTGCTCCTGCGCCCAGCCCGGGGGGCAAATGGCACGCTAGCTGCTAGAACGTCGGCCGATGCTCCCGCCCAGAGGTCCCACCATGAAGCAGCGCCCTGCGATCTTCCTGATCTTCGTGTTCCTTTCGGCCTGCGGGATGCCCGATACCGGCCCTCCCCCGCCGAAGCTGGACATGCCGCGGATGACCATGGTCCGCCTCCGCGACGTGTCCCCGGGGGTGGAGTACCGGGCGTGGGAAGGCCAGCCCGTCACCATCTACCGCCTGGGGAACCAGTACGGGCGCGTGGAGTTCGCCAACGGCGACGTGGTGCTGGTTCGCGAGCCCCATTCGTTCTTCATCGACACGTCGGCCAACAAGGCCTACCACGGCCTCGACCCCGGTCCGACGTTCGTGTTCCGCACCCCGGTAGTCCGCCACGACCTGGTACGGAGCGATTTCCCGCCGGAGCTCCTGGGGCTGGAGTTCGGCAAGGAGCCCGAGTTCCTGACACGCTACGGGGCCACGGAGAGCCAGGACTCGGTTCAGGACGGTATCGAGGTCCGGGAGCAGAGCGTCGCTTTCGGCGACTACTCGCTCTTCGTGTCGAGCCACCGCGACACCGCAGCGCCGCTCCGGCTCGGGATCTTCCACAAGGGGAGGCTCGAGATCGCCATCAAGTACGACGAGTGGCGCCGCGACCTCCTGCCCCGCGGGGTCTTGTTCAGCATCCCCGAGGACATGGAGATCGTCGAGGGCCCGCCGCCCTCCGCGAGCGGCGAGGAGGCAGCGGAGGAAGCATCCCCGGCCCCGGCCGAGGACGCGCCCGCCCCCGAAGAAGCTCCGGCGGCGGACTGACGCCGGCCCCAGAAACAAGAGAGGCGGAGCCTTCCGGCTCCGCCTCTACCCCGAATGCGAGGCGTGAGCACCCGAGGTTCCCCCGCCCCTCTGTCTCTTGCTCTACTGGCTCCTCGCTCGCCAACGGCACCTGAATC
>CAMYOO010000109.1 GCA_947260035.1 uncultured delta proteobacterium
CCGGCGCAGCAGGAACTCGTAGCGGTTCAGCATCTCGGCGTCGGCCGGCGAGGGGGTGACCCGTTCGATCCAGTGGTTGAGCTGGAAGAGCGGGCTCTCCGGAAGGCCGCGGTTCGGCTGGCAGCTCAGGTCTTCGGGGGAGCGGAAGGAATAGGGTGTCTCCTGGGCCAGCTCGAAGCCGGCGTGGTACCAGGCGGGGCCGCCCCCGTCGTTCTCCGCCATCACCAGCAGGCGCCGATCTCGTTCGATCATTTCGGCCAGGCTGGGCCAGGGCTCCTGCGCGCGGTGGGTGAGGGCCAGCCGTTCCAGACCTACCTCGATGAACACCGCGGACACCGAGTCCGCGGGAACGTGATCCTCCACGAACACGATCACGATCTCGCGGGGGTTGGCGATGAGGAAGTCGCGGATCAGGGTCAGGGCGTCCGCCAGCCGGGTCGCACCCAGCTCGCAGAACCCGTGGCAGAGGTACACCTCGCGCTCGACTCCGTCGCCGGCCAGGCCCATGCGCGCGGCGATGCGATCGCGGGAGGCGACGAACTCCTCGCCGTAGACCTCCACCAGCTTGGGCCGGTCATCGGCGTGGAACAGGTCCGTGCGCACTCCGCCTTCGACGGGGACGCCGTACCAGGCGTCGATCTGGAAGCCGCGGATGCCTGCCGCCAGCTGGTCTCCGATGCCGCCCACGTGGGACGCGAAGAACCAGCCGCGTTCCGACGAAGCGGACATGGCGTTGTGGGCGGTCGGCAGGGCGACGTCCGGGAGACTGCGGTCGCAGAGCCGGGGACTGCCGTTGCAGGCATCGGGCTCACTCCAGACGAGCGGCGCCAGGGATGTGCTGCGCGGCGCGCGCACGCCCAGCACGATCAGGGCGATCAGCACCGCCAGGGGCAGCGCCCAGCGAAAGGCATGGCCCAGCACGGCGGCGGCCGCGGGACGTTCCCGAGGCGACGTGCCCGGGTCCGGGTCGGCCACCTCGAGGATCTCGGCAAGCGCCCACGCCAGCACCAGCAAGCCGATCACCGCTGCGCCGACGTGCAGCGCCAGGTCCGGGTGACGGATGAACGCGATCGCGACGGCCAGCGCCAGCAACGCGCGGGCGACGCGGAGCGCCGGCGGATGCGCGGCTGCGTTCCAGCGCGCCCCCAGGGTGCGCAGGAGCGGCCTCACGTCCAGCTTGCGTGCGCCCGAGGTGGCCGCCACGGCCAGCGCCAGGCCCAGCGCGACCATCCCGGCCGCGGCCTGTTGCAGCCCGGCCCCGTAGACCTCGGCCACGGCGCGGGCCGCGTCGGCGTAGTCGCTGCCGGCCCAGAACGTGGCGGTCAGCTCCGTCCCGATGAAGGGCACGCCCAGCAGGACGACGCCGCACAGCGCGCTGCCGACGCCCACTTGTGCCAGCGCCGCCGCGCGCCGGCGCGCCGCGGCCACCCCCGCCGCCAGCATCAGGAGCGCCAGCGCCGGCAGCAGCCAGGCCAGGAACCGCACCTGTGCGCCCAACGCCAGGGTTTCCGCCGCAAAGTCCCGGCGCTGCAAGATCGTCAGCTCGTTCCGCAGCTGCGCAGGTAGAGTGCCGACCCACTGCTCGTCCAGCTTCTCCAGCAGCGCGGTGAGCAGGATCATCACGTCGGTGAGCTGGAGGACGAAGGCCTCGTCGCCGGCGAAGAAGGAGGCGTGGGCCTCGCGCATCCCGGTCTGCCAGACAGCTCGGAACGGCGGAGTGCGCACTGCCTCCGCCGCCGCGGCTTCCAGCAGCGGGCGCACCGTGACGAGCTCGGCCGAGCCGTGCTCCAGGATCTGATCGGCGATCACGTCCGCCAGCGCCCGCCGCACGGGTTCGCGCTCCAGTGTGGCGTTCGCCCGGGCCGCGAAGCCCCGCGAGTCGATGAAGCTGCGTTCCGCCCAGAGCGCCAGGCTGCCCATCACCAGGAGCACGCAGCCCACCACGATGAGCGCACGCGCCAGCGCGTCCCGCCCCGGACGGCTCGCGTTCACGTGCCCGGCCGACGGGCGCTCGGCGGCGGTGCGGCGCTGGTGTGACGGCCCGGGCTGCCCTGCACCTCGTGAGCGCCTAGGCCTGCGCGTGCGCGGTCAGCCCGCGTGCGGCCCTTCCCAGCACCAGCATGGTGACGCCCAGGAACAGCACCTTGATGCCTACCAGGATGCCCACGGCCCATGCGCCGGACAGCGGCCATTGGTTGTAGATCATTGCGCCCAGCAGCGCGGACAGGACGCCGCCCAGGGCGGTCCAGCCCCAGCCCTGCAGCGGCCGCAGCTGCAGGGCATAGAGGATCTCGAAGACGCCGGTCACCACGAACCACGCCGCCAGCGCCAGGGTGAGGAAGCTCAGGTTCAGGAGCGGGTGCGCCACCATCACCAGGCCGCACAGCACGGTCATTCCGCCCAGCAGGAAGGACAGGATGCCCCGGCCCAGGGATCGCGCCTGGAAGGCGAAGGCGCACTGAACCGCACCCGCGGCCAGCACCAGGCAGCCCACCAGCAAGGCGGCCGCCACGCCGGTCATGAAGGGGGCGCTCAGGGCCGCGACACCCAGCACTATCAGGGCTACGCCCAACAGCGTCATCTGAGTGGCACTGGTCTTGACCGTCTCGGAAAGGGAAGGCGTGCTCATGACTGGTCCTCCAGTGGCTCGGGTTCGATACCCCAGCCTAGAACGTTGCGCATCACGGACCAGCGAGGCTCGCGCTTCGAGGCCGGCTTCTTGCCCATGATCCAGTAGTCGTACAGCCGGTCGGTGATGCCCTCGGCCTGCTTCAGTCGGATCCACTGGTCGAGGAAGTCGTTCATCGCCTCGTCCCCGCGGCGTACGCCCATGGCCAGGGGAATGGCCACGGGTCGGGGCCCGGGCACGGCCACCGTGAAGCTCGGGTAGATCAAGCTCCAGGAGGAGCCTGCCTCGGCCGTCAGCAGCAGGGCGTCGAACTCGCCCTCCTCGGCTTCGAAGAACTCCCGCGGACTGTCCACGGACACGATGGTCGCGTCGGGAAGGGCATCGCCGAGCTTGCGCACGTAGTACTCGATGGGCAGGGAGGCGATGCGCAGGCCCTCCATTTCACGCACGGCTTCGCTGGCCTGGAACTCCTTGCGTCGGTAGTCCCGCACGACGAACGCGAGCGTCTCCTGCAGGTAGGGCCGGGTCATCCCGACGGCCTCGATGTGCTCCGGCGTCATCAGGAGGCCCCCCATGATCACGTCCACGTGCCGCCCATCCAGGAGCTGCTCGATCCTTTCGACGCTTGCGATCGAGATCTCGAGGGACACGCCGAGATCGTTGGCCAGGGTATGGGCCAGCTCCACGTCGAAGCCGACCAGGCCGCCATCGGCGTTGTAGAAGGCATACGGCAGAGAATCCGGCGGGATGCCCACGCGGAGGCTTCCCCGCCGGCGGATGCGCTGCAAGGTGGCGCCCGCGGGCTCGGGCGCCATGGAACTGGGCGTGTCTTCCCGGACGCGGACCAACGCGGGAGGCAGCAGAAGATCGCGCTTCGCGAACACATCGTAGGTGTCGTGCGGGCTGCCGCCCTTCTCGAAGCCGACCCGGATTCCGAGCAGCGCTCCCAGCGTGAGCAGCAGTGTAATCGCGGCCCAGCGCAACAGGGCACGACGCCGCACCCGCAGTCGTCCGGACAACGCGCTGGCGCTGAGCAGCGTCAGCGCCAGGATGTGCACTGCGGCCAGCAGCGCGCCCAGCCGGCCCACGACCTGGTCCGCGATCACGAAGAGCTGGAACGTGTCGGCCGGGATCCGGAACAGGTCGAGCAGGAACGGGATCGCGATCAGCGTGCTGCCCACGAAGCTCGCCAGACCGGAGGCCGCGAACGTCGGGTACTGGGAGACCGAGATGGCAACGCCGGAGATCCAGCCGGCGAAGAGCACGAAGGAGAGCGCCAGGAGCTTGCCCGTGCTGGGCAGGTTGAAAGCGGTGGGGACGATGACATCGACCATGTGGTCCGTATCTGTATCGCCTCCGTTTTCGCCGCTGACGAGCGTCTTTGCCCGCTCCGCCAGCACCGGCAGCACGACGAATACGCTGCCGGTGGCGAAGGCGGTGACCAGTGCATCGCGGGTGTCGACGACGATCTCGCGGTAGCGGAACGGCGTCAGCGCGGCGACCAGCGCGGGGATGGTCCAAAGCGCGAGGATCAAGGCGAGCGCGAGGTAGACTGCCCCGTAGACCTGGAGGCCGCGCACGTCGTCCACGTGCATGGTGCCTGCGGCGCTGGCTGCGATCGCGAAGACGCCGTAGGGCGCCAGGCCCACTACGAAGTTCATCACCCGGGTGAGCACGTCGGTCATGGTGGCCATGACCTCGAGCAGCGCCGCCTTGCGCTCGACGGCGATGAGCGCGATTCCGATCGCCAGGGTGAAGACCACCACGGCGGGCACCATGGCCTCGGCCAGGGCGTGGAACGGGTTGGCCGGGATGTAGAGACTGACGATGTCCAGCTCCGCGCGCGCTTCGACCAGGTTGTGGCTGAAGAACGAGGCGGACGGCCAGGCCGGATAGGCCAGGGGCGCCAGCAGCACGGTCAGGATCGCGATGCCCCAGATCACGAGCAGGAAGCCGCCCGCGGCGCGTGCCAGGCGCGCGGCGTCTGCGTAGGTCAGGGCTCCGAGTCCTCCAACCAGCGAGACGACGATGTACGGGATCACCGTCATCTGGAGCAGGCGGATGAAGGCGTCGCCGACCGGGCCCAGGAACCCCACGGACGGCCCGAAGAAGAGGCCCACCACGATGCCAAGGGCGAGGCCCAGCAGCACCCGCGTGGACAGGCTCACCGGCTCCCTCCGGCTCGTTCGCGAAGCAGCTCCACCAGTGCCTCGCCCTGCCGCGGGGAGAGGTCGAATCGACTCATGGCCTCGTCGAGGAGCGGGCCGCTGGGCGCGCCCGGGGCTTCGCGCCGTCGATCGGACACCCACTGCACCGCGCGGCGCAGCTTTTCGCCTCTGGGAAGCACTTCGCTCATGCCCCGACCCCCGCCTCCGTCCGCGCCCGCAGCGCGAGCGAGGCTACCGCACATCGCTGTCCGCAAGCAGGGCCGACGCCGCTAGAATCGAGCCGGCCTGCTGATGAGCGCACTCGCACCTCGCCGTCTCGTGTCCGCCGCCGCCCTCGTGCTCGCCGCGGTGGCGTTGACCGTCTGGGCCCATCCTCCGCGTCCGGTCTGGCCCTGCGCGCTGGCGATGCTGGCGCCCCTGGTGGTCTTCGCCGAGCAGCGGCGGGCCGCTGCGGTGTTCGCCTTCGTCTACATCTACGCGGTGGCGATGGCCCTGATCATCGTGCGCTGGCTGCTTCACGCGCTGTCTGCGGAGTATGGGGTATCGCGCCCAGCGGCCTGGGCGTTTGCGGTGCTCCTGGTGGGCGTGTACGCCCTGGTGCCGGCTGCGACTGCGGCGCTCTACGCGGGCCTGCGGCCCCGAGTGCGGCTCGTCGCTGCCCCCGTGCTCTTTGCATCGCTGTGGACGCTGGGCGAGTGGCTGCGCGCCGAGCCGCTCGGGCTGCCCTGGGTGCTGAGCGCGCACCCGCTGGCGTTCGTTCCGCCCGCGATCCAGACGGCCGAGCTGGGTGGTGTCTGGGCGCCGGGCTTCGGCGTGGCGCTGGCCGGCGCCGGCCTGGGTACGGCGCTGGTCCGGCGCCGCGCCGCGCCGTTGCTGGCTCCGCTGGTGTTCTGGGTGCTCGCCGGTCTCTGGGCGCTGCCCCATCGGCCTGCCTCGGAGCCAGGCGCAGGCGCCCTGCGCATCGCTGCGGTGCAGGCGTCGGTGCCGCAGAACGAGAAGTTCCAGACCGGCTCGGCCGAGCGCAACACGCTGCGACACGCGGCGATCACGCGCCGCCGCGTGGCCGAAGCGCCCGTCGACCTGGTGGTCTGGTCCGAGACGGCGGTGGACGTGGACCTGGATCGCACGCCGGCGCTGGCCCGCCGGCTGCACGCGCTGGTGGAGGAGACCGGAACGCCGCTGGTGACCGGTGCACCGCGCTACGACGGCGGGAGTCCGCGCAACTCGGTGATCCTGTTGGAGCCGGGCGCGTCCGGGCTGCAGATCTACGACAAGCAGCGCCTGGTGCCGTTCTCCGAGACCGGCGGCGGGATCTTAGGCTGGCTGGAGCCCTTCGTGGGGCCGCTGACGGCAGGCGATCCCTACGTGGCGGGCACGGAGCCGCGCCTGCTGCGCACGAGCGGCGTCGCACTCGCTGCGCCCATCTGTTTCGAGATCACCTACCCGCATCTGCTGCGCCGCTTTCGGCGCGAGGGCGCGCAGCTGTTCTTGAACCTGTCCAACGATGCCTGGTTCGGGCGGACGGGCTTCGCCCGCACCCATCTGGCCCACGCGCCCTTCCGCGCGGTCGAGCTTCGCACCTGGATCGTGCGCGCCACCAACACCGGAATCAGCGCGGTGATCGACCCGTCGGGCCGCGTGCTGCGGGAGCTGGGTTTGTTTCGCGAGGGAGTTCTGGAGGCGGACGTGGCGGCGACCGACACCTCGACGCTCTTCGCTCGCTACGGCGACGCCCCGGTGTTGGTCGCCCTGATCGCGCTGGCGCTGGCTGCGCTGGCACTGGGGCGCGTGCCGGGGGCGGGGCCCAGCCCCCGATCGTAGCGCACGTCGAGGGGCCCCAGGGCTTCGCGCAAGGCCGCCAGGGTCCGACGCTCGATGGCCGGCCAGGCTTCGCGCGGCGTGTATCCATCGCGCACCGAACGGGCGATGGTGATCAATCCCGGGCGCAGTGCGCTGCTCTTCAGCATGGCGGCAAGCTGGTGGGCGGTGGCGCGGATCTCGGCCGGGTCGGCCCGGCGCTCCGGGATTCCCACCAGATTGCGACCTTCCTCCAACAGCACGTCGAGGGGCAGCCCGCCGGCCGAGGCGTCGCTCACGATGCGCCAGAGCCGGTAGAGGTCGAGCGGGCCGAGTCCCAGGCGCCAGAGAGTCCAGGCGGCGCCCAGCTGCCGGCGCAGCCCACCGCCGGCGGCATCGCCCACCGCTTCGAGCAGGCGCTCGAGGGATGCCACGCGGTCGCTGGGCGTCGCGCCCAGTGACAGACGCTCGGGTGCAAAGATCTCGCGCAGTCGCTCCGCGTCGGCTTCGGAAACGCCGGCCGCGCGCACGCGTTCGGCCGACGGATTGCGGGTGGCGAAGCCGTCCAGGTCGATGTCCAGGATCGCCGCGAGCTCGCCCAGTCCGCGGGCCGCCTCGGCCAGCGAGAGCACACGCACCGCCACGGGCCGCGCGTCGCGCAGGGAAGCGAGCGGGGCCCAGGAACCGTCGAGCACGTAGTAGTCGCTCTCGTCGTCGACCCGCAGCCGACCATCGTGCAGGGCCCCCAGCTGGAAGCGGCGCTCGCCGTCGGGAAGCTGTCGGGCCCATTCGGGGCGTACCCAGACCACGCGGGACACCAGCCCGACCCATACCGCGCTGAGCTGGAAGCTGGCGATGTCGCTGGCCGCCACCAGGGCGCGCGGTGCGTCTCGCCAGGCCCGCTCGATCGGACGGGCCGGTACGCTGAGGTCGGGGTGCGCGTCGAAGTGCACCACGCTCACGGCGTGCGCGGGGATCCGCCCCTCGTCTGCGGCCGCGAGCCAGTGGCGGAGCACGTGGTGGTGGGACGCGACGACCACGACGCGGAGCGGCGCCGGCGCTTCGCCCGCCGCGGCCGGCGAGCCGAGCAGTAGCCCCAGGGCGGCGATCGAGCCGGAACGCAGAGCGGCCCGCCGCAGGGTGACGGGCCGCTTCATGCTTCGGGCCGACCGGGTCAGGCCGCTACGGCATGTCGCACTGGTTCACGCAGATCGGCAGCTCGTTGCTGAGGAGCCCGCCGGTGCGGATCTGCACCACGTGGGCTCCGTCCGAGGGCAGCGACGGCAGGGTCACCGTGATCTCGTCCGGCGTGATGGCGTCGCTGCAGACCGGCGTGCTTCCGGTCACCACGATGCCCGAGCCCGGACCCGCCGGCGCGCCGTCGAGGTAGACCTCGTCGGCGGCCGTCACGTACTTGCTCTCCAGCGCCATGCTCAGGTTCCCGGAGCTGAGCTCCGGCAGGCGCGGATCGCTGCTGGTGGTGTTGGGAAGGTTCGGCGTACCGCAGCTGGCGCCGGGAACCGACAGCAGCGGCATGGGCGTCGCCTCGCTCACGTCGCTGCGCAGGTGGGCGGTCAGCGTCGCCACAAGGTCGCCGGCCAGCGCTTCAGCCATCATGTCGGCTCGGGACAGCCGAGCATCTCCGACCTTGTACGGGTTCGTGGGGTTGGAGCTGGGATCGTAGGAGATCACGACGAGTGAACCCCGCACGCCGTGTCCGCGCAAGTTCACCAGCCCGCGTTCGTCCGCCTGCTCGAGGGGCGCCAGCAGGTCGTCTGCCGCGCTGCTGGGAGCCCCGGCGGCGGTCGCGGAGTTGATCGTGACCTGGCGTCCCAGCGCGCCGGAGTAGCCCGTGCTGGCCTCCTCGAACAGCTGGAAGTTGTTCTGGGCGGTGCCGCCGTACACGGCGTCGAAGATCGCGAACGCCACGCCGAAGGTGTGGGTCTCCTCGAAGCCCATGGCGTTGCTCCAGTCCGGGCTGAACGGCTGCCAGATGCTGGTGAGCGAGACCCCGATGAGGGGCTGGAGATCGAAGCCGTTGTTCATTCCCAGCAGCATCTCCTGCGTGTTGGTCAGGCCCGCCGAGAACTGGAAGTACCGGTCCGTCATGCCGCGCATGGTGGGTGCGTCGAAGTTGGCCAGGACGGCCGAGTTGCTGGACACGCCCAGGGGAAGCTCGTGGCAGCCGGCGGTGGAGTCGGCGCAGGTCTCGGGCTCGTCGATGTTCGTCAAGCCGCTCAGGAACGAGCCGCGGCCCTCCGGGTTGTCCATGAAGAAGTCCTGGAAGCCTGCGAGGGCTCCGGCCGAGGGGACGTCGTCCCAGGCGCGCGATCGCGCCGGCGGGTAGGCGACGCTTCCCAGGAAGACCGCCATGTTGGCGCGCTCCGCGTTCGTGAGTGCGCCGGCCTCGCCGGAGGGGCCGACCGGGCACGACGGCGTCTGCACGCACATCACGCCCGAGAGGCTCGCCTCCACCAGGTGGCGGAAGCAGTGCTCCTGGTTCGTGAGGCTGCACACGTCGCCATCGGCCGTCACGGAGGGATTCGGTTGACCCGGGTCCGTCTGGCCGGATCCGTTGATGCTGTCGAACGGGTCGCCCAGGGAGCCGTCCCAGTGCAGCGGCACCGTGTCGCGCAGTCCGCGCACCGGCATGGTGGTCCGGGGCTCGTCGCCCGGGTCGCAGCCGGCCAGCGAGCAGTCGCCGCCGATGCGCCACAGCAGCTGGTCGGTGTTGCCGTCGGGGTGGCAGCTGGCGCAGGAGAAGGTGCCGGTGCTGCTGGCGTTGGCATCGTTGAAGGCGATGCGGCCCAGGCGCATAGCCTCCGGCGTGGGGTCGGCGCCCACGGTGACGTCGTCGGCCGGGTTCCAGCTCAGGTCGCCGAACGTTCCGCTGGCCGGGTTGGTGTCGACCGTGACGATGCTCACGGTGTTGCTCAGGGTGTTCAGTACGTAGGCCGTGCTGCCGTGCAGCGCGATGCCGCGCGGAATCGAACCCAGGTCCGCGGAGTCCAGCACCTTGCCCGGGCCCGAGCCGTTGTTCACGTCCCAGGAGAAGATGCGGCTGGAGGCCGCCGCCGTGGCCACCACGACGTTGTCGTTGGTGTCGATCACGATGCCGTAGGGCGTCGCCAGCGGCAGGCTCACCGTGTTGTTCGGGTCCGGCTCCAGCTCGTGCAGGGTGACGGCGCCGCAGGGGTTGCCGCCGGGCCCGGTGCAGTCCACCTCGGTCATGCGGTTGAAGAAGGTGCGGTTCTGAAGCGTGGCCAGCACGTCCAGGTGGCTGCCGTTGTCGGCGTTGCGCGCCTCGGTCTGGGTGACGATGACCGTGTCGGACTCGTTGCCCACCTCCAGGCCGTAGAGCAGGGTGCCCATACCCTCCACCACGTCCCTCGGGGCGGCGCCGTCGGACAGGCCG
This sequence comes from uncultured delta proteobacterium, assembly GCA_947260035.1. Lineage (GTDB taxonomy): Bacteria > Myxococcota_A > UBA9160 > UBA9160 > JAFDET01 > JAFDET01. Next base: position 10,010 of record CAMYOO010000109.1, read on the forward strand.
CTG
>CAMYOO010000110.1 GCA_947260035.1 uncultured delta proteobacterium
CCCGCCTTCGCAGCCACCAAGCAGCGGGTCTTCGGCGATCTGGCGGAGCGGGTGCGTCGCACCGCCCACGAAGAGCTCGGCGCCAGCTAGCAGCGTCACTCTGCCGCGTCGCCGGGCGCAAGCAAGCGCATGCGCGCTTCCGCATCCAGATCGTCGAGACCGGCGTTCTCCGCGGGCAGCTTCAGCACCTCGGCTTCGGCGCTCCAGGTCTCCAGCTGACGCAGCAGCTCCGCTGCGACCTCCGGGGCCTGGTTCGTCAGGTTGCGACGCTCGAAGGGATCTTCCACGCGGTCGTAGCGCTCCAGCTCGTGTCGGCCGTCGGGCGAGAGCCGGCGCTCACCCGCTGGCGAACCTCGACGGCATGAAGGCGGGCGTGCGAACCGAGGTCCCCGACGCGCGTCAGGAGCAGCAGCGGCGCCGCGCTGTCGGCGACGCCGACCAGGCGCGCGCCTTCTCTGTGCAGCTCGCGCACTCCCAGATCCGCCCCCCCCAGCCCGACGCGACATCGGCGAAGCGCCACTCGACGGGAGCGGTCGCCTCCGTGGGCGCGCGCGGGCCGTGCAGGGAGTCGGAGTTAAAGCGCTCGACCAGGCGCACCGGCTGCGTGGCTTCGCGCGCCGCCGGCTCACAGGCCCCGCCGGGGACCCCGCATGCCAACAGGCACGCCAGCCGCAGGAGCCTTGCGCGCGTCTCGCCGCCTCTCACCCTGCGCTCGTTCTACGCGGATGCCGCGCTCTCGTCAAGCGGGCGGCTGCGCGCGCGTTCCAGGACGTGCCCCCAGCGTTCGCGCGCCGCCTTGCGCCGATCCTCGGCGAGCCCGGGCTCGAAACGTTGCGGTGCCGCGCGCAGCAGCTGACAGGCTTCGGGACTCTCGAGACTCCCGGCCGCCAGACCCGCCAGCCAGGCTGCACCCAATGCCGTCGTCTCGGACTCGGCGGCGCGCTCGACCGTGCGGCCCGAGAGATCCGCCAGGCACTGCAACAGCAGGTCACTGCGAGAGAGCCCGCCGTCCACGGGCAGAGGGCCGTGCTTCAAGGGCAGCGCGTCGCAGAGGTCGGCGAAGCGCTGGGCCAGGCCCTCGACCAGCGCGCGCGCCAGGTGGGCCCGCGTCGAGCCGCGCGTGAGTCCGCCGACGAACCCGCGCGCCGCCTCGTCGGCGAACGGCGTACCCAGACCCTGGAAGGACGGGATGACCACGACCCCGCCCGTGTCCGGCACACTCCCGGCCAGCGCATCCAGATTCCAGGTCCTCGGCGCGGTCCAGCACGCCCAGCGCCACCAGCCACTCGACGGCAGCGCCCGCCGTCGCCGCGTGCGCCTCCAGGCACCAGGCCTCCTTCCCGTCGGCGAGTCGCCAGAGCGGCATCGGGATCGCGCCGGGCGGCGGCGCTATCGGGGCGCCGCCGGTGTGGACGTCCAGCATGGCCGCCGTGCCCAGCGTGAGCTTCGCCTTGCCCGGCTCGTGCACGCCCTGGGCGAAGGCCGCCGCCTGCTGGTCTCCGGCCCGCGCGCCCAGAGCCACCGGAGCGCCCAGCAGGGCTGCACGTGTCTCGTTGCACAGGGCGCTGGTGGGCACGATGCGCGGAAGCCAGGCGGTCTCGAGTCCGTAGCGCTCTACCAGGACCTCGGACCAGTCGCCGCGACCGGGATCGTACACGCCCGTGCACATCGCTTGCCCCGGATCGGTGAGCGCTTCTCCGCCGAGGCGTCGTTCCAGCCAGGCATCGGGGGTTCCCAGGCGCAGGCGACCCTGCTGCGCGGCGTGGCGCACGCTGGGCTCTCGCTCGAGCCACCACGCGAAGCGACTGGCTGCGGCCTGGGACGAGAAAGGTGCGCCGCGCGCGCGCAATCCGTCGGCGATCTCCTGCGGGCGCTGGTCTTGCCAGCCCAGCGCCGGCGCCAGGGGCGCGCCGCTCTCGGCATCCCAGGCCAGGGCGGTGGCGCGCTGGGTGGCGATGCCGATGGCCGCCACGTCCGCGGCGACGGCGCCGGCTTGCGACAGCGCGGCGGGGAGCAGCGCCTCTGCCGCGGCAGCGAACTCCTCCGGATCCTGCTCCACGCGGCCGGGCGCCGGGAAGTGCACGGCCAGGCGCCGCAGGGCGCGGCCCCGCACCTGCCCTTCCGCATCGACGGCCAGGGCACGGGCGTGGGTCGTACCCAGGTCCAGCGCCAGCAGCAGCTCGCGAGGCACGCTAGTCGCCGTCGGGAATCAGCACGCCCGGGTTGAAGAGTCCTGCGGGATCCAGAGCGTGCTTCACCGAACGCAGCAGTCCGACACCGCCCCGGCCCAGCTCGGCCGCCAGGAAGTCCCGTCGCACCCGGCCGATGCCGTGGTGGTGCGCGATGCCGCCGCCGCACGCCAGCGTCGCCTCCATGGTGCGCCGCCAGCACTCGCGGTAGATCTCGGCCAGGCGCGTCGGATCCTCGGGCCGCGCCGCGAAGGTGAAGTACAGGTTCGTTCCCGAGCGATAGCTGTGGCTCGAATGGGCCGAAGCCGTCAGGATGCCGTCCACCTGGTTCAGCGAGGCGACGGTCTGCTCGTAGAGCGCTTCGACACGGCTCCAGGTGGCGGCCACCTCGATCGTGTCCACCACGATCCCCTTCTCCAGGAAGGTGCGGAAGCCCGGCACGTGGTTGCGCCGCTCGAGCCAATCGTCCACCGCCGCAGCGCCGGCCGCAACGCCGCCCGCCGCTTCGCACAGCGCGGCCACCTCGCGCAGCTCCAGCTCCACGCGCGCCGCCGGACCCTCGTGCAGCAACAGCAGGAAGGCGCGCTCCTCGCCACCCCACTCAGCAAACTGGCGCCCGGACTCGATGGCGTCGTAGAGCCTCACCACCGGGGGCGTCCAGCCGGTCTGCACGCAGCGTCGAATCGCCTCGAGCCCTGCGCTCAGGTCGGGGAAGTGGAAGGCCTGGCCGCGGCTCGCCTCGGGCAGCGGGCGCAGGGAGAAGGCGGCCTCCGTGATCACGCCGAGGGTGCCTTCGCTGCCCAGGAAGAGCTGGCGCAGGTCCGGCCCCGCCGAGGCGCGCGGTGTAGAGCGGGTGCGCACCACGCTGCCGTCCGGAAGCACGACCTCCAGCGCCAGGAGCATGTCCTCGATGTTTCCGTAGCCCGTCGAGTACTGGCCCGCCGAACGGGTGGCGACCAGTCCGCCCACGCAGGCCAGCTCGATGGACTGCGGCCAATGGCCGATGGTGAAGCCGTCCTGTTGCACACGCTTCTCGGCCGCCAGACCGTTGGTGCCCGCGCGAAAGCGCGCAGTAGCGTCGCGGGCATCCAGCTCCACCAGCCCTTCGAGGCGACGGGTGGAGAGCACCACCTCGCATCCGTCGGTCCTCACGCCGCCGCAGACGCCGGAGCCCCCGCCGTAGGTGATCACGGGGATGCGGGCCGCACGACAATCCCTCAACACGTCCGCAACCTCCGCCGTGCTCTCGGGCTCCACGACGGCCAGCGGGGGATCGCCCAGACGCTCTTCCAGATCCGCCAGCTCGCCCATCACCCAGGTGTCGCGGCGGTGGGCCGCGCGGACGGCCTCGTCGGTCAGTACGCGCTCGCCCAGGCGTTGCCTCAGGCCCTCGATCAGCTCGTTCACAGCGTCGTCTCCTTCTGGAACGCCAGGTCGTGCGCCAGGCGTTGCCTCACCGCGCTCACCTCTGCGCCACAGCGGGCTGCATCCCAGCCCAGCAGCATCGCCATGCGCGCCGCCGCCGGCTCCAGCATCGCCTCCCGCGCGGCCGGATCGTAGAGCGCGCAGCGCTGGCGTCGATACACCAGATCTTCCAGGCTCAGCGCCCCTTCCCGGGCTACCGCCCAGTCCACCTCGCCGCTGAGGACGTTGGGGGCTTCGGGGCAGAGCGGCGCGGCGCCCAGGGCCAGCACGTCGGCGCTCTCGGAGCCGTAGAGACGCACCAGGCGCCCCGCGCAGGCGACGGAGACCCCAGACCCGCTGTGGAGCGCCGCCGCCTCCCGGTCCAGGTCCGTCCCGAGGTCGCCGCCGGGCAGCGTCGGGTCGTCGTCCGGAGCCTCGCTCAGGCGCAGCCCGACCTCCTCGGCGGCGCGCTCCAGCGTGGCCCGAGCCATGGGCCGGTAGCCCGTCAGCTTGCCTCCGGCGATGGTCACGACGCCGGCGGGCCCGGTCCAGACCTCGTCCTTGCGCGAGATCTCCGTGGGCGGCTTGCCCGGCGCGGCGATCAGCGGTCGCAGGCCGGCCCAGGCCGCCACCACCTGGCCGGCGTCCGGCGGGCGTACGCTGAGGTAACGCGCCAGCGGCGCCAGCAGGTACTCCACGTCCTGAAGCAGGATCGGCGGCCAGGCCGTGTCGCCTTCATAGGCGGTGTCGGTGGTCCCCACGTAGACCACTTCGCCGCGGGGCACGGCGAAGATGGAGCGGCGGTCCGGCGTGTTGAAAACGCAGATGTTCTGCATCGGCAACACCTCGCGGGGAAGCACCACGTGCACGCCCTTGGAGAGCTGGAGACGCGGCGACGCGCCGCGATCCTCGAGGGCGCGAACGGCATCGACCCACGGGCCGGCCGCGTTGATCACGCAGCGCGCGCGCACGTGCACCCGACGCCCGCTGCGCGCGCAGGTTGCTTCGACGCCGCAGGCGCGGCTGCCGTCGCGGGGAATCGTATCCACCGAGGCGTAGTTGAGCAGAGCGGAACCGGCGGCGGCCGCCGCCCGCAGGTTGGCCAGCACCAGGCGCGCATCGTCGGTCACGTACTCGCGGTACCGGCACGCAAAGGGATAGGCCTCTCGGTTCAGCGCGGGCTCTCCCTGCGCCAGCTCCTCCCCACCCCAGTTGTGGTGCAGATCCGCCTCGTCCACCGAGCCCAGCTTCTCGTAGGTGGTGAGACCGACACGCATCTTGGCCAGACCGGCTCGCGAGCGCACCGGCACCAACATCCAGCGCGGCTCCGCCAGGTGCGGCGCCAGGCGATGGATGCGCCTGCGCTCCAGCGCCGTCTGCCGGACCGTGGCGACGTCCCCCAGCGCCAGGTAGCGCAGGCCACCGTGCACCAGCTTGGACGAGCGTCCCGACGTGCCGGCCGCGAAGTCCGAGGCCTCCAGCAGGGCCACGCGCAAACCGCGCAGGGCGCCCTCGCGGGCAATGCCGGCCCCTGTGATCCCGCCGCCGATCACCGCGCAGTCGAAGGTTTCGGAGTCCAGCCGATCCAGGATCCGGTCGCGCGGCTCGCCCTCGAGGCCCATGGAGCGCGCTCAGACCTCCTCGTCGGGGTCGAGCTCCTTCAGGTTCACCGGGTGCGGCGCGTACTCCGGCCCGCCCTTCCAGCCCGGCACCTCTGCGGCCTGCGCCAACCACGACAGCGCCAACGACTCCTCCAGGACCACGTCGTTGTTGTCGAAGCCCTCGGCCAGGCTGTCCCACAGATCCCGGCCGCCGGACTCCCACCACTCGGAGGCCGGGTTCTCGAAGTCGATCGCGAGTCGAACCATCTTCACAGCTGCGTAACGTAGGGGCCTACCGCGGCTCCGGCCACTTGGGTCAGGGGCCTAGCGCTCCCGGCAGGTCAGCGACTGGGGCGCCTGGCGCTCGCACTCCAGGCTGCGGGTCACGCCGCTGGTGAGAATCGAGCAGACCTGGGAAATCGAGCGGGCTTCGGCCTGCATGCGGTCCGGTGCGGCCACGCTGGCGCAGGCGCGCCTCCCTGCGTAGACCATGCAGGCTTCGCACTCGACGGCAGCCTCGGCCGTCAACAGGCGCCACACGAGGAATCCGAACACCGCGATGGCGGCGCTGATGGCCAGGGCCTTTTTCACGACGGGCTCACTCGGAAATCCCCACCAGATTCACCACGCGCTGCAGCTCGGCGGGGCTCGCGACCACGATGACCCTGGAGCCCGGCTCCAGCACCACGTGGGGCTCGGGATCGAAGATCATCCGCTCCAGGCCGCGACCCGGCGGAACGACGGCCACCAGGCGCACGCCCGTGGCGGCCCAGAAGTCCAGGTCTCGCAGCGCGCGGCCCGCCGCGGGCTTGCCTTCCTGCACCCGCGCGCTCTCCACACGGACGCCACGGGGGTCCGCCAACATCCGATCCAGGAAGTTGGTCAGCTGCGGCCGCAAGAGCTCTGCGGCCATTCGGCGGCCGCCGATGCGACCCTTGGAAACCACGCTGGCGCCGCTGTGCTCAAGTCGCCGCTCGGCGGCTTCGTCGTGCACCAGACCGACGACCCGCAGGTCAGCGTTGGCCTGCAGCGCCGTCACCACGCTGAGCAGGTTGCTGCGGTCGTCCGGCAGCATCGCCGCCAACCCTCGGGCTGTGGAGATGCCGGCGCGCGTCAGGGTCTCCGGGTCCACGGCGTCGCCCTCCACGGCGACCAGCTCCGGCATGTCCACGCGGAGCGCTTCCAGCACCTCCGGGTCGCGGTCGATCATCACGAACGGCCGCTCCGTGCAGTAGAGCTCCCGCGCGATCCACGCACCCGTCTCGCCGGCGCCGCAGATCACGTAGTGGCTGTCGAGAGATCCAGCTCGCGCTCCCGCGGAGAAGTCCTTGGCGTTGGGCGCGTCCAGCACCTCCAGCTCCAGAGGGCCCTCGACCCCCTCGGCGTCCGCAGTCGCACTGCCGAGCATTCCCCGCAGCTCCTCGAGCTGGGTGGGCGTACCGATCACGGTCATCAGGTCGCCCTCGCTGAAACGTTCCTCGTCGTCCGGGTTGTAGACCGTGCTGGTGCCTCCTGCCTTGCGCAGCGCCAGCGGAACGACGCCCACGCCGTCGGACTCGGCCACGCGACGACCGGCGAAGGGCGCGCCGACCCGCACGTCCTCCAGGCGCAGGGAGTCCGCGTCCCGCGGCCGCAGCACCTCGTCCAGGAACTCCACGGCGGCTGGACGCACCAGCGCGCTGGCCAGGCGCATGGCCGCCAGGCGCCCCGAAACCACGACCGCACAGCCGGCCGCCGCCAGCCGGCGCGCCGAGACCCGACCGAAGCCCCGGCTCACCACCCGTACCCCGGGCCGTAGCTGGCGCGCCGTCACCGCAGCCACCACGTTCAGGCCGTCCTCGCCCAGCACCGTGATGAGCCCTCGCGCACGCTCGAGCCCGGCGAGCTTGAGCGTCTCCTCCTCCGTGGCGTCGCCGGCCAGCACGGGAACGTCCGGGTGGCGCGAGCGGGTCGCCGCCACGACGGCAGCGTCCTGCTCGATGGCTACGCGGGGGATCCCTGCCTCGCCCAGCGCGCCGAGCAGGTAGTGGCCGTGCTCGCCGGCCCCGCACACGATCACGTGATTGCTGAGCCCGGCCGCCCGGCGCCGCGAGCGGTTCGTGTTCCAGAGCTCTTCGTAGGCGCCTTCCACGAAGAAGGAGGTGATCTGCGCCACCACGTAGAGGAAGAAGGCAATGCCCACGATGCCCTGAAACACCGTGACCAGCCGCGTGATGGGCGACCAGTCGCGCACCAACCCGGCGCCGGCTTCATCGAAACCCGGATCCTCGTGGGCGTCCGTGGGGCTGACCCAACGGTGGCGGCCCGTCCCGTCCTGCCAGAGCTCCAGCTGATCCGTGCCCAGGAGATCCGTGTAGCCCACGGTGGTGATGGTGATGGCCGCGGCGTAGACGCACTCGGTGATCTCCCAGCGGTCGTCCGACAGCGAGAGCAGTTTCTTGCCGTAGCCCGCATTGAGGCCGGCCAAGCAGCCCAGCGCGTAATAGATCAGGGTGGCGGCGGTCAGCACGCTGACGCCGAGCACGAACGCCGAGCGACCTCGACGCGCCAGCTCGCTCTGGAGGCGATCGGCCATGGGACGCGGCCAACCTATTCGCTCTGGGCCCGAAGGGCAAGCGGGGGCCCGGATCGCTCAGCCGGCCGGATCGGGATCGCTCCGCCACGCCAGCAGGCAGCAGACCGCGGCATTGAGCGCGAGGCCCAGCACGCCCACGTGGACGCCGCCCAGCCGGTTTTGACCGGCCAGCGCGAGGGCGACGGAGAACCCGGTGCCCAGCGCCAGCCCCGCCAGCAGGTGGGCGGCCCGCAGCCGGGCCCAGCGCAAAGCCAGCAGGAAGCAGGGAACGCACTGGATCAGCAGCTCCATCTTCAGCTCGATCAAGCGCCACAGCGTGCGCCGCAGCTCGGGCACCAGCGCCAGCAGCACGGCCAGCAGCATGGCTGCCGCCGCCGCGCGCTTGCCGAAGCGGGTGGTCTCGCTCGCCTCCCGAGGTCGGTCGAAGAGGTCCTCCGCCACCAGGGAGCCCAGCGACAGCAGCACCGAGTCGGCGGTGGACATGATCGCGGCCAGCGCGCCCAGGAACACCAGCGTTGCCAAGGCCGCGCTGCCCGGCCCCTGGGCGGTCCACTCGGCCAGCAGCCGCGGCATCACCGCGTCCGCCTCCAAGGCGCCCAGGTCGGCAAAGCGCGGGATGGCCGCCAAGCCGATCAAGGTCACCACCAGGGTGGTCACCAGGGGCATGAACGTCATCAGGGCCAGCGAACGCTTGAGCACCGCGCCGCTGCGCGCGGCATAGATGCGCTGGATCGCCTGGGGATAGACCACGCTGGCCAGCCCCAGCAGTGCGATGGTGGAGGCCCAGTTCGCCAACTCCCGGGTGGCGGGAACCGCCACCGCCTCGGGACGCACCGCGGCCACGCCCCGGGTGGCTGCGGCCAGGCCGCCGGCTTCGCCCAGCAGCCAGACCAGCAGCGCGCCCAGGCCGCACAGCATCAGGATGCCCTGGGCCGCATCGGTCCAGGCCACGGCGCGCATACCGCCCAGCGTCTCGTACAGCAGGATCATGCCCGCCAGGCCCACCACACCCGCCCAGTACGGCAGCAGCCCACCCGTGAACTCGTGGGTCACCAGGCCCATGGCCACCAACTGCGCCAGCAGGAAGTTGGCCAGCGCGACCGTCATCAGGACGGCGACGGCGCGACGCAGTGTGTCGACGCCCGGCTGGCCGCGGAAGCGCAATCGAATGTAGTCGCCCGGGGTGACGAAGCCGTGGCGCACGGACAGCGGTCGCAGGCGCGGCACCAATGCGTGGAACACGACCACGATGGACATCATGAAGCCCGTGGCCATGATCCACGAGTAGCCGCGCCGGTAGGCCTCGGCGGGGTAGCCCAGCAACGAGTTCCCGCTGTAGGCGGTGGCATAGAGCGTGAGGAAGAGCACGAAGACGCCCAGGTGGCGCCCGGCCAGGAAGTGGTCCGCCGGGGTCAGGTCGACCCGGGCGCGGCGCGCCCGCTCGGCCACGCCCACCAGCAGCGCCAGATAGACGATCAGCGCCGCAAGACCCAGTGCCCCCGGACTCACTCCGCGGCCCCTTCGCCATCCGCGCCATCACGGACATCGCTGAGCAGCCAGGCGGCCGCGTTGAGCACGGCGACCGCCGCGTAGCAGCCGACGGCGACGGCGACCCAGTCGGGAAGCCCGAGCCAAAGCTCCGGCTCCGCCCCCGGGGTTCGGTACCAGGGAATCGAGAGCGCGTAGAGCACACCGATGGCGACCAGCAGCGCACGGCGCAGCCTGGCTCGGCCACCCGGCCTCGGAATCCCCCCCTGATCCATCCCCTCCTTTCTACACCAGGGAGGCCGCCTGCGGCGTCCATTCCGCAGCCCCGGCCGGCCGATCCGGCTGGGCATCCAGGCCGTACTTGCGGATCCGGTAGCCCAGGGTGCGCCGCGTAATCCCCAGCAGGCGCGCCGCACGGGTGCGGTTGCCGCCCGTCCGGGCCAGCGCTTGCAGGATGCAGCGCTGCTCGAGGCCTTGCAGGGTCTGCAGGTGCTCCGGGCGGGCGGCATTGCAACGCGTCTCCAACAACGCCACGGGCAGATCCTCCACGCGCACCCGAACGCCGTCACCCAGGGTCAGCGCATGCTCCAGCGCGTTGGAGAGCTCGCGCACGTTGCCCGGCCAGTCGTAGGCTTCGAGCAGGCGCATGGCCTCGGCCTGCACCCGGACCGGCACCCCGGGCGCCAGGCGTCCCGCCAGCTCCGCCACCAACGCCGGCAGGTCCTCGGGCCGCGCGCGCAGCGGCGGAAGAGGCAACGGCACCACGGCCAGCCGGTAGTACAGATCCGCGCGGAACGCGCCGCGGCGCACGGCCTCGGGGAGATCGCGGTTCGTGGCCGCCAGCACCCGCACGTCCACGCGCCGCGCCTCCAGGTCTCCCACCCGGCGCACCTCGCCGTCCTGCAGCACCCGCAGCAGCTTGGCCTGCAGCTCGATCGCCAGCTCGCCCACCTCGTCTAGCAATAGCGTTCCGCCGTCGGCTTGCTCGAACAGACCCCGCCGATCGCCCTCGGCACCGGTGAACGCTCCTCGCCGATGGCCGAAGAGCTCGCTCTCCAGGAGCGGAGCCGGCAACGCAGCGCAGTTCACCTTCACCAGCGGACCCTGCGCTCGCGAGGACAGCGAGTGGATCAGATCCGCAATGACCTCCTTGCCGGTGCCGGACTCGCCGCAGATCAGAACCGTCGCTTCCGAGCACGCCACCTTGCGCGCCCGTTCCAGCGCGGCCCCCATGGCGGCGCCCACGCCCACGACCGACGTGAGGCCGGGGACGCGCTCGCCAGCGGGCTCGGGATCGAGCCGCTCGGCCAGCAGGCGCTGCAGCAGCGGCACCAGCTCGCGTTCGGGTGAGAAGGGTTTCGTCAGCAGGTCCACGGCGCCGCGCAGCAACGCCCGCCTCGCCAGCTCGACCGTGGCGTGCCCCGTCATCAGCACCACCTCGCAGGCGGGGCGAATGCGGCGAGCGCGCTGCAGCACTTCGATTCCATCCAGGCCCGGCATGCGGAAGTCGGTGATCAGCACCTCGTAGGGCTGCTGCTTCAGACGGGTGAGTGCGGTCTCGGGGCTGCGCGTTCCCTCGGCGCGCAACCCATGCGCGCACAGGGTGCGGCAGAGGCTTTTCAGCAGAAGTGCTTCGTCGTCCAGAATCAGGATGCGCGCGGCCATGGAGCCCTCCATTCCCCCGGCCCCAGCCTGCGATCCCGATCGCGCCCGGTCAACGAGTGTTCCCACGTTGTTTCAGGATGCGAAACCCGCGCCTCGCGCGCCTGAAGGCGTTTGCCCTATGCGTTTTCACACACCTCGGGTCGCGTCAGCGGCTCGAGCAACGTGACCTCCGCGCAAGCGGTCTTGCACGCCGCCACACGCGGCAGCCGCACGCGAAGCACGCCTCGACTCAGCCATGCGCGCCCGCGTCCGGGGTCCACGGCGGCCGGAAGCGGAACTTCGCGGCACAGCGTTCCGGTGCGCCTCTCTCGACGGTGGTAGCGTCGTTCCCGGCCCGGAGGCTCGTCAGCAGCGCCCGCGATCCGGACGCTGGCGCCGGTCGCACGAACCCACAGGTCCTCCCGCGTGCGCCCGGGCGCCTCGGCCTCCAGCACGATCGCGTCCGCTTCCTCGTAGACATCCACACGAAGCCACATGCAGCACCTCCCTCTGCGCTGCCACGCTGCACGGCGCGTGCCAGCGCGAGGCGCACGCTCGCGTGATAGCGGGCGCTGCGGGTGTACCGGAAGGTGCAGGGGGCGTGCGCACGCGGACGGCGTTCAGAAGAGCGAGGCCTGAGGAGGAGCGGCGCGCGGCTCCAGGCAGGCCGCATCGTCGAACTCCACCCGGTTGACGCGGGTCGATACCGCGGAGAGGTGAAGCGGGTCCTCCCGGGGTCGCCCCAGCAAGGCTTCGAGTGCGTCGGGCTCCAGGGGCTCGGGATCGAGCCAGGCGGCATAAGCGGCGGGCGGCAGGAGGACGGGCATGCGCTCGTGGATCGCGCGCACCACCGCATCCGCGTCCCGGGTCAGGATGCTGCAAGAGTCCACGACCTCGCCGCCCGACCCGTGCCAGGTCTCGTAGAGACCGGCCATGCCGAACAGCGCGCCCTCCTCCAACGACAGGTGGAACGGCACCCGCTGTCCCTTGCTGCCACTCCACTCGTAGAAGCCATCGGCCGGGATCAGACAGCGGCGGCGGCGCAACGCGCGCGCAAAGGCGGGCTTGCTCGCTGCGGTCTCGCTGCGCGCATTGATCATGCGGGAGCCGATCGCCGGATCCTTGGCCCAGGGCGGCACCAACCCCCAACGCCGCATCTCCAGGACACGACACTCGGGAGACTCGGCCCGCACCACCGCAACGTCCTGGCCCGGCGCCACGTTGTAGCGAGCCCGCAACTCCGGGACGTCGCCGAGGTCGAAATGCTCGGCCAGCTGGGATCCCGGGCTGTGCAGCGTGAAACGTCCACACACGGCGGCCAGGGTAGCGAGGTCGAGGCTGTCGGGGTGAGGAGCGTTGCTACAGTTGGCCGCCCCCTGGCCGGAGGACTGCATGCAAGACGGGCTCGACGCCCTGCCGGATCCGATCCCCGCTCCCTCATTCCGCGCCGTGCTGCGTGCGGCCCTGGGCGGAACGCTCATGGGGCTGGCCAACCTGGTGCCCGGAATCAGCGGCGGCACGATGCTGCTGGCCGCGGGCGTCTACACGGGCTTCATCACCGCCATCGCGGAGATCACCACCCTGCGCTTCCGCTGGCGTGCACTGCTGTTGCTGGGCGTGGTGGCGGTAGCCGCGGCGCTGGCGATCGCTTCGCTGGCGGGGCCGATCAAGGAGCTCGTAATCGAGCGCCGCTGGGTCATGTACAGCCTCTTCATCGGCCTGACGCTGGGCGGCGTGCCTCTGGTCTGGCGACTGGCACAGCCTCCGTCGCGTTCGGTCTGGATCTCGGCGGTCGCGGCGTTCGTGGTGATGGCCCTGATGGCCTTCGCGAGCCCTGCCGGAAGTGGCGGAGAGCGCAGCATCGCGCTGCTCCTGGTATCCGGCGTCGCAGGCGCCAGCGCCATGATCCTGCCCGGCATCAGCGGCGGCTACCTGCTGCTCCTGCTTGGCCAGTACGTCACGATCCTGGACGCCATCGATGATTTCAAGGTGGGGCTGCTGGCCAGCGCGGACGCGATCCGCGCAGGCGCGCTGAGCGCCGGCGCGGCGCTCGGCTCCCAGGAGTTCGCGCCGGCGCTGGACGCGCTGGGAGTCCTGATTCCCCTGGGCGTGGGGGTGGTGGTCGGCGTGGTCGCCGTCAGCAACGCGGTGCGCTGGCTGCTGCAGCACCACGCCCATCCCACCCTGGGGGCCTTGCTGGGGCTTCTGCTGGGCGCGGTAGTCGGCCTGTGGCCGTTCCAGGAAGGCGTCGCGCCGCAACCGGGCGACACCCTGAAGGGCGCGGTGCTCAGCGCGCAGACAGCCGCCCAGGTGGACCCGGAGGACTGGCCCGTGGCCAGCTTCCGTCCGACGGCCGGCCAGGCCGCAGCCTCCCTGGGCCTGGTGGGTCTGGGCCTGCTGGCCACCCTGGCCGTGGCCCGCATCGGCCGCGACACCGACAGCGAATCCCAGGGCTGATTCCCGCGTCTTACGTGCAGGGGAGTGATTGGGAACTCCCCTTCCCAAGCTGCCGGTTCCCCCGTCGGCAGCGCGGGCGCAAGCGTGCACGGCAAGCCGCCGTTCTCCCAGCGAGTTCGGCCCCTATGGCATGGAGCGCACGGTTCTTGCACCGATCGGGGGCGTGGATGTGTATCGAGAGGTCTCCCCATGAAGCTCCCCCTGCGCCTGCTCGCTCCCCTGGCCTTCTTCCTGGCCGCCGGCTGCAACAGCATGGACATCACCAAGAGCACCGACAAGCACCCGGTCGTCGACCACGGCGTGTCCGCGACGATCCTGATGCCGGGCCAGCAGGCCCCGGGCATGCGCACCCAGGCCTCGCCCTACGGCGCCGCCCAGCCCGCCGCGCCGCCCTGGGCGCCTCAGGGCCAGCAGCCTCAGTACCCCGCGCCGGCACCGGGCCAGCCCGCCTATGGCGCAGCCCCCTACGGCCAGCCCGGCTACGCACCGGGACAGGCCGGCGCCTACCCCGCCCCGCCCGCGCAGAACCCGAATCGCTTCCAGAGCTTCGGCGGCGCGCAGGTGGACAACACCGGTGAGGTCCGCCAGAAGTCGAGGCCCACGTACATGAAGTACCTGGGCGCACCCATCGCCATCGCAGCAGCGCCCTTCAAGAAGCTGGGACGCAAGCTCGACCAGATGGCCAAGAAGAAGGCCTCCGAGGTCGACCCGGCCCAGCAGGCCGCAGCGGCCGGCATGGGTGCGGCCCCCGGAGCGCAGGGAATGCCGATGCCCGCGACCCGCGAACAGGCCCACGCCATGCAGGAGCAGGCCCGGCTGGGCGAGCTGGAGCGCCAGCTGGCCATGGCGGCCCCGCCGGCCCCGCCAGCCCCGGCCTACGGACAGTCCGCCGCTACGCCCTCTGCGCCGGCGCCCACGCCTTCGTCCGCGCGACTCTCCATCGCCGAGGAGCTGGCCCGCCTGCGCGGAGACCAGGCGAAGGCGGGAACGAATACGACCGGACTCCCGACACCCGCGCCGCTGATTCCTCGTGCCCAGCCGGAAGCCAAGGGGCTGGCCGATCACGTCGAAGACCGCAGCGGTGACGGGCGGCCGGATTTCTGGTCCTTCAAGGAGGGCGATCGCGTGGTCCGCGAGGTGCACGATGCCGACGGCAACGGCACTCCGGACAAGACCGTGTACTACGGAGACGACGGCCAGATCCGCCGCACCGAGGAGGACCTGAACGCCGACGGCGAGATGGACGCCTGGGCGCAGTACCGCGACGGCGACGTCGTGCGCAAGCGCGTGGACAGCGACAACGACGGCGCAGCCGATTCCTGGTCCTTCTACCGCGCCGGCGAGATCGCACGCACCGAGCGCGACACCGACGGCGACGGCTTCAAGGACCGCCTGGATCTCTACGAGGACGGTCGGCTCAGCCGCGAGGAAGAGGACCGCAACGCAGACGGACGGCCGGACCGGGTCACCTGGTACGATCCCACCGGCCAGGTGTATCGTCGCGACGAGGACTCGGACGGCGACGGAGCCGTGGACATCCGCTCCCACTACGAAGGGGGTCGGCTCTCTCGTCGCGAGCTTCTCACCGACGAGGCGCTCGCCGACCTGTCACGCAGCGAGCTTCCTCAGGTGGAGGACGAGGCGGTCGGTCCGCAGACGTTCCGGGAGTAGCCCACGTGCCCAACACCCTGCCCCGAGCGATCCTGTTCCTGGCGGGCTTTGCGGCCGCCCTGTGGCTGCTGGGGCCGCTGGTGAACCCAAGGCCGGCCTACGGTGAGCCCAGCCCCGCAGACGCGCAGCAGGCGGCCCTGGAGGCGCAGCTGTACGAGGCCGTGAACCGGACGCGCGTCCAGTACCACCTCCTCCCGCTGCAGCGCCAGGAGGTGCTCGACCGTGCCGCCCGCGCCCACTCCCGGGACATGGCGACGCGCCGCTACATGTCCCACGACACGCCGGAGGGCCTGAACCCGGTCCACCGCATCCAGCGCGCCGGCGCCGACGGCTTCACCCTGGCCGGCGAGAACGTGGGCATGACCAGCCGCGGCGATCCCAACAACGAGATCCTGCAGGGCTGGCTGCTGTCGCCGGTGCACCGGGACAACCTGCTGGCCCCCGCCTTCAACGCCACCGGGCTGGGCATCGCCCGCGGCGCCGACGGCACCTGGTACTACACCCAGGTCTACGTCACGTACCCGCGCTGACGCCCCGACCGTAACCCCGGTTTCCCTGCTCAGTCCTCGTGCGCCGACCGGCGCTCGCTGAGCTCCCACCAACGGTGGACGCATGCGCCCGCCAGGGCATCGGCCAGATCGGCGGCCGCGGGCGTTGCCATCACGCGAGCTGCGACCTCGCGCTCGGTCAGGATGGGGCGGCGGTCGAGGTAGCCCTCGTCGGTCAGAAACGCCTCGAGATGCTCGGCTGCCTTGACGCGAAAGCCCTGCATCCGCGAGTCCGTACGGGAGTGCAGCAGAGCGATGAGGTTCTCGGCATCTCCGCGAAGCTCGCCTGCGATCTCCACCACGGCGTCGAGGTAGCGCTCGCGGATCGCATCGCTTCGCTCGATGGCATCGCGGTCGACCGGCCGGCCCCGGCCCTCGCCCCAGCTGCGGCAGAACTCGTCCAGGAGCGCAGCTCGCGCGCGCAACTGTCCCCCGCTGACCGTTGCGCCGGCGACCTCGCGCGCCAGCGCAGACCCATTTTCCGAAACTGCGACCCACTGGCCGACCCAGTCGAGACGTCTTTGCAGAAGCCGGTGCAGGAGCGGAAGGTCGTCCCAGAGCAGGTAAAAGAGGTGCTGGCCCCGCGATCCTCGCCGCGGGTCCAGCGGCGGCACGCCCAGGCGGGCCGCATAGCCCTCCGGCGTCTCCCCGGACGGATCGGGCACGACGGGAAGAGGTGCGACCTCGATGTCCGCGGGACTGGAGACGCCGGCGGTGCGCTTGCGGATCTCCGCCAGGTCGATCTCGCGCGCCGGGGCGCAGCCATCCTCGCGGAGCGCACTCTGGATCCGGGCGGCGTCGCTGGGATCGTTGGTCAGGTAGAGGATCTGGCGACCCTCCTCTTGCACCATGCGGCCGAGACTCTTCGCGATGGCGTGGAAGCGCACGGGATCGCTGTGATCGAGCGCCTCGTCCAGGAAGAGGGGAAGCCGGGTGCCTTGCTCCGCCTCCTCGCCGAACGCCAGCTGTGCGGCCAGCAGCAGCTGGGCGCGGGTTCCATCCGAGAGCTCGTCGGGCCGCAGTCCGGCGCCGGTTTGCAGCTCGACGGCGACGAAGGAGCCGTCGTCCTCCGGAGCCACCCGAAGCTCGTAGGTGTCCTGGGTGAACGTGGCGAAGAGCTTGCGGGCTCGCTCGAGGACCCGCGGCATCTGGATGGTCTCGTGATCGCGCTTCACGGATGCCAGCAGGAAGCGCCCGGCCTCCGCGCGCAGCGCCTCCGCGTGCCGCTCCCCCAGGTCGGCCAGGGCGGCGGCGCGAGAATCGAGAACCTCCTCCAGCGCATGGCCCTCGCGGGCTTGCCTGACCTCGGCGCGGATGTTCCCGACCTGGCTCGTCAGCTCCTGCAGCTCCTCGGCTTGCGCCTCGAGGGCGCGCCGCTGCTCGGCGAGCTGTTCGGCGTCGCGTTCCGCGAGCTCGGCCTCGCCGGCTGACTCGAGGCTGGCGCAGGCGAGCTTGATGCTGTTCGCGAGACCGTCCGAATCGATCCGCAGCTCGCGGTAGCGTTGCAGCTTGTCGATGAGCTGCGCCAGGCCCACGCGATCGCCTTGTGCCAGTCCAGCCCGCTCGTAGATGCCGGAGACGGCGGCTTCGATCCCGGCAATGTCTTCGTCGATCCCCACCAGCGCCTGTTCCGCGTTGACCTGTTTCAAGCGCGCCGCGCGCAACGCCTTGTCGCGATTCGCGAGCTTCCGGATTCCGGCACGGGCGGAGGCCGCATCCGTGGGCACGCCCGCTTCGTGATCACGAAGGAAGCTCCCGAGTTCGGACCGCTGCGTGCGGACCTGCTCGGCCAACCGCTTCGCCCGCTGCTCCGCGCTGCTCTCGGCTTCACGGGCGCTGCGCAGCTGATCGAGCGCCCGCGCGGCATCCACCAACTCCGCGTCGGGCGGGATCTCGTCCAGGGCCAGCTGCTTCGCCAGCGCACGCCGCCGCTTGTCGAGATCCCGTGCTCGCAACGCCTCGGAGTCCCGCTGGTTCGCGAGGTTCTCACGCTCCACGTCTCGATCTCGCGAACGCTTGGCGGTGGCTTCGAGCTCTGCGATCTGGCTCTCGAGAGCCCGAAGTCGGGCGGTGACGCCTCCCAACGCCCACTCGGCCGGAGCGTCGAGATCTTCGGGATACCCTCGCCTGGCGACCGCCCGTGCCTGGGCCGCAGCAAAGTCGGGCCTCGAGAACCAGGCCAGGGCGACGAGCCCGACGCCCAGGCCCACGACGCCGGCAAAGGCCGGATGAATCCTGACCCAGAGGCCCGCGCCCAGGGCAACCAGGACGCAGGCCACGATGAGAAGCACCTGCCAGCCAGGGCGCCCGGCAATCGAGCCACCGCTCGGCTCGGGTGCGCGCAGCCAGGCACGCAGGGGCTCGACCCCGAGGCGCAGACGGGCGAGCTGCGCATGATCCTCGGCCCGCATCTGCTTGTCCGAGAGGAGGCTCAGCCGCTCTTCGATGGCCTCGCGACGCGTCTCCGCCCGGCGCGCCTCCCGCAGGAAGACGAACAGGTCGCGATCGCCCGACAGATCGATGTCCGGCGGCGCATCGCCCTGGGCGCCCAGCTTCCGACCCGCCTCCGCGGCCGCGCCTTGGCGCGCCCGCCAGTCCTCGTCGGCGCGCGCCAGGTCCGCCTCGAGAGCGGCCAGGCGATCGGCACGCGCGCTCCACGCATCGAGGACGGCTTCGTCCAGCGGCTCCGGCAGCTCTGCGGCGCGCTCTTCCTCTGCGGCGCTGGTCAGGTCGTCGCTGCGCAGGCGCCGCTGGTTCCTTTTCTCCTGGAGATCGCTCTCGTATTCGGTGAGCTGCTCCGACTCCCGCCCGCCGAGGCGCTCGAGAGCGGCCGGCAGCGTCTCGAGCTCCGTCTCCGCGCGTAGCTGCCGATCCCGGAGTTGCAGGAGCTCGAGCCCCCGGTCGAAGCTCGTCAGGCGCCGCTGGGCTTGCGCTGCGCCGGCCACGCGGCCTTCCAGCTCCTGGAGCCGTGCCTCCTCGCGGCCGAGCTCCGCCTGTCGCTGCTCCGCAGTACGGGCCTCCCGATCCTTCTTGTCCAGCGCGTTCCGCTCGCCGCGCCCGAAGCGCGGCCCGATCGCCGGGAACGTCTGCTTCGAGACGGCTTCGAGATCGAAGCCTCCGGACATCTGGCGGCGAATCCGCGCGGCGACGTCCTGGCCCGCTTCGTTCGAGGTATCGAGGAGATCGCGCAGGCCGAGGAAGAACGAGCGCCGCAGGTGTGCGGCCGGCAGCGGCGGCGGTTCGGCGTCGACCCCCTCTCTCTGCCAGCGGTGGCGGGAGCCGTCGCGCTCCACCGACCAGCGTTCGCCCTCGTGCTCGAAGAGCGCACTGACCCTCACCTGCGCCGCAGCGCCGCCCTCGGCCCAGAGCAGCGCCCGCATTGCGCGACACAGGCTCGACTTGCCGATCCCGTTCGGCCCGACGACCAGCAGGAACCCGTCGTCCAGGCCATCGAGCGTGTAAGGGTCGTCGATCCCGGGAAGGCGAGCGATGTGCAGGCGGCGCAGCTTCACCCGGTCCCTCCGCTGTCCGTCTCCGCGGGCTCTCGCTGGGACAGGAGCGCGTTCAGGGCCGCGGTTCCCGCCTGTTGGAGGCTGGCTGCCAGGGATTCGTCGGCCAGGGGATCCACCGCATCCCGGGTCTCGTCGAGGGGAGCCCAGCGGGTATCGCCGGCGACGGCGGTCAGCTGCTCACGCGCTTCGTCGAGGAGCCGGCGGCGCGCTTCGCCGCCGCCGGCAAGCGCGAGCAGCTTTCGAGCCAGGAGAGCCGGAGGGTCGTTGCCCTGCGCCAGGTCGGCGAGGTCCAGAGCCAGCTCGAGGCCATCGATCACCTTGCCGATGAATACGACGGTCTCGCCCACCTGGCGGGGCGTCCCGCTCCACGCACCCTGTTCGATCTTGCGCAGAATGTCTGCGTACGCGCGCGTAGGGCCGGTCAGGCGCACGCGCACACCGAGGACGCGAGGCGCATGGCCGGATTCCCGGATCCTGCGCGCCAGCCGTTCGGCTTCGTCGAGAAGACGATCCCCCAGGTCCTCCGGATCTTCCTCCTCCCCGACCGCCACCTCGAGAAGCTCCCAGCGCAAGCGTGCGATGCGGAGTTGCTCCGGAAGGATCTCGCCGGCAGTCCCCAGCTGGATCAGCCACGGCCCGCGCAGGCCCGTCTCGCTCGGGTCCAGCCCGACGAGCGAGCCGAGATAGCCGAACGGAAGCTCGCCCGAGCGCAGCGACGGCTTGTGGATGTGACCCAGCAGCCAGGCATCGAGCCCCGCGGCATCCAGCTCGTGGCGGGTGAACGGAGCGTAGGGCCCTCCGGACGCGTCGAGGTCGCCGTGCACCACGCCCAGGCGAGGCAGCCCGGCGTGCTTCGGCGCAGGCCGATCGCGCAGCAGGCTGGCCAGCGGGCTCGTGTGAACCTGAGGCTCCGGAAAGGACCAGCCCAGCAGCTCGAAGGCCGGCCTGCCGCCGGCCTCCACGACGCGAGACTCCCAGCGCCCGCCTTCTCCGAGGAGCTCGAACCCGTCGACCAGGCGAGCCAGCCGGGGCAGCGCCTCGACATCGTGGTTGCCCACGACGCCGAGAACGGGAATGCCCGCGTCGGACAACCGCTCGACGGCCCGCTCGAGCGGGCGGATCGCCTCGAAGCGCGCGTTGGTGCTCTCGACCACGTCGCCGGCGAACAGCACGGCGTCGACGGAGAGCTCGATCGCGCGAGCCACCGCCGCCTCGAGCGCTGCCTCGGGCGTCAGCTCACGCGGGTCGACGCCCCACTCGCCCAGTTCCTCGGGCAGGCTCCCCGGCCGCGTGCCCAGGTGCACGTCGCCGATCGCAAGCAGGGAGGCGCCTCGCTGCTCCGGAATCCCATCTCCCAATCAACAAGCCTCCGCCTCTGAAGGACGCCATGGCCGGCGACCCGGCTGAGCGCCCGCCCCTCCGACCCGCTTCTCGAGCCATGATAGAGCGGATGCGGAGCCGACCCTCGTAGGCAGGGTACAGCCTCCGGGGATGGGTCTCTTCCAATTGGCCGAAGAGCCTGGAAGTGTCTCACGGGCCCGTCACCCGGCCGCGTCCTCGAAGCGCTGGAGGCCTTGCGGCCGCGCGCCCCTAGTAGGTCATCTGGGGCGCGGGGGCCGGC
>CAMYOO010000111.1:0-4030 GCA_947260035.1 uncultured delta proteobacterium
CGCCCTGTACGTGGACAAGGATGCCGACGGCTGGACCCCGCCGGGCGTGAGCTGCGTCGACTGCCCGTAGTCTCCGGAGCGCTCGCGCTGTTCCTGTTCCTCGCGTCGGTCGTGCCGGCGTGGGGGCAGGACGCGCCGCGACCCAGCATGGGGCCCGCCTCCGGTGGGGCGCCGTTGCTGGCCGGGGCCGAGTCTGCGCTGGCCACGGTGCTGGGCGTGGTGCAGGCCCCGACGGCGGTGGACCGCAAGGGCTGGCAGGCGCACCTGCGGGTGGAGCGGGTGATCGGCGGCGTCTTGACGGAGACCCGCCCGCGCATCGCCTGGGAAGAGCTGGCGCCCGGGCGGCCGCCGCGCTTTCGCGACGGTGGCCGCGTGTTGCTGGCGCTGGAGCCCCTGCCGGGCGGCACCTTGTGGCTGAAGCGTTTCCCCGATCGGAAGGGCTACGCCGTGGCCGAGCGCGGCACCGCCTTCCTGCGCGAACCCGACGAGGCCAGCATCGACGCGCTGGCTACCTGGCTGGCCGTTCCCCCGGCCGAGCGCGGTGAGGCGGCCGATGTAGAAGCCCTGTCCGGGCTTGCGGCGCACGCTGACCCGGACCTGGCCGGCGCGGCCTTGCAGCGGCTGGATGCGGTGCCCGGTCTCAACGGGCGGCTGAGCCCGGCTGCGCGGGAGACGCTGGCCGGGCTTCTGGCCGACGACGCGCGCCCGCGCGAGCTGCGCGTGGCGCTGCTGGACCTGACGGGTCGCCGCCGCCTGGTGAGCCTGCGCGCTGCCGTCGCCGCGCTGGATGTGCCGGAGTCGCCGCTGCGGCCCCAGGCGATCGACGCCCTGGCCGGCATCGACGGCGGGCTCCCGGTAGAGCGCGTGCAAGCGCTGTTGGCCTCCGCCGATCCCGACCTGCGCGCCGTCGGCGCGCGTCACGCACACGAGGAGCGCTTCGCCGCGGAGCTGCGCCGCATGCTGCGCGAGGATCCAGCCCCGCAGGTTCGCGCCGCAGCCGTGGGGCCGCTGATTGCCCGACGGCGCGCGGCGGACATCGACGCCGTCGCAGCCGCGCTCTTTGACAGCGACGTCGAGGTGCGCGAGGCCGCGATGCGCGGCCTGGGCAGCCTGGGCGAGGCCGCCGTGCCGACCCTGGAGCGCCTGGCCATGCTCCACACTCCGCCCGAGGTCGCCGCCCCCCTGGCCAGCCTCACCCTGGCCGGGACGGCGGGCGCCGAGGCCCTGAACCGCATCGCGGCCAACCACCCCGACCCCAAGACCCGCGCCCTGGCCCGCACCTTCCTCGGCCCGCCACTAAGCCGGCAACTGAGGGGGAACTGAGGGGACAGTCCCGTTGGTTCCGGAACCAGCGGGACTGTCCCCTCAGTTCCCCCTCAGTTCGCCTCCAGGTCAGCCGAGCTGGGCCACGCCTTCGGCGAGGATGCGGTCGAACTCGGCCTCCAGGTCGGGGTTGGTGCCGCGGCAGCCGTCCACCACGCGCCGCGCCCAGTCCAGGTAGTCGACGCGCCGCTCCAGGTCCCAATGGGTCGGCGGATCGTGAATCACGTCGCGCACGTTGCAGATCTTGTCGGCCAGCTTGATCAGCTTGGCATTCGCCGAAAGGCTCGGGGTGTGCTCGATCTGGAGCTGCTTGCGATCGGCCTTGGGCAGGGTCTTGTCGTCGCTCACCTCGTCCACCAGGGCCCGCACGGCCGCGCCGAAGTGCGCCTCGATCTCATCGGACGACGTGTCGGTGTCCTCCACGGTGTCGTGCAGCACGGCAGCGCGCAGGACGTCGGTGTCGGTCACGTTGCCCACGGAGGTGAGGACCTGCGCCACCTCGATCGGGTGGTTGATATAGGGCGAGGCGTCGGTGCCCTTGCGCTTCTGGTCGCGGTGGCGGATCGCCGCGAAGTCCAGCGCTGCCAGCAGCGAGGTGGTCGGGGCGGCTTCGACCCGGGCACGGCGCGGGGAGCCTCCGTCACCGGACAGGAACTCGGCGACGGAGTCACGCGACGCCAGCGCATCCGCCCGGCCAATGGCCATCAGCCGCGAGCAGAACACGGAGTCGAAGAGCAGGTAGCTGGCCAGCTCCAGGATCGCCTCGTCCGGACCCAGTCCGCGCAGCAGATAGCGCACGATCCGCGGAATCCGCTCCGACAGCTCGGCGGCGATGTTGCGGAAGCTCTGGGACGGGCTCAGCCACAGCACCTCCACCTCGCGGAAGGGGCTGACGTCGCTGGGCGTTGAGTGGGCGATCACCGAGCGGTTCACCCGGTCGCTGTGCTCCACGTCCACCTCCAGGGCGTCCAGCATCACCGCGTCGAGCAGCACGCCGGCCACCTGGGCCAGGGAAGGCGGAGGCGGAAGCGAAGCCGGCGGCGCCACGTTCGGGCTGGGCCCGCGCACGCCGATGGCCAGAACCCGCTCCGCGCCCAGGTTGATGGCCGGGGACAGCGGCGCCGTGTTGCGGATGCAGCCGTCGCCGAAGTGCCGGCCGCCCATCGGGACCGACGGGAAGAAGACCGGGATTGACTTGGCCTCCACCTTTCGCATCATGCCGCCGAAGGAAAGGTCGCGCACCCAGCGCGCGCCGATCCCCGCCAGGGAGCGGATGTCGGTGCGGAAGACGTGGTCGGGCTCGATTTCGCCCCAGACCTTCTCCAGGCGCGACACCGCCTCCTCGAAGGTGTCGGAGCGGGCCGCCAGGGAGCCCACGTTGAGAGAACCCGCACTGCCGCCCACCAGCACGTCGAAGCTGCTCCGATCGGGCGAGATGAGCCCCGCTTCGAGCAGCCCGCGCAAGACCCCCACCTGATAGGCCCCGTGGGCGCCACCCCCCGAGAGAACCAGCGCCGTACTTCCCTGCATCCCATGAAGTTCGCAAACGCAGCCCATCTGCGCACGAAGCGGGTCAGCCTGCCGATAGGGGCGCCGCGCCCAGCGATCCCTACCTTCAGGAAGTGAGCGCAACGCTGAAAAGCGAGGTGCGGCCCGAAGCATTGGAACGCTTGGCCCGCGAGCTGGCGGTAAGCCACCACGCGGCCGAGGTGGACCCGGGTGCGATTCGTCACGCCGGCCCCGAGGCGCTGGCGGCACGGGTGAAGGCGCTGCGCGAGGCGGCTCGGGCGCTGCCCGTCAGCGAGGCCGACGCCTGGAGCGAGGTGGCGGCGCTCCAGGAGCGCTTCGTCGCCGACCACCCCGATTGGATCGAGCAGCGCATCGCCTCCGAGCGCGTGCGCCTGGGCCTGGGCGACGCCTCGGCTGCGGACCCTCAGGTGGGCTGCGACGTCTGCGAGCCGCTGGCCTTCCTTTCGGTGGAGCTGGCCGCACACGACCATGCGGAGCTGGCCGAGCGCCTGTTGGCCGCCTATGCCCGGGAGGCCAACGACTACGGCCTCTACCGCGTGGTCGACTTCTACGAGCGCCAGACCGCGGTGCAGCGCGCGGGCAAGCCCCGCAGCGGCGACGACGTGCACCGCCTGATGCAGGTGGCTCGAGCCACGGCCCGCCGCCCGCTGCTGCCGCCCGCCGTGGTGGCGCTGGGCGGCATGGTGGCCAGTGGCAAGAGCACGGTGGCCGCGGCCCTGGCCGCGCGCCTGGGGGCGCCCCGCATCGTGGGCGACCGCGTGCGCGAGTTCCTGGAGGGCGCGCCGCCGGGCCAGACCGCCGCACCCGACCAGCGTCTGGCCAGCTTCGCGCCCGGCTTCGAGGACGCCGCCTATGATGTCTTCTTCGCCGATGCGGACGCGGTGCTCGACTCCGGCCGCACCGTCGTGCTGGATGGCGGCTTCCCCACCGCCGAGCGCCGCGCGCGCGCCCGCGCGCTGGCGCTTCATCACGGCGTACCGTTTCGCTTCGTGGAGTGCCGCGTGGCCGCGGACGTGGCCCGGCGCCGCCTGGCCCGGCGCGACGCCGAGGCCGCCCTGGAGGAACCGGCCTGGGAGGCCGTCTACGACGACTACGCGCGGCGCTGGGAAGCGCCGCACGAGATCCTCGAAGACGAGCGCGTCGTCGTCGACACCGAGCGGCCGCTCGCCGAGAGCGT
>CAMYOO010000111.1:4093-17794 GCA_947260035.1 uncultured delta proteobacterium
ATGAGGCCGCTGTCCGCGCCTGCGCCCCGGGCGGTCACCTTCGACTGCTGGAATACGCTGCTCTACGAGGCGGACTGGCAGCTGGCGCACGCCTTCCGCGTGGATGCGCTGCAACGCGCCGCCAGCGAGGGCGGTCACCCGGTGGAGCGCAGCGCGGCCGGTGATGCCTTCGACCTGGCCTGGGGCCGGCACATGGAGCTCTGGCAACGCGAGAAGGCGACCGGAGCGCTGGAGGTGGCCCACTGGGCGCTGGAAGAGCTGGGCATTCCGCCCGAGGGCATCGCTTTCGAGCACCTGGTGGAAAACTGGCAGGAGGCCAGCCACACCGGCCGCGTGGAAGCGTTGGCCGGCGCCCGCGAAACCCTGAGTGCGTTGCGCGCGGGTGGCCTGCGCACCGCGCTGATCTGCGACACCGGCCTGACCCCCGGCCGGGTGGTGCGCCATCACCTGGACCGCCACGGACTGCTCGAGCACCTGGAGGTCTGCATCTTCTCCGACGAAGTGGGCGAACCCAAGCCGCGTGCGCGCGTATTCCACGCCGCACTGGAGCCCCTGGGCGTGGAGGCCGCGCAGGCGATCCACGTGGGTGACCTGAAGCGCACCGACGTGGCCGGCGCACACCTCGTGGGGATGCGCGCCGTCCGCATCACCGAACGTCACGACGACCCGAGCGCGCTCCCCGAAGCCGACGCCGTCGTCCCCAACCACGCCGCTCTCAGCGCCCTCCTGGCCCAGTAAACCCAAGGGACAGTCCCGTTGGTTGACCGGAAGGAGCGGGCGGGACAGTCCCGCTGGTTCCGGCGCGTCGGGTCAGTCGTCGTCGAAGCTCTTCGACAGGCTGTGGCACAGGTTGCAGCCCACGACGTCTCCGCCGCGCAGGCGGGCGCGCACCGTGCCGCCGCTGTCCACCAGCACCCGGTCCGTCGGAACCCGCGACAAGCGTGTTCCCCGGTGGCCCGCGCCGTGGCAGGCCGCGCAGCTATCCACGCCGGACTGGTTGGCCAGCTCGGCGAAATGGCGGTGGTCCTGATTGCCGCCCTTGATCCAGCCGGGGTCGTTGACCGGGTGCATGCCGTGGGGCCCGTCCAGGCTGCCGGCTGCGAAGCCGCCGTCGCCGTGGCAGGTGGCGCAGTCCGAGAGCGTTCCCGCGTGGCCCTGGAGCTGGCGCGCCGCCACGTTGTCGTTCTGACGCGGGTCGGCCACGGGCCAGATGGCGTGGGGGCTCCCGTGGCAGCCCTCGCACGACACGCCGCCGTGGCCCTGGGACAGCCGGTAGAGCGTGCCGGGCTCTTCCGCGAAACGCGGGTTCGGAGCGGTGAGCGGGGTGGCGGCCGGGTCGGCGCTGTCGAAGGCGATCTTGCGCACCATGGGTCCCGGCAGTCGCTTCAACGCGTCGCCGGTGTGACAGGACTCGCAGCGCGGCTCGTCCAGCCACGGGCGCCGGTGGCCGTCGGGGCCTCCGCCGCTGGTCAGCGGGAAGACGCCGCCGGTCGCCAGCATGTCGCCGTGGCAGTCGGCGCAGTCGAGCCCGGCCGCGAACATCGCGCCCCGGAAGCACTGCGTGATCTTGCCTGGATGGCAGAGCTGACAGTTCTGGTCCATCGAGACGCCGGCGCCAAAGGGGATCAGCGGCAAGGCTTCGGTGTCGGTCGGCTCGCGCAGCAGCGGCTCCCCGGCGCCGTCGCGAACCAGCTCGCCCGCGGCGTCCACCTGCAGCAGGCCGTGGAAGGCGTGCATGGCGGAGGACATGCTCGAGAGCGACGGGTCGCCGGCCGGCCCGCCCACGCCGGCCAGGGCCCCGGAGCCGTGGCAGGAGGCGCACAGCACGGGCACCGCATCCGCCAACGGACCGGTCTGGTCGGCGTAGTGCAGGTCGTGGAGCGCCAGGATGTTGTTCTTGGCCGCGGCCTCGCGGTCGCGCCGGTCGGGGCTGGCGGCGTCCTCGAAGTCGGGACCCGCTTGGCGCGCCGTCGGGTCGGCGCCCACGCCGCCGCGCACGTGACAGTCGCGGCAGTCCACCTCGCTGGACACCGGTGCGACGGCGTCCACGCTGGCCAGCACGGCGCCGCTCCCCGCGGCGCGGGCCTGCACCCGCATCAGCGGGTAGCTGTTGCGCCGTCCGCGATCGTCGATGTCGGTGACCGGGACGCCCTCGGCCACGAAAAGCGCGTGCCCCGGCTCGAAGTGGCCGAAGTCCTGGGGCGGGTTGGCGGTGTAGGGCGCGCCGATCCCGGGCATGAAGCGGCCGTGATCCGGGTTTCCCAGCGTCATCAGCCCCTCGTCGGGCAGCGGGTCGAGCCCCGGGAAGAGCAGCGAGGCGACGCTCTCGCCGCCGGGGCCGAACGCATCCCAGAAGTCGCTCTTGGCGACGTCGGCGTCGGCGGCCAGGCTGCCGGGCGGGAAGTTCTGGCTGGTGGAGTTGATCGAGCCGGGTCCGATGGGATCGTCCGGGTTGGACGCCGCCGAGTAGACCAGGTCCACCTCGGCCTCGGTCATGAGCCTCGGGCTCGACCCGGCGTTGCCGCGCTCGACGGCGTGGCCCAGCAGCGTGTTGAAGGGCGGCAGGATTTCGAAGGGCACCGAGCCCAGATCGGCGCAGTGCATGCCCAGGTCGTTCCAGGCCAGTACCAGGTGGCCGCCATCTCCCGCGCCGGCGCTGCCGGGGGTGGGCTGCTCGGGAACGGGGCCGGGCAGGCCCGCGGGCAGCATGCCTACCTGAACCTGACGCGTGGCTTCACAGCGCCGGCCGTCGTTGGTGGTCCTGGCGCTGAAGCGCACCACGAACAGGCCCGACGTGTCGAAGGCCACCGGCCCGGGCACCCGCTGCGTGGAACGCGCATCGGCGCCGCCGCCGAACGACCACTCGAACGCGACGAACGAGTTGCCCTCGTTGCCTACGGTCCCCGCGAAGGGGACGGCGTCGCCGACCGAGACCGCGTCCGGCCCCAGCAGGTCCGCCGCGGGCGCGTCGATGGCGCAGAGCAGCGGTGTTTCGTCCACGGCCACGCAGTCGGCCGGTGCGTCGCGTACGGCCTGGTAGCCGCTGAGCCGCGTGCTGCCGTCGTTCACCTCGACGTTGACCAGGCAGGGGACCGAGGTGGGGCCGCCGCCGGCGCCGCCACAGGGTGCGCCGCCGAGAGTGCAGCTGAACTCGAACGAGCCGCTCGCGGAGCTGGTGGTCTCGCCGAGCAGCTCGGCGGTTCCCCGATTCGTGACGCGCACCGTGGCGTTGGCCAGCGTGCCCTCGGCCTTCACCACCAGGCGAGCGTCACCGCTCTCCCACTTGGCCTCCTCGATGTCCAGCGGCGGCTGGCTGCACGGACCGGCCGCCACGAGTAGAAGAACCAGGGCACCCAGGGGCAGCACGGCAGCGCGTCGAGGCATCGGCCCATCTCCACTCAGCTCGAGCAGAGGCGCACTCCCCAGCCGCTCTGCTCATGGTCTCGATCGGGTTGGGAAAATATTCCCAACCTGACCAAGCTAGGCTGCTGCGCGCGAGAGCGCAACTGGGGCGGCGCGTCCCAGTCAGGGCGTGAGGCGCGTCACCAACGTCCCTCCATGCCTAGTCCCTCTATGCAGGCTCGGGGTCTTCGCGCTTCTCGGGGTCCGAGGGGTAGAGGTCGTCCTCGCTGGGCATGCGCTCCAGCGCCGGCGGGAAGCCGGTGAAGGGGAAGGGCGCCTCCACGTGGTTGTAGCTGGCGAAGCGCGTGAGCTGGTACAGGTAGGTCAGGGTGCGGTTGGCGAAGGCGCGCACCTCGGTCGGCGCCACCCGGCGGGTCACCAGCGTGTAGAGCAGCTCGAAGACCACCACGACGCCCAGCACGGCGGCCGCCACCCTGAAGCCGATGTAGAGGACCAGCGTGTAGAGGATTCGGATGCCCGTCTCGCCGCGTTCGACCACGGGGCTCCCGACCTCGAGGACCGGCTCTTGGCTCGTCATGGGATCTCCTTCTGGGCGCGCAATCCGTACTACGTGCCGGCGGGCCGATGGTTCGCTCGCGCGTGGCCCCTGGGGGACTCTACGTCAGGCCGGCCCCTCCGTGTAACCAGGGAGCCGGGCCCCGCGTCTAGAAGAGAAGCCGCCGGGCAGCGGCCCGCCCCCATCCCCCCCATTCAAGGAGACGCCCATGTCCGCGATCGAGATCGGAACCCAGCTCGTGCAGCTCGCCAACAGCGGAAAGGACGCCGAGGCCGTCGACCGCCTCTACTCGGAGAAGGTCGTCAGCATCGAAGGCCAGGGCAGCGACGAGATGCCCGCGCGCCTGGAGGGCATCGAGGCCATCCGCGGCAAGCACCAGTGGTGGTACGACAACCACGAGATCCACTCCACCAGCGCCAGCGGCCCGTTCTGCGGCCACCGCGACGACCAGTTCGTGGTGCAGTTCGACATGGACGTGACGAACAAGCCCAGCGGTCAGCGCATGCAGATGAGCGAGGTGGGCATCTTCACGCTCGCCGACGGCAAGATCGTGCAGGAGGAGTTCCTGTACAAGATGGGCTAGGCGATCCCGCCTAGGGGGAGAGCAGCGTCGGCTGGTCGAATGGGTCGAACTGGTCGGCCAGGGTCTCACGGGCGGTTTCGCGCATCGTGATCTGCTCGACGACCTGGCTCGGGTCCGGCTCCAAGGCTGCGACCCGCTCCAGCAGTGCGCGCGCCTCTTCGCGCCGATCCGGCGCCCGATCCAGGAGCAGGAGCGCGTAGAGGAGCAGGTTGCCCGGGAAGTCCGGTGCGATGGCCATCGCGCGCTCCACCTCCGGCAGGATGCGGTCCTTGTCCACCCATCCGGTCAGGAAGGGAATGCGCGGGACGCGCTGCTGCAGGCTGGCCATCAGCCGGTGCGGGCCGCCCTGCGCCAGCGTCGGCTCCAGCGCGATGGCCACCTCCGTGTAGCGATACAGGCGCCGCGCCACACCGTTGCGTACGCCGTCCAGCGTTCCGTAGTAACGGCCGCGCGCGCCCCAGGCCAGCGCGCTCCAGAAGTGGATGCGCGCCACATCCGGGTGCAGCTCCGTTGGGAAGGCGGCCCGGGTGCGCTCGGGATCGTCGCGCTTCAGCGCCTTGGCATCGCTGCTGCGGCGGGCCAGCGCCTCGAAGGCGGCGTCGGAGGCGGCGGCGGCGCGATCGAAGGAGGCCTGCCGCGCGTCGGGCTCGCTCAGCGCGTACTCGCCCTGGAAGAAGAGCGCGCGCACGGTGCGCCAGTGGCCGCCGAGTCGGTCCGGCTCCAGCGCGAGGGCGGCTTCGTAGGAGCGGATGGCGCGGGCAATGGGCTCCGTGGCGGCGAGGCCGAGCCCGTCGTGGCCCTCGGCGCGAGCGGCCCACGCCGCATCGCCGGAGCGGATCAGCGCTCCTGCGTCCATCTGCGCCCACGCCGCCGGCGCCCACGCCAACACCGCAGCCAGCATCACCGGAACCAGCGGGACTGTCCCGCAGGTTCCTCGGCTTCGCTTCGTCATGGCTCCAGGGTAGCTTGCGGGGCGTGTCAGCCCTTGCGCGTCAGCTCGCCCTCGTGCTCGGCGATGAAGCTGCGGATGTCGTCGGCCATCCCCAGGATGCGGTCCCATTCTTCCTGGTAGAAGGTCACCGGGAAGCGGCGGATTCCGTAGAGCGAGACGGCGCCCTTCTGGCTCACCTTGAGGTAGGTGCCCTTCTTCTGCTTGGCCTTCTCGCTCTCGAGCTGGCCCTCGAGCTCGGCGATGCGTTGCTTCAGGCTCTCGTCACCTTCGGACATGATGCTTCCTCCCGTGCCTGACGATAGCCGCGGCCGAGCCGCGCGGGTAGAATGAGCGGCGTTCACATGCCCAACGACAACCCCCAGACCCGGGCCCGAGCGCCGGCAGTGTTCGTCTCGTTCGGCGCAAGCCAGGCCGAGGGCGAGGTCGCCGCGTGCGCGCCATCCTGCGCTGGCTGACACGCGTCGCGGTCGTCGCGGCGATCTTCCTGGTCGTGGGGCTGATGAGCGCGCGGCTGCGCCGGCCGGGTCCAGTTCTCTACACCGGTGGGCCGATCCTCACCATGGACGCCGACGGCCGGGTGGCCGAGGCCCTGGCCGTGGACGGCGCGCGCATCGCGGCCGCCGGCACCCGCGCGGAGCTTCTGCCCTGGGCGGATGAGCGCGGCGCTCGCATCGTCGAGCTCGGCGGCCGTGCGCTGCTGCCCGGCTTCATCGATGCCCACGGCCACTTCCCCGGCGAGGGACTCGAGGCCACGGCGGCCAATCTGAACTCGCCGCCCATCGGTGAAGTGCGCACCCTCGACCAGTTGTTGGCGCTTCTGCGTGCTCGCGCAGAGGAGACCTCCAGCGGCGAGTGGGTCGTCGGCTTCGGCTACGACGACACGCTGCTGGCGGAGAAGCGTCACCCCACGCGCGTGGACCTGGATCGCGTCTCGGACGAGCACCCGGTGGCGGCCTTGCACATCTCCGGGCATCTGGCGGCGGTGAACTCCGCCGGTCTGGCGAAGCTGGGTTTCGATCGCGCGAGTCCCGACCCGGAGGGCGGCATCGTGCGCCGCGGTCCGGACGGCGAGCCGGACGGGGTGCTGGAGGAGACGGCCATGGAGCCGATCCAGCAGCACATCGCCAACCCGTCCCCGCTGGCGGCGCTGCGCATGTTCCGCATGGCGGTGCACAAGGCCCTGGCCCACGGCGTCACCACGGCGCAGTCGGGCTACGCGGGCGTGGCGGAGATCCGCATGTTCCCCTGGCTGGCGCGGCTGGGCCTGTTGCCCCTGCGCGTGGTGGTGTGGCCCGGCGACGAAGCCAGCGACGCCATCCTCGCCGGCGATCTCAGCATTCCGTCGAGCGACCCGCTGCGCGTGCGCTACGGCGCCACCAAGCTGGTGGCCGACGGGTCGATCCAGGGGTACACGGGCTACCTCTCCCAGCCCTACTACGTGCCGCCGGGCGACGACCCGGGCTACCGGGGCTACCCGCGCATCCCGCGCGAGGCGCTCTTCGAGAAGGTGGCGCGCTACCACGCGGCCGGGCGTCAGCTCGCCATGCACGGCAATGGCGACGCCTCCATCGAGGACATCCTGGATGCGTACGAAGCGGCGCAGCGCGCGCACCCGCGCGACGATGCCCGGCCCATCGTGATCCACGCCCAGATGGCACGGCCCGACCAGCTCGATCGCATGCGCGGGCTCGGTGTGGTGCCCAGCTTCTTCAGCCTGCACACCTACTACTGGGGCGACCGCCACCGCGACATCTTCATGGGGCCGGAGCGCGCTGCGCGCATGAGCCCGGCGGCCACGGCGCTGTCCAAGGGCGTGCGCTTCACCATCCACTGCGACGCCCCGGTCGTGCCCATGGAGCCCCTGCGCCTGGTCTGGGCTGCGGTGAACCGTCGCTCCACCAGCGGCGCCGCCATCGGGCCCGCGGAACGCATCACCGTGTGGCAGGCCCTGCGCGCCGTCACCATCGATGCCGCCTGGCAGCACTTCGAGGAGGCGGACAAAGGCTCGCTGGAGGCCGGCAAGCTGGCCGACCTGGTGATCCTGGACCGCTCGCCGCTGGACGTGGATCCGGCCGAGATCGACGACCTGCAGGTGCTGGAGACCCTGGTCGGCGGCCGCACCGTCTGGCGGGTTTCAGACTGAACGCGCCGGCTTCGGGCTCAGGGTGCCTCCCGGGCCGGTCGATGAGACCACAAGGAGGGCCCGGGCAGCATGAGCACTCACGAGGTCGCAGCCGGTACGCAGGCTGCGCAGCGCGCCGGACACCGCCAGGACCGAAGGCGCGGCTACAGGGTCTCGCCCCAGGCCCAGGGCCGCTTCCGCGCCCAGGTCCTGGGACTGGCGTGGGCGGTCTCGCTGATCGCGCTGGGACTCACCACGGCGACGACCTACCTGGTGGATCACAAGCATCTGCTCGACGGCCCGATGGTGCCCCTCTGGCTGGCGCTGACCATCCTGGCGCTGTGCGGCGGCATCGTGCGCCTGTGCGACCGGATTTCGCATCGCGTGGCCGGTCCCGCTCACCGTCTGCGCTGCACGCTGGAAGCCGTGCAGCGCGGCGAGACTCTCCAGCCCGTCGTGCTGCGCGACGGCGATGAGCTCAAGGATCTGGCCGAGGTGCTCAACGCTACGCTTCAGCAGCTGGGCGTCATGCAGCCGCCAGCGGGCGACGGCCCCGGCCGAGACGACGCCTAGCTCACCAGAAGCTGGTTGACGTAGTCCGCGACGGCCGTTCGGTGGCTCTCGCTGATCTCGCGGAAGAAGAGGCCGGCGTCTCCCTCGCGCCGGCTGCGCATCTCGGCGGTGGCCTCGACCAGGCCGTGCTCGGGCAGGGCGAAGGTAATGCGCGTGCCCTCCGCGCTAGGCTGCGCAGAGCTGTGCAGCAGGCAGCCCTTGGCCGACAGCTCCATGATCGCGCCGGGCCAGTCGCGGTCGCCTTCCACACAGCGCGCCGGCAGGCGGGTTGTGGCGCGCGGGCACTCGCGCGGCCGTTCCTCCAGTGCGTTCTGCAGCACCCGGTACAGGCGCGTCAGCTCGGCAGGCCGATCCACGACTCCGGCCACCCGCGCATCCTCGCGTGCGGTGTCTGCCGCCGCGCCGATCAGGATCATCGGCGTCGGATCGTTGGGAATGCGAGACAGCGCTCGCGGGTTCATCAGCCGCAACGCGGGCGGGTAGCGCTTGCACTCGTCGGGCGAGATCAGGCGATAGCCCAGTCGCCCCAGCGCCGTGCGGACGCCCGGCTCGAGATCACCGTGCGCTTCCCGCATCTCGACGACGCGTTTCCATTCAGGACTCATCGACTCCCACCCCCGTGTCCAGTGTTGCTCTCCTCGATCTACAGGCAAGCGCAAGCAAGCTTGCGCCCCGGCGGGTTAGCATACCGGTTGGGCGCGGTATGCGACCGCGCAGCGGAGACCCTGTGACAGCAGTGGCGGAACCCCAGAGCACCGAAGCGCAGCCGCCGGTGCTTCTGCAGGCGGGTTTCCGCCCATTTTTTCTCGTGGGAACACTGTACGCAGCCGCGTCGCTGGCGGTCTGGCTGCTGATCTTCGCCGGTGTGGTCCTGCCCTGGCCCGGCGTCTGGCCGGTCATCTACTGGCACGGCCACGAGATGCTCTTCGGCTTCGTGACCACCGCCATCGCGGGCTTCCTGCTCACCGCCGTCCCGAACTGGACGGGTACGCCGCGGGTGGCCGGCCGTCCGTTGGCGCTACTGGTGGCGGCGTGGCTGCTCGGGCGCTCGGCACTCTGGGGCGCGCTGTGGCTGCCCGCCTGGTCGCCGTCGTGGCTGGTCGCTGCGGCCGACCTGTTGTTCCTCCCCGCGCTGGCCGTTGCCGTGGGGCGGCCCATCCTGCGCGCGGGCAAGCGCCAGAACTACCCGGTGCTGGGCGTACTGGTGCTGCTGAGCGCCGCCAACCTGCTGATGCACGCCGCGGTGCTGGGCATCGCGCCCTTCGGCTTGCGCCTGGGCCTGCACGCCTCGCTGTATCTGGTGTGTGCGTTGCTGGCGATCATCGCCGGCCGCATCGTCCCGCTCTTCACGCGCAACACCCTGCGCCGCAGCGGTGTGACGCTGGAGGTGGAGTCCAGCGCCTGGGTGGAGCGCGCGCTGGTGCCGGTGATGGCCTTTGCGGTCGTCGTGTTGGTGCTGCTCCCTGTCAGCCCGGCCGCGGGTGTAGCTTGCCTGGCCTGCGGCCTTCTGCTCCTGCTGCGCCAGGCGCATTGGCGGCCCCTGCGTACGCTGGGCGTGCCGATCCTGTGGGTGCTGCACGTAGGGCACGCGTGGCTCGCCTTCGGCTTCCTGTGCCTGGGCGCCAACGTCTTCTCGCCGCTGCTGCCCGCCAGCACCGCGATGCACGCACTCAGCGCCGGCGCCATCGGCACCATGATCGTCGGCGTGATGACGCGCGTGTCGCTGGGCCACAGCGGGCCACAGCGGTCGCCAGATCCGCGCCACGCCGCTCATCGTCGCCGCCTACGCGCTGGTCATCATCGGCGGAGCCATCCGCGTGCTGGGTCCACTGCTCTTCCCCGACGCCTACCGCACGATCATGCTGTGGGCCGGCACCACCTGGTCCGCCGGCTATGTCCTCGCCGCCATCGCCTGCTGGCCCGTGCTCACACAGCCCCGAGTGGACCAGCGACCCTAGTGCACGTCCCTCAGCAATGTTTCCCGAGGCGACGCCCGGCATTCGGGGACGTTCCTGCACAACTGCACGCAGTGCCACTCCTGCGTTCAGGGACGTTCCTGCATAACTGCACGGAGTGCCAGTCCTCCAAGAGTGGTACCCGGTGCAGTTATGCAGGAACGTCCCCCAGTGCAGTCTCCCGGTGGGCGTTCCTCAGTGCCGCTTCGTGAGGCGGCGCCAGAGGGTGCGGAGGGTGGTGGTGGCTTTGCGGAGGAGGTCGACGCTGATGCCGCGCAGGTGGTCGCGGGCGATGCGGATTTCCTCGCGGCGCGCCTCGGCCAGGATCGTCTCCAGCGGGCGGTCGTCGGTCTTGTAGATCTGGATGTCTACGCGCTCGCCCATGTGGTTGGTGACGCCGCGCTCGATCAGCTTGCGGATGGTGCGCGTGGGCAGCACGTGGCTGGGCAGGAAGGGCCGCAGGTCCGCGCGGTCGTCGATCTTCATGTTGGCGGCCTTGGCCATCACCCGGCAGGCGGAGTTGGCGCAGGTCAGCGTGCGGCGCTCGCGGCCGGGAAGCTCCTCCAGCCCGCGGCGGATCGCGTTCAGCGACTTCACCGGCACGCGCGGGAAGCGGATCAGGATGCCCGGGTAGACGTAGTCGCGCTCGCGCACGCGAAGCGGCCGGAAGATGTCGCCGTCGAAGCGCTGGCTGCCCACGTTCATGTAGATGTGGGAGGGCTTGCGGATTCCGATCAGGAACTCGTCGGAGTCCGAGGGCTTCAGGTCGGGTAGGGGAATGCGGCCGTTGGCGTCGCGGACGTCGTCGGGCAGCCGCAGCACGCGCACGCGCTTGCCCCGGAAGGGCTCCTCGCTGACGACGATGGGCTCCTCGGACTGAACGCGCAGCAGGTCCGGAACCTCCGCCGAGGCCAGCGAGCCCCAGTAGCGGATCCCGTCGAGCTCGCGGTCCAGGCGGCTCTCGATGGCCGTCACCCGGTCGTGGCCCAGGAAGTGATCCGCGTCGGTGACCAGGCTCTCCAGCCAGGCCAGGCGCACCATGCCGTTCAGGAAGGCGCCGCCGTCGCTGGCGAGCAGGGCGTCCACCATGGGCGCTTCCAGCGCCGGGCTCACCGCCACGCGCAGGGTGCGGTCGATCTTGGAGCGAGGCGGGATGTCCAGGAAGCGCGCATTGTCCAGGTAGCTGATCGGTACGATGCGCACGCCGGGGAAGGCCCGCCGGATGCTGGGCACCAGCTTGTCGCCGAAGTTGGGGCGCAGCGGGCGGGTGCCGCGGAATCCTTCGGAGACCGTGCCCTCGGGATAGATCAGCACGTTCCGGGTGATGCCGGCCTCCAGCATCTCCAGGGCGCACTCCACGGACGGGCCGCGTCCGCCTCCGACGGGCACCAGGCCGTTGGTCGCGGCCGCCCTGTCCTTCAGCCACTGGGGGATGAGCTGCACCTGGTCCACCGCGTTGAAGACCAGGTAGTCCGGCAGGCGCAGGCGGCAGAAGGTCGCGTTGTCGGTGATGCCGTGGCGGTGGGTGGGTGTGTAGAGGGTGACTGTACCCGCGCCTGCCTCCGGCGGTGGCTCGCCGATCATCTCCACCTTCCAGCCACGCAGGTCGCAGAGCGCGCGGAAGAAGTCGTCCACGCGGTTCGTGAAGGGCGTGCCGCGCTCGGGCTGCTTCTTGCGCACCGCGATGGTCACCACGCAGAGCGCCGCCCACACCAGGCGCAGCAGCGCGCCCGAGCGTCGCGCCCAGCGGAAGGCGGCCAGGCGCGCGCGGTGCAGGTCGTCCCACAGGCTGGGCGGCGCCGGCCGGGGCATGGTCGGGTCCAGCGCGCGGATGCGCTGGGAGAAGTCCACCACCCCGGCATAGAAACGCTGGTAGAGCTTGATGCGCTTGTGGTCCTGGGGCGTTCCGTACAGGGGCGCCAGCTCGCGGTAGCGCTCGGCCATCGCCACCAGCTTCTTGTGCCGCCGGCGCAGCCCGCGATGCCGGCGCGAGCCGTAGAAGCCGCGCATCGTGTGCATGGCGCGCTCCAGCTCGCGCACCACCTGCTCCATGAAGTGGCCGTGGATGCGGCATTGCAGGTCGTCGAGTCGCGCGAAGAAGCCCTGCTGGGCTTCGCGGGCCGCGCGCAGCAGCGGCTCGCACTCTTCGGGCTCGAGCTTCGCGTCCGCCAACAGCGCCTGCACGCCCGCGTAGCCTTGCCCCTCCTCCTGGAGGCGCTGCCATTCGAGCTCCAGGTCTTCTTCCAGCCGACGCAGCTCCTGGAAGCCGCTGGGCGTGGCGGGGACCGGTGCGTTCATGCCCGAATCCTACCCGCTGCGGGCGAAGCCAGGGCAAGCGCCGGCGAAACCTCCGCATACCAGCGCAGGGCCAGGGCCGCGCGGCGCACGCCCAGGCCGCAGGCACGGGCCTCGCGCAGGCCCACCTGCAGCAGGCGCAGGGCGGCGCTCTTCGAGCGCAGCAGCGACGCCCGCGCCACCAGGCGCGTGGCGCGGCTCAGCTGGGCGCCCAGAGCGTGCCGGCGCCCGCGAATCGTCTCGGTCAGCCCGGTGCTCTCGGTGTCTTCGCCCCCAGCCAGTGCGGCCAGCAGCCGGTACTCCAGGTCCCGAAGCTCGCCCAGCCGGCGCTCGATGGCGCGCCGGTGGCCGGCGTGCAGCCACGCCAGGCCGCGCGCCACCAGAGACTCCGCGCCGCCCAGGCGCGCAGCCAGCAGGGCGCGCAGCCGCTCGCCCTCGGCGTCGAGGCGCGCGCGGGTGGGCTCCGGGTCGGGCAGCAGCGCACTGAGCTCGGCGTCGTCGTCGGTCGCCGCGATCGACACGGCCGCCAGCCGCGCCCGGCCGACGTCGGTCTTCAGCAGCGCCTCGATCAGCACGCGCTCGTAGAGGTAGGCGTTGCTGCGCAGGGGCTCGGCGCGGAAGCAGAGCTCCTCGTCGTACAGCATCTCGCGCAGCTGCGACTGCAGCAGGGTGCCCGGCGCCGGCGTGCGTCCGCGCACGCGGTCCCACCAGGCCGCCAGGCGGCTGCGCCGCACGCGCAGGCCGTGCTCGGCGCCGTCGATGCAGAAGCGGTGCAGGGCGTAGCCCTCGCGCGGCGCGCTGCGCAGCAGGCGTGTGCGCAGGGCTTCCAGCTCCTCGCCGCTGCGGCCGTAGCGCACGCGTCCGACGGCGGAGAGCAGCTTCCGCCGCGCCAGCAGGTATCCCGCGGTCCAGAGCTGGGTGTTCAGGGGCGCGTACTCCAGCAGCGGGATGGTCCAGGCCAGCCCCGCGAAGAACAGAGCGGGATACAGGCCGAATGCCTTGAGCGATCCGAAGGCCAGATCGAACAGGCCCAGGTCCCAATGATCGCGGACCAGGCTGCGGGCGTGCCGCGCCAGCCCCAAGCGCAGCCGCGTCAGGG
Source organism: uncultured delta proteobacterium (assembly GCA_947260035.1). Classification (GTDB taxonomy): domain Bacteria; phylum Myxococcota_A; class UBA9160; order UBA9160; family JAFDET01; genus JAFDET01. Next base: position 17,592 of record CAMYOO010000111.1, read on the forward strand.
TCCGGCCCAGGCGCGCCGGGCCCCGGGGCGGCCGGGCGCCGGCGGCCGCAGCCTCCAGCTCGGCGGCCCGCTCCCGCGCCAGGCGGGCCACGTGCTCGGCATCGCTTCTCATGCTTCCCGCTCCCTTCATCCTCAGGTAAAGCAGGAGGCGTGCCGAAATGAGTGCATTCTAGAAAAGTCTATATAAATAAATATTTTAGCCG
>CAMYOO010000112.1:0-3799 GCA_947260035.1 uncultured delta proteobacterium
CGCAGGACCCGCGAGGACACCCGAGGCGAGCTCGAGGTGGCGCTCGGCGAGCAGCGCGACCGCGTCACCGGCGCCCGGAACGTGCGCCTGCCCAAGGGCAAGCTCGACGGCGACGAGACCCCCGAGCTGGCCGCAGTGCGCGAGGTGCGCGAGGAGACCGGGCTCGCGGGCCGCGTGGTCGAGCCGCTCGGCAGCGTCTCCTACACCTACACCACGAAGAAGGGTGAGCCGGTGCCCAAGGAGGTCCACTTCTTCCTGATGGAGCTGGCCGACGGGAGCGCGGGCGAGCCCGACGGCGAGTTCGGCCGGGTCTTCTGGTGCCCGCTCGACGAGGCGGCCGCACGGCTCAGCTTCGGGACCGAGCGCGAGGTGCTGGAGCGTGCGCGCCTGGCGCTGGAGGGGCGTTGATGGCGGAGATCTACAGCCACTCGCGTCTCTCGAGCTTCGAGGACTGTCCGCGCAAGTTCCAGTACCGCTACAAGCTGAAGGTGCCGGTGGACAGCGAGGGCATCGAGGCCTTCGTGGGCAAGCGCGTCCACGAGGTCTTGGAGCGGCTCTACGGCTTCGCCGAGCGCGGACTCGTCCCCTCGCTGAACCGGGTGCTCGAGCGCTACCGCATCTGGTGGGACGAGCACTTCGACGCCGCGCGCGTGCGCATCGTGCGCACCGAGAACGACGCCGCCTACTACCGTCAACTCGGCGAGCAGTGCCTGAGCAACTACTACCGGCGCTGCTACCCCTTCGACGGCGACGAGACCCTGGCTACCGAGGAGCGGGTGCTGTTCCCGCTCGATGCAGCCGGCGAGTATCGCATCCAGGGCTTCGTCGACCGCGTCGTGCGCAGCCGCGACGGCGCCCTCGAGATCCACGACTACAAGACGGGCCAGCGCGTCCCCAGCCAGCGACAGCTCGACAGCGACCGCCAGCTCGCCCTCTACCAGATGGGCCTGGCGAAGAAGTACGCGGGCGACGGCCCCGTCCGTCTGGTCTGGCACTACCTCCTACCCAACCAGGTGCGCAGCTCCAGCCGCACCCCCGAGCAGCTCGAGGCCCTGCGCGAGCAGACGATCGGCCTGATCGACCGCATCCGGGTCGAGACGCGCTACGAGCCCAAGACCGGCCCGCTCTGCCGCTGGTGCGAGTACAACGACATCTGTCCCGCCAGCCCGGTGCGCCAGGAGCGCGCCAGCGCCGAGCCCGCGCCAGCCGCCGAGGGCCCACAGCCCGCCCCGCGCCGCCAGCTCCCGCTGATCTAGCGCCGGCCGCCCCGCGCGGCCCTCAGCTCCGGAAGGCGTAGCCGAAGAGCCGGATGTCGGCCGAGTAGCGCTCCGCCACGCGATCGCGCAGAGCCGGGGTGTAGTAGTCGCGGTAATCGCGGCGGACGCTCCTCTTCCGGTGCGGGAGCTCGACGGAGCCAGCCCCGATGACGGAGAAGATCTCCTGGGCGTCCTCCGCGAAGCGCTCGAAGCGGCCCACGCGATCGACCACGAGACGCCGCCTGCGATCGGCGACGAAGCAGACCTGGGCCCGCACGTGCCGGTCGCTGCGGCGGTCCGGGGTCGCGCACACGCGGTCCACGAAGGCCCCGAAGTCGACGCCCTCGCGCGGCAGCCCCTCGGCGAGCAGCTGGGCGGCAAAGGGGTCGGGGCCATGGTCCGGGGACGCGAGCGGCAGGATCTTCTCCACGTAGCAGGAGACCAGCCGGTCCCAGGGATTGCGGACGAAGGCGAAGCGCCGGTACGCCCGGAAGCGTCGCGCGTCGGCGGGACGGAGCAGTATGCCCAGCTCGCGGGTCCGGCGTCGCCCCTCCCGCTCGAAGAAGGGGAGCCCGGGATACTGCAGCCCCTCGAGCGCGTCTCCGATGGAGCCGGACAGGAGCTGCACGCAGAGCGCCTTGAGGCTCGAGTTCGCCACCTTCGGAATGGCGTAGTAGAGCGCCCGGTAGGGGTGCAGCGCGATCACGTCGCCCACGGCTTCCGGAGCCAGGGTCAGGAAGAGCACCGAGAAGACCGCCATGACCAGGATCGCAATGGAGATCGGGCGGCGGAACAGGTGTTCGGCCTCGTCGAGGGCCGGATCTTCCTCGGTCCAGGACGCGAGACGCCGCCGCACGGCCAGGGCCAGCAAGAGGGTGGCGATCCCGAGCGCCAGGACCTGCCCGAGTCGGGGGCCGCGCAGCTCGACGTAGGCGCCCAGGGCGTCGAACTCGTGGTCGAGGTCCTCGCCGACCTCCGCGAGCACCTCGTCCGCCTCGCGGACCTGGGAGTAGGCCCGCCAGAGAGGGGGCTCGTCGCCGTGGAAGAGTCGGCTGCGCTTCTCGTCGCGCACGCGCTGGACCGCGTGCAGGCGGTCCGTTGCGATCTGCATGGGTTTGCCCACGCGCAGCTGGAGCCCGTCGATGGCCTTGGCGCGCTTTTGCGCCGAGGCGTCGGTCTCCTTCAGATCCTGGAGAACCCGCTCACAGGTCTCGACCGCGGATGACGCGTCGCCGGCCCGGGCGGCCTCGTGGGTCAGGCGCCAGCGCAGGGTCAGCTCGGTCAGCCGGGCCACCTCGCGGTCCAGCGCGGCCCGGCGGGCGGTGATCTGCTCGTCCCAGAGCGCGAGCGACTGGCGCCGGGTCTCCCACTCGCGCTCCATGTCCACCAGCGTGCTGAAGGGCAGGCTCGGGGCATCGAGCCGGGTCTGGGTGGTGGCGGCAGCGTTCTCGACGACCTCGCTGCGCGCCGGCAGGCGCTCATCGATGGACTTCATGTCCGCCGAAGGCTCGAGGCGCTCGGAGATCGCGGCCAGCTCACGGCGGGTCTCCTGGGCCCGCAGGGTCACCTCGGCCAGGGGGAAGGGCTGGGGCTCCGGGGCCGCGGGCTCTGCGGCTGCCGTCGCGGGCGCCTCGCTCTGGGCGAACGACGCGCCGGCGGGCGCCAGGAGCAGCAGCAGGGCGCCTGCGATGCGCAGCGATCTCGGCACTCGAAACCTCCCGGTGCGCCCACGGTACACGACTTCGCGAACGGTCTTCCCGTGCCGGGGGGAACCACTGGGGCGGTCCCGCCGGTTCCGGGGTTGCGTCGACAGAGGGGCGCGGCTGGCCCACATTCCCGCGCGATGCGCCGCGCACTTCTCGCGTTGATGCTGGGCCTGGCCCTGCCCGTGGCGGGCAGCGCCGAGCCCGTACGTGTGTCGGCCACCGGGGCGGTGCCGGTGGCGGCGGACGCCACCGGGTCGGGCGCCCTGCGCCAAGCGGCCCTGGCGGATGCCGTGGCCCGCGCGGTGGACGGCTATGCGCTCCAGCTGTTGGCCGGGAGCGCCGCGCCCTCGGGCGCCTCGGATGCGGCCGCGCTCGACGCCGTGCTGGGGACCGACCGGCGCGAGTACACGACCCGCTTCCGGATTGCCCAGGTCCTGGGGGTGCGGGAGCCCCGCTTGGTGACGGGCCCGGGGGCCGAGGCCGAGTTCGCCGTGGCGGCCGAGGTCTGGGTCGATGCCGACCGGCTGCGCCGCACCCTGGCCTCCGCGGGCCTCCTCGCCGCCGCAGAGCCCCGAAGTGGCCGCAGCCAGCGGCTGCTGCTGGTCCTCGATCCGCTGGAATCCCACGCCGCCTTCGCTCTGGTGCGCGGGGAGCTGGGGGCGGTGCCGCTGGAGCTCAGCCAGGGGCGGGCGGTGTTGGCCCTGGAGACCGACCGGGACCCGGCGGCCGTGGTGGAGACCCTGCGCAGGGCTGCGCCGGAGGGCATGAGCGTGGAGGCCTGGCGAGAGCCGGGCCAGGTCCGGCTCCACATTCGGGGCGAGCCCCTGCCGGCTTCCA
>CAMYOO010000112.1:3819-13613 GCA_947260035.1 uncultured delta proteobacterium
AGGCACGTAGCTCAGTGGCTAGAGCGCCGCCTTGACACGGCGGAGGTCGGCGGTTCAATCCCGCCCGTGCCTACCATGCCCAGAGGGGTTTTCATCCCGCGAATGCGACGCGGCCCATCATGACCTGCCTCACTCGATGAGCGAGATCTCCGTACGTCTGCCCGACGGCAAGACGCTCCAGATGCCCGAGGGCTCCACGTCCCTCGAGGTGGCGGGGCAGATTGGCGCCGGGCTCGCGCGTGCAGCCCTTGCGGGCCGCGCGGAGGGGCGCGTCCTGGATCTCCGGGCGCCGCTCTGGGACGGCGTGGATCTCGAGATCGTCACCACGCGCGATCCCGCGGGCGCGGATGTGATCCGTCACTCGGCCGAGCACATCATGGCGGACGCCGTGAAGCGGCTCTTCCCCGACTGCCAGATCGACGTGGGGCGCAGCGACCACTCGGAGAAGTTCCAGTACGACTTCCGCGTCGAGAAGCCGTTCACGCCCGAGGACCTCGAGCGCATCGAGACCGAGATGGCCCGGATCGTCTCCGAGGATGCTCCCTTCGAGCGGCGCCAGGTCAGCCGGGACGAAGCACGGCGCCTGTTCGAGGAGATGGGCGAAGAGCTCAAGGTGTCGCGCCTGGCCGACATCCCCGACGGTGAGGACATCACGCTCTTCTCCCACGGCGAGTTCGTGGACCTGTGCCGCGGCCCTCACGTGCAGCACGCCGGGCAGATCGGTGCCTTCAAGCTGCTGGAAGTGGCCGGCGCGTACTGGAGGGGCGATGAGAGCAATCCGATGCTCCAGCGCATCTACGGCACCGCCTTCGGCAACAAGAAGGAGCTGAAGCAGCACCTGGAGCGGCTGGAGGAGGCCCGGCGCCGCGACCACCGGGTGCTGGGCAAGCAGCTCGGCCTGTTCTTCCTGACGCCGGAGGTGGGCGGCGGCCTCGCCATGTGGCTGCCCAAGGGTGCGGTGCTGAGGCGAGAGCTGGCCGCATTCCTGGACGAGCAGTTGCTGAAGCGCAACTACCAGCCCGTGATGACTCCGCATATCGGGCGTGTAGAGCTCTACAAGACCAGCGGACACTTCCCCTTCTACGCCGACTCCCAGTATCCGCCGATGCAGGTTCCCGACGACGAGCACGAGCAGTACCTGCTCAAGCCGATGAACTGCCCCCACCACATCCAGATCTACGCCCACGAGCCGCGCAGCTACCGCGACCTGCCGATGCGCCTGGCCGAGTTCGGGACCTGTTACCGCTATGAGAAGTCGGGCGAGTTGACCGGACTCACCCGCGTCCGCAGCCTGACCGTCGACGACGCCCACATCTTCTGCACGCCCGATCAGGTGGAGGACGAGTTCCGCACGGTGCTCGAGCTGGTGCAGTTCGTGCTGGGGACCTTCGGCTTCAGCGAGGTGCGGACGACGCTCTCGGTGCGCGACCCGTCCGATACGGAGAAGTTCGCCGGGGACGCGGAGCAGTGGGACCGCGCCGAGGCGACCCTGGCGCGGGTGCTGGAATCCCTGGACATGGAGTACGAGCGCGAAGAGGGCGAAGCCGCCTTCTACGGGCCCAAGGTGGACTTCAAGGTGCGCGACGTGATCGGCCGCGAGTGGCAGCTGGGCACGGCCCAGCTCGACTACGTGCTGCCGGAGCGCTTCGACCTGAAGTACGTCGGCGCGGACAACGAGACCCACCGGCCGGTGATGATCCACCGGGCGCCTTTCGGCTCCTTCGAGCGCTTCATCGGGATCCTCATCGAGCACTACGCGGGCGATTTCCCGCTGTGGCTGGCTCCGGTGCAGGCGCTGGTCCTGCCGATCACGGCCCGCCATGCAGACTATGGTGGCAAGGTGCGCGAGAAGCTCCGCACGGCCGGAGTGCGCGCGGAAATGGACGATCGGAACGAGAAGCTGAGCTTCAAGATCCGGGAGGCCGAGTTGCAGAAGTTGCCCATCATGCTGGTGGTGGGTGATCAGGAAGAGGCGAACGGGACGGTCACGCCCCGCCGCCGCCGGGGAGCCCCCGGTTCAGCGGAGACGGTCGCGCTGGACGCGTTCGTCACCGACGTGGCCGAGCAGATCAACGAACGGCGCGCCTGAGCGCGCCAGAAGGAGACGCAGATCGCCCACCCCAGAAGATTCGACAGGACGGACCCGAGAAAGGATACGACCCGGATCAACGATCGGATTCGCGTCCGGGAGATCCGCTTGATCGGTCACGAAGGAGAGCAGTTGGGCGTGATGCCGCCCGAGCAGGGAATAGAACTCGCCCGTGAGGTGGGACTCGACCTGGTCGAGGTGGCGCCGAACGCCAGCCCTCCCGTGTGCCGAATCATGGACTATGGCCGCTACAAGTACGAGCAGAAGAAGAAGGCCGGCAAGAGCAAGGGCCATTCCGCTTCGCTCAAGGAAATCAAGATGCGGCCCCGGACCGATTCGCACGATCTCGAGTTCAAGCTGAAGAACGCGCGAAAGTTCCTGATGGACGGGGACAAGGTCAAGATCACCGTCATGTTCCGCGGCCGCGAGATCGTGCATCGTGATCTCGGGCACCAGCAGCTGCGCGTGGTGCAGAAGTTGTTGGGGAACCTGGCTGCGGTCGAGAACCCGCCGCGCATGGAAGGACGCTTCCTGTCCATGATCATGGTGCCCAACCGCGAGGGTGTGGCGGAAGCAAGGAAGGCGATGGAGGCGGAGGAGGCCGCGGAGGCCGAATCCGCTCCCGAGACCGAGACCACGGCCCCGGAGGCCGAGACCGAAACCGAGGCAGCGGCCCCGGAGGCCGAGGCGGCCCCGGAGACGCAGGAGAGCGCGGCTGAGAAAGAGGCGGAAGCCGCCAGCTAGGAGGACCGGATGCCCAAGATGAAGAGTCACCGCGGTGCCGCCAAGCGCTTCAAGCGCACCGGCAGCGGAAAGATCGTGAGGGCGCGCAGCAACAAGCAGCACATCCTCACCAAGAAGGCGAGCAAGCGGAAGCGACAGCTCCGCAAGTCCGCCCTCGTATCACCGGTGGACGCCAAGCGCGTCAAGCAGATGGTGCCGACGCTCTAGTCGGCCCCGAGAAGGAGTGAACCATGCCCCGTGTCAAACGCGGCACTATGGCCAACAAGCGCAAGCGGCGGATCTTCAAGGACGCCAAGGGGTACCAGGGGACCCGCAGCCGCCTACTCAAGACTGCTCGAGAGGCGGTCCACCGCGGCTGGCAGTACGCCTACCGCGATCGCCGACAGCGCAAGCGCGAGATGCGGCGTCTGTGGATCCAGCGCATCAATGCGGCGGCTCGTGAGCACGGCATGTCCTACAGCACGTTCATTCATGGGCTGACCCTGGCCGGCGTCGAGGTCGATCGCAAGAACCTGGCGGACCTGGCGGCGTCCGAGCCGCAGGCCTTCGCCAAGCTGGCCGAGCTGGCCCGGAGCCAGGCTGCACCTGCGGCGTGAGCGACGTCGAACGCCTCGAAGCCGAGGCGCGCGAAGCCATCGCCGCGGCGGAGTCGTCCCAGGACTTGGTCCAGGTTCGAGCCCGCTTCCTGGGCCGCAAGGGGTCCGTGGCGGGGATCCTGCGCTCGATCGGCGAGCTTCCGGCGGAGGAGCGCGGCGCGGTGGGCGCCGATGCCAACCGGGCCAAGCAGCGCATCGAGGGCTGGGTGGCCGAGCGCCGCGCGGCCCTGGAGCGTTCCAGCCACGACGCCGACCTGGCCTCGCATCGCCTGGACGTGACCCTGCCGGGGGCCGCGCCGCCCTCCGGGCGTCTGCATCCCGTGACGCGGGTCTTTCGCGACGTGCTCGACTTCTTCACCGGCATGGGCTTCTCCATCGAGGAGGGCCCGGAGGTGGAGACCGATTGGAACAACTTCGGGGCCCTGAACTTCCCCGACGACCACCCGGCCCGGGACATCCAGGACACCTTCTTCGTCAAGGGCGGGAACGTCCTGCGCACCCACACCTCGCCGGTGCAGATCCGCGCCATGACCGGACGCACGCCGCCCTTCCGCTTCGTGGCGCCGGGCCGCGTTTACCGGCACGACTCGGACGCGACCCACACGCCCATGTTCCACCAGATCGAGGGCTTCCTGGTGGACGACCGCACCACCTTCGCGGACCTGAAGGGCGTGCTGCACGCTTTCGCCAAGCACATGTTCGGCCCCGACACTGAGCTGCGCTTCCGCGCGCACTTCTTCCCGTTCACGGAGCCCAGCGCCGAGATGGACTTCAGCTATCGGGGCGGATGGATGGAGTGGGGCGGCTGCGGGATGATCCACCCCAACGTCCTGGAGAATTGCGGCATCGATCCCGAGCGCTTTCAGGGCTGGGCGTTCGGCATGGGCATCGACCGCACCGCCATGGACCGCTTCGGCGTCCCCGATCTGCGTCTGATGTTCGAAGGCGATGTGCGCCTGCTGGAGCAGCTCTGATGCCGGGCGGGAGCTCGTCGTGCGCGTAGCCCTGGGCTGGCTCTCCGAATGGATCCCGCTGCCGGGCTCCACCGACGAGCTGGTGGAGCGGCTCACCCTGGGCGGCCTGGAGATCGAGGGCATCGAGTCCACCGGGCCGGCGCTGGAAGGCGTGGTGGTCGGGCATGTGGTCGAGTGCGGCCCGCACCCCGACGCGGACCGGCTCTCGCTGTGTCGAGTGGATGCGGGTGGAGACGAGCCGGCCCAGGTGGTGTGCGGTGCGCCCAACGTGGCCGCGGGCCAGAAGATCGCCTTCGCGGCGCCTGGTGTGCGCCTGCCCGACGGCAGCAAGCTCAAGAAGACGAAGATCCGCGGTGTCGTCTCCCACGGCATGATCTGCTCGACCCGCGAGCTGGGGCTGGGCGAAGACCACGAGGGCATCCTGGTCCTGGACGCCGACGCGCCGCCGGGTGCGCCGCTGGCAGATGTGCTGCCGGGCGGGGACACGGTGCTGGACATGGAGATCACGCCCAACCGGGGCGACTGGGCCTCCATGCTGGGCATGGCCCGAGAGGTGCGCAGCCACTTCGGGGGCGAGCTGCGGCTGCCCGAGGTTGAGCCGCCGGAGGCCGGAGAGCCGGCGGACGCGGCCATCGCCGTGCACGTGGACGATGCCGAGGGGTGCCTACGCTACGTGGCGCGCCTGGTGCGCGGCGTGAGCATTGGACCCTCGCCCGAATGGCTGGCCGAGCGCTTGGAGGCGGCCGGCGTGCGCCCCATCAACAACGTGGTGGATGTGACCAACCTGGTCATGCTCGAGTTCGGCCAGCCCCTGCACGCCTTCGACGTGGCGACCCTGCGCGGCGCCACCGTGCGCGTGCGCGCCGCCGAGCCGGGTGAGAAGCTGGTCACCCTGGACGGCCAGACCCGTTCGCTGGAGCCCGGGGATCTGGTCATCGCCGACGGCGAGCGCGGCATCGCGCTGGCCGGTGTGATGGGCGGCGCCGAGACCGAGGTGTCGGACGCAACCCGCGACGTGCTGATCGAGGCCGCGTGCTTCCATCCCACGCGGATTCGCCGCACGGCGCGCCGCCTGGGCCTGCACTCGGAGGCGTCCTACCGCTTCGAGCGAGGCGTCGATTTGGAGGGCGTGGCGCGTGCCGCGGACCGAGCGGCGCGCCTGATGGCGGAGCTGGTGGATGGCCAGGTCGCGCCGGGCCGGGTCGTGGCCGACGGCGATCCGCCGGAGCGCTGCGACGTCGTGCATCTGGATCCGGCACGCGTCAACCGGCTGCTGGGCACGGAGCTGGACGACGCCCAGGTGGCCGAGCTGCTGCGGCGCGGTGACTTCGAGGTGCGGGAAGAGGGCGCGGGCCTGGCCTGCGGCGTGCCGTCCTGGCGCCACGACGTGGCTTGCGAGGCCGACTTGGTGGAGGAGGTCGCCCGGATCCACGGCTACGACCGGATCCCCGCCACGCTGCCCACCGGCCATCTGCATCCCATCGAGCGGCCGTGGTCGCTGCGGATCTCGGAGGCGGTGCGCGACAGCTTGGTGGGCCAGGGCCTGGTCGAGTGCTTCACCTTCCCGTTCTCGCCCCCCGACGATTCCGACCGACTGGGCTTGAGCGCCGACGATCCGCGCCGCGCCGGCGTGAAGCTGGTCAATCCCATCGTCGAGGAGGAGTCCGAGCTCCGGACCACCCTGATGCCCAGCCTGCTGCGGGTGGTGCGCCAGAACCTGGCCCGGCAGGCCGACGCCCTGGGCCTCTTCGAGGTAGGGCCCTGCTTCCGGGCCGGTGGCGGGGAGGACGGGCTTCCTGCCGAGCCCCTCCACGTGGCCGGGGTGGTTACCCAGGGGGACCTCCAGGGCCTATGGGCGCCCCGTGAACGGATCCCGTTGTTTTTTCTCGCAAAAGGGCTCGCGGAACGGGTGCTTTTCGATTTAGGCTACGCCCCGTGCTGCCGGCACGAAGAGGGGAACTCGGAGCCCTATGAGCATCCGGGTGCTTCGAGCTGGCTCGGGGTGGGAGAGCGCGTGATCGGATCGGTTGGGGAGCTTCATCCGGAGGCAGCGGCGCGGTTCGGCATCGAAGTGCCGTGTGCGCTGTTCGAGCTGGACCTCTCGGCGCTGCGTGACGCGCCGCCGCGGGTGCCGACCTTCTCCGGCCTGTCGCGCCAGCCCGCCGCGCGCCGCGACCTGGCGGTGCTGGTGGATTCCAACCAGCCGGCCGGCGAGCTGCTGGAGGCCGTGCGCCGCGCCGCGGGCAGCGAGCTGGTGTCGGCGGAGATTTTCGACCGCTATGAGGGCCGCGGTGTCCCCGCGGGCCGTGTGAGCCTTGCCTTTCGGCTGGTCTTCCAGCGGGAGGACCGGGCGTTCAAGGAGAGCGAGATCGCAAAGCGGGTGGACCGGGTCGTGAAGATGCTCGGCCATCGCTTCGGCGGGGAGCTCCGCGAGTGAGCGGAAGGAGCGACGCGAGATGACCAAGGCCGAGATCGTCGAGACGATTTACGAGCGAGTCGGGTTCTCGAAGAAGGAGTCGGCGGACCTGGTGGAGACCGTTTTCGCCATCATCAAGGACACCTTGTCTGCCGGCGAGAAGGTCAAGATCTCGGGCTTCGGCAATTTTGTCGTGCGCCAGAAGAATGAGCGCAAGGGGCGCAATCCGCAGACCGGCGAAGAGATCCGGCTGCCCGCGCGAAGAGTTCTCACCTTCAAGCCCAGCCTCGTGCTAAAGAACATCTTGAACGAGGAAGAGTCCGGTGAGGACGGGGGCGACGCCGTCTCCTAGACTCCGGGTTACCAGCGCGGATGGGGGACCGCATGTCCAAGCAGCTCACGTCCGACACCGTCCGGCCCGAGAGCGACAAGCGCTACTACCGGATCGGTGAGGTCAGTCGCATCACGGGTGTGAAGCCCTATGTGCTGCGCTACTGGGAGTCCGAGTTCCGCTGGATGGCGCCGGCCAAGTCGCGCTCGAACCAGCGCCTCTACCGCCGCAAGGACATCGACACCATCCTGCTGATCAAGAAGCTGCTCTACGAACAGCGCTTCACCATCGCGGGCGCCAAGAAGAAGCTTCGGGACCTGGGACTGGCCAAGGCGCTGGATGAGGGGCCGGCCTTGGACGCCGACCTGCCCATGGACCCGCGTGCGCGCTACCGGCGCATCCGCGACGAGCTGGTCGCGGTCCGGGCGATGCTCTAGGGGCTGCGGCTGCCGCGCCCGTCCACGGGAATCAGCAGTACCGGCCGGCCCGCCTTGCGCGCCACCCGCTCCGCGGTGGAGCCGATCAGCAGGCTCTCGGCCAGGTTCTGGCCGCGCTCCCCGACGACGATCATGTCGGCCTTGGCGCGCTTCGCCTGGGCCAGCAGCGCTTCGTGGGGCAGCCCGCGGACGACCCTGGCGCGGGCCTTCACGCCCCGCAGGCGCCCGACCCAGGTGTCGAGCTTCTGCCGTGCGTCGGCCACTGCGGCGCGCTGTAGCTCCGCCACCCGGCGGCGGTTGGCTCTGGAGAAGGGCACCGAGGGCCGCATGCGCGGCACCACGTGCACGACCTCCAGGGTTGCCTCCAGGCCACGCGCCAGGGCGGCGGCGTGATCGAGGGCAGTGCGTGAGGAGCGCGAGAAGTCCACTCCCACCAGGATCGTGTCATAGCTCGGTGCGGCCAAGGGTCCTCCGTTCGGCTCAGATGGGAAGCAGCACAAGAGCGGTCAAGAAGAGCCACATGAGCCCGTAGGCCACTCCGAACGTGCCGATGGCGCGCCCCGTGGTGAAGTCCAGCGCCTGGCGCACCGCCACCACGCCGCAGGTGAGCATCCACAGGTCGCCCACCAGGGTGAGCGCGAAGCCGAACTCGGGCGGCTTGACCCAGGCGAAGAAGCGCAGCAACCCGGGCGTGAAGGCGAAGCCCGTGGTGCGCAGCACCTCCATGTAGTCGGTCTCGGTCTCCGGGCCCTTGAAGAAGGTGGCGCCCACCATGTAGGCGAACGCCGATCCGATCAGCCACAGCACGATCGGCTCGACCACGTCCAGAACCACCCAGAAGGCGGCCACCCACGGCGCCTCGGTGCCCAGGATCACGTCGCGCAGCGCCGTGCCCAATCCGCCGGCGAGGCTCACCAGCAGGACGATCAGCGTGGCCTGGCGGATCGAGGCGTGTTCGGCCTCGACCTCTTCGTAGAAGTCGGCTTCCAGGGTGATCGCGCGAAACATACGCCGCAGCAGGGAACGCTCGCTCACGTCAGTTGCTTCCTCCCAGCAGTCGCTGAATCAGTCTTCCGAGCCTACCGCGCAGGCCCGTCCGGTCCCGCACGTCGGTGATGGACTGGGCCACGGCGGCGGTGCTCTGGCACTGGGTGATGTTGCCGTCTGCGTCGGTGCAGCGCACGGGAATTGCGGGCGCCCGGTGCTGGAGGTCGCCCACCGCCTCGCGCATGGCGCCCCGGAACGCCTGGTCGCTGCTGCCGCGGTAGGTGTCGCCGATCAGCGCGTTCCAGCTCTCCAGGCGCGCGGAGACGTCGGCATCGGAGCCCGCCTTACTCCGCACCGCGCGCTGGGACAGCACGTAGTACGCGTAAGCCAGGGTGGAGAGCGCCTGGTAGCGATCTTCCCCGGCCAGGTCCTGCTCGACCCGCGCCAGGGCTTCGTCGTCCACCACGCCCTCGCGGAGGCCGCTGAAGAACGGCTCGTAGTCCTGGGTGGCCGTCTCCAGGCACGCCGGCGGCTCGTCGCCCTCTGGAAGGGGGCAGTAGGACCCCGGCCCGACCTCCTTGGTCGCAGCCAGCGACAGCAGGGCGGCCAGGGCCAGCAAGGCTCGTTTCATCCGCCGGAGTCCGCCGGGGCGATATCCAGGAACATCCCGCAGACCAGCCCCAGCCAGAGCTCGCCGCGCCGTTCGAAGCGGCGCACGCGCCCGTCGGACGCGTGAAGCTCCACCTCTACCCAGTCCAGGCCCAGGCGGTCATCCATCTCTCCGTGGCCCCGCACGTTGGGAATGGGCTCCAGCCCCTTGCGCAGGTAGACCCAGACCACACGGTCCAGGTCGATGTTCGGGACCGCCGGGTCGTTGAGCTCCGGATGGGCGACGTTGGCATCGGAGTCGCCCTGGGCCGCCAGGATGTAGGTCTCCTTGGCCTCGCGGCGCCAGGACTTGCCCTTGGCGTGGACCAAGCGAAACTCGCGGCCGTTGGGGCCGCGAAGCCCCAGGAAGATGGGGTCGTCGCTGGCGGCCAGCCGATCGCTGGCGACCTGGACGTTGACGACGATGCGATGGACGATGGGGTACTCCTCGTCGTTCAAGGCGGCGCTCCCGCGGACGAAGAGTCACTCGGGCGCCGGCAGGATCGGGCGTAAGTATGAGGTCCCCAAGCCGTGGGTCAACCGGAGCGTAGCGGGGTGGAAGCCACCAGGAG
>CAMYOO010000113.1 GCA_947260035.1 uncultured delta proteobacterium
GGGAGGGAGAAGGCAGCGGCCGCGCCGGACCTGGTCGATGCGCTGATGGCCCTGTTCGGCGAGTTCATCGCCTTCTACGCCCGCAACCCCGGCCTCTCCAAGCTGATCGTGGAAGAGCTCTTCATGCGCGATCACGAGGCCGAGGCCATGGGAGCGCTGACGTCGGAGTACCTGGACTGCGTGCAGGACGTGCTCGCCGGTCCGCTGTCGCGGGGCGCGCTGCGCACGGACGCGACACCGCTGGAGCAGAGCGCGGCCCTGTTCGCCCACTACAGCTTCTGGGTGCAGGCGTGGCTGGCCGGCGCAGTGCCCTCACGCGAGCAGGCCGAGGCCGGCTTGCTCCGGGCCATGGAGCTCCAGCTGCAAGGTCTGACGAGAGACGGAGAACCCTCATGAGAGCGAAGACCCTGACCGAGCTCTGGCGCCGCGGACAGCTGCGCCTGCTGCTGCGCGCGACGCGTCTTGCGACGCCCTACTACCGGGTGGCGTGGCTGGCCGCCGCCAGCCGCGCGGGGCTGCTGCAACGGCTGGCCGATGGTGCAGTGCCTCTCGATCGTCTGGCCGTCGAATTCGCTCCCGGCGGCGGCGGCTCCGATGGGCTGCGCAGCTGGCTCGACATGGGCGTGCGGCTGCGAGAGCTGGAGCATCGCAACGGCGCGTATGCCCTGCGCGGCTTCCTGGCCCGCAGGCTGGCCGACCCGGACAACGACGCCATCGCGGCCCTCCTCGAGGAGGTCGCCACGCTTCACCACCGGCTGCTGCTCGAGACTCCGGAGCGGCTCCAGAGCGGAAGGCGCTTCACCCTGGACGACCAGGACGGCGTGCTGATCGCGCGCTCGTCCCGGGTGATCGAGCCGTTCGTGCAGGAGGCCATCGACGACGCGCTGCCGGCGCACGGTGCGCTGCGACTCCTGGAGATGGGCGCCGGAACCGGCACCCACATTCGCTACGCAGCCGGGCGCAATCCCGAGCTCACCGCCCTGGGCCTGGAGCTACAGCCGCAGGTCGCGGACCTGGCCAACCGGAGCCTGCGCGACTGGGGCCTGGCCGACCGCGCCTCGGTGGACAAGGGCGACGTGCGCGACCGTACACCCGAGGCCGCCTTCGATCTCGTCACCCTGCACAACAACATCTACTACTTCGCGGTTGACGAGCGCCCCGCGCTGCTGCGCCACCTGCGCGGCTTCCTGGCGCCCGGCGGGCGACTGCTTCTCACCACCGGCTGTGCGGGCGGCGGACCGGCCATGCAGGCGCTCGACATCTGGAGCGCCAACACCGACGGCTGCGGCCGGCTGCCGCAGGTCGACGAGATGGAGGGTCAGCTGCGCGAGGCGGGCTTCCGCGACGTCCGCTCACGCCACCTCATGCCGGGCGAGAGCTACTTCGGCTTCCAGGGGCGGAGCTGACTCTCAGGCCGGCGACTGCGGCGAGCTCTTCGAAGGAGTTCTCCAGGTGCTGCGCCAGCTCGGACACGTCGGGGATGCGATCGTAGTCCGCGGTCAGGCCCCAGCAGAAGCGCCCGTTGTAGCTGAGCACACCGATCGCCAGACCCAGGTTCTCCAGCAGCGGCGAGAAGAGGTAGGTCTCCAGCATCTCGGCGCCGAAGAAGTACAGCGGCGCCTGGGGGCCCGGAAGGTTGGTGACGTAGGCGTTCTGGGTCCCGGTCGACAGCGCCTGGATGTCCAGGGGAATCCACTCGTGCAGGGCTTCGACCATCTCGACGGCGGCCGCCTGGTGGGACTCCTTCAGCTCGGTGGTGGTGGCGTGGATCGCGGCCACCCGTTCGACGGGATCCTCGAGTCCGATGGGAAGCGGCACGATCCAGCTCGACACGCGGTTGCCCAGGCTCCCCTCGTCCCCCTCGCGGCGCACGTTCACCGGGGTGGCCACGCGAAACTCCAGCGTCTCGGGGCGCACCTGTCGCTGGATCAGGAACTCGCGCACGGCGCCGGTCACGATGGCGAGCACCACGTCGTTCACCGAACACTCGAGCGCCTTGCGAATCTCCTTCACCTCGGAGAGCGACGTGCTCAGCCAGTCGAGCACGCGATGCGGACCCACGGGACCGTTGAGGGGCGTGTCCGAAGCGGGCACGGCCTTGAAGCGAGCCATCTTCCCGAGGGCGAGAAGGCTCTCCCCGAGCTCCTCGGCGTTGCTCCGCGGATCGCGCAGCAGGTTCGCAACGCCGCCGAGCGCGCGCAGGGGCAGAGCCGCCCGGCGCGCCCGGTCGTCGCGGAGCAGCTCTTCCTCCGACGGTGCCGGCCGCGGAATGAAGCGGTGGGGCTCGGCCAACGTGTAGTCGGGCGTGGCCGACAAGAGGGTCGGGAGCAGGTCCATGCCGCCCATCCCGTCGACGACGCAGTGGTGCGTCTTCCAGATCGCCGCGAAGCGGCCGCCGTCCAGACCTTCGACGACCCACATCTCCCAGAGCGGCCGCAGGCGGTCGAGGCGGCGTTCAGCGATGCG
Source organism: uncultured delta proteobacterium (assembly GCA_947260035.1). Taxonomy (GTDB): domain Bacteria; phylum Myxococcota_A; class UBA9160; order UBA9160; family JAFDET01; genus JAFDET01. The sequence goes on from CAMYOO010000113.1 coordinate 2,467, forward strand.
CGCACCCAGCTGCTTGAGCTGCTCCTCACTGCCCGGCCGCGGCAGAGCCGTGTGGCGGATGTGGTAGTCGATGTTGAAGGTGGCGTCGTCGATCCAGACCGCGCGGTCGGTATCCGGGATCCAGGCCAGCTTCTGGCGATAGCGCGGGATCTTGTGCAGGACCGATTCGATCCCGCGCTTGATGGTGGCGAAGTCGATGCCGCCGTCCGCGGTGGCCAGCGACCCGGCGTCGAAGACGATGATCCCCCCGCCGTGCATGGGCAGGTTGTCGCTCTCCCAGCGCAGGAAATCGTTGTCCTGGGCCGACAGCCGCTCGTACTTGTAGTGGGCCATGGGGGTCCTCGGAGGCAAGCCGGCGCTCGCGCCGCTTCCTCCATGCTACCCCGGCGGAGCGCCTAGCGGCCGCTCCACTTCGGCGGGCGCTTCTCGGCGAAGGCGCGCGGGCCTTCCTTGGCGTCCTCGCTGGTGAACACCTTGCCTACCAGGGGGCCTTGGACGGCCCAGGAGTCTTCCTCGGTGAGACCCCGAGTCTTGCGGATGATCTGCTTGCTGGCCGCCACCGCCAGCGGAGCGTTCTCGGCGATGCGCTCGGCCAGCTCGAGAGCTACCTCCGCCGCCTTGGAGGGCTCGGCGAGCCGGGACACCAGGCCCAGCTCGTGCGCCTGCTCGGCCAGGATCGGGTCGGAGGTGAGGGCCATCTCCATGGCCACGCCGTAGGGCACGCGCGCCGGCAGCCGGAAGAGGCCGCCGCCCGCCGCAAACAGGCCCTTGTTCACCTCCGGAATCCCGAGCTTCACGCCCTTGGCCGCCACGATCAGGTCGCAGCTGAGCGCGATCTCCAAGCCGCCGGCCAGGGCAAAGCCTTCCACCGCCGCGATCAGCGGCTTCTGCGCGCCGTTCACCAGGAACTGGTTGAAGCCCTTGGGCGGACCCTCGCTGGCGAACGCCTTGAGGTCCATGCCGGCGCTGAAGCCGCGGCCCGCACCGGTGAGCACGCCCGCCGTGAGCCCGTCGTCGGAGTCGAGCTCCTCGATGGCCGCCACCAGCGCCAGACCCAGCGCGCTGTTGACGGCATTGCGGGCCTCGGGCCGGTTCAGGGTGATGAGACGGACGCGTCCGTGTGTTTCGGTAAGGATCTCGTCAGCCATGTGCGGGCTCCTTGGGTGGGATCACTTGGGGGGCATGCGGATGCCGCCGTCCACCCGCAGTGTCTCGCCGTTCATGTAGTCGTTGGTGATGCACTCGGCGACCATGGACGCCAGCTCGGTGGCGTCGCCCAGCCGCTTCGGGAAGAGCACGTTCCGCCCGAGGTTGGCCTTGAACTGCTCCGAGGCCTCGCCCTGTCCGTAGATCGGCGTGTCGATCAAACCCGGGGCGATGGTGTTCACGCGAATGCCGATCGCCGATAGATCGCGCGCCACCGGCAGCGTGAGCCCGACGACTCCGCCCTTGGACGCCGAGTAGGCGGCCTGGCCGATCTGACCATCGAAGGCGGCCACCGACGCGATGTTGACGATGGCGCCGCGCTGTCCGTCGGCGTCACACGGCTCCTGCTGGGACATGGCCGCCGCCGCCAGACGCAGGCAGTTGAAGGTGCCGATCAGGTTCACGCGGATCACGAACTCGAACTGCTCCAGCGGGAACGGCTTGCCCTCGCGGTTGACCGTGCGGCTGGCGCTGCCCAGGCCGGCGGCGTTCACCAGGGCGCGCAGCGGTCCGAGACCGATCGCCGCATCCACCGCGGCCTGCGCCTGGTCCGGGTCGGCCACGTCCGTCTTCACGAACTCGCCCTTCAGGTCGGCCGCGACGGCCTTGCCCTTCTCCTCGTTCAGGTCGGCGATGACGGGCCTGGCGCCCAGCAGCGCGAGGCGGCGCGCGCTGGCCTCTCCGATGCCCGAAGCTCCGCCGGTGACGAGGACCGATGCTCCATCCAGTTCCATGTCTCAGATCCTTTCGATGAGGGTCGCGGCGGGCAGACTACCGCCCTGGCTCGCGATTCGCATTCCGGGGCTCAGGCGAAGCTCTCCGAATCGAAGCGGCCGCTGCGGGCCACGTCGCCGAGCAGCCCGGCGCTTCGTTTGGGTGTCCGTTGCTGGGTCGTCCGATCCACGGAAACCAGTCCGAACTTCGGCCCGTACCCGTGGATCCACTCGAAGTTGTCGAGCAGGGACCAGGCGAAATAGCCGCGCACGTCCAGCCCGGCGTCGAGGCACCGGATCAGGGCCTGGAGCGCCTCGCGGTAGTAGGCGACGCGCTGCTCGTCGTCGTCCGTCCCGATCCCGTTCTCCGTGACGTACAGCGGCACGCCCGAACGCTCGGCGGCGTAACGCAGCGTGCCTTCCAGAGCAGAGGGCCAGAACTCGTAGCCCATCGCCAGCACGGGAACGCCTTCTTCTGGGTGCAGTGGGCCGTCCGGTCCATATCGGGTGCGGCTGTAGGTCTGCACGCCGACGAAGTCGTCGTCCGCGGCGGCGTCGAGAAAGACATCGAAGCTCTCGGCGCGCGCCTCGGCCAGGTGCGCTTCGCCGCCTGGCACGGCGACCAGATCCTGCATCGCCAGGGTGATTCCGACCGGGAAGTCACCCGGACCGGAACGGATCACGTCGCGCGCACGGCAGTGCGCCTCGAGCATCACGTCCCGGGTCTTGAAGGGATCGCCCAGCAGGAAGGGGCCGAACCGGTCCAACGTCGTGCCGCAGCGGCTGGCGGCCTCGGCCATGAACGGGGCGAGGCCCTTGAGACCTTGCCGGGGAAGCACGCCGGCCAAGGCCAGCGACACGGGCAGGTTGGCCTCGTTGATGGTGCAGCCCATGTAGATCAAGTCGCCCAGGTGCGCGGTCGCGCGCTCGCAGTAGCGCAGGAAGCGATCCACGATGGCCTGACTCTCCCAGCCCCCGTCCGCCGCGACCCAGCACGGGCTGGTGAAGTGGTGGAAGGTGACGCACGGCAGGACGCCTTTCTCGTGGCAGCACGCCAGCACGCGCCGGTAGTGCTCGAGAGCGGCCACCGAGAAGCGCCCTTCCTCGGGCTCGATGCGCGCCCACTCGATGGACAAGCGGTAGGACCCGAAGCCCAGCGAGCGCAGCAGGGCGATGTCCTCGGGATAGCGGTGCAGCTGGTCGCAGGCGTCGCCCGACGGCTCCTGGAACATGGTTCCAGGAGTGTTCTCCATGACCCAGAAGTCGCTTGCGACGTTGTTGCCCTCGACCTGATGGGCGGCGGTCGCCGCCCCCCACACGAACCCGTCCGGGAATGCGTACGTCATGTCATCATCCTCTGATCAGCCCTACCTCAGCATGGCGAACCGAGGATACGCTCGACCCGGAGGTGAGACCAAGACCGGTGGCCCGCTTCGTTGGCACACCTCCACCCCAAGGGGCATGATGCTGCTGGAGGACTTGGCGATGCATTGGAGCCGGTGTTGCAGAGGAATCGGAATCGCTCTTGCAGTGGCCCTGACCGCGACCGTGGCCCGCGCTGAACATACTATGGTGTTGGCCGGAGGCCGCGTAATGGATCCGGCGTCCGGCCTCGACGGAGCGGTCTTCGTCGGCATCACCGACGGCCGGATCAGCACGCTGTCGGAAGCGCCGCTCCAGGGTGCGGAGATCGTCGACGTCAGCGGCCTGGTGGTGGCGCCGGGCTTCATCGACCTGCACGTCCACGGCCAGCACACACCCGGCTACGACCACATGGCGCGCGACGGCGTCACCGCCGCGCTGGACCTGGAGGCCGGTGTCCTGGGAACGGGTGCGTTCCTGGCAGATCGCGAGGGTGAAGCGCGCATCCACTATGGGGCGTCGGCGGGTCACATCGGAAGCCGCGTCAAGGTGAAGCACGGCATCTCGCCGGGCCACGCACCCACCGCCAACGTCTCGGGCGGCTTGCGCGCCCGATTCCTGCGCTTCGTCCAGCGTTGGTTCCGGCCGACCGCGTGGATGTACGAGCCCGCGGACGCCGAGGAGCGCGCGGAGATCGTGGAGATCCTGGCCGCGGAGCTGGACCAGGGCGCGATCGGTATTGGGATGGGTCTGGCCTACACGCCCGGCGCCGATGCGGAGGAGGTCCGCGCCGTGTTCGCCCTCGCGGCCGAGCGGGACGTTCCGATCTTCGTGCACATCGGCAACCAGGAGAGCATGGGCGACATCGAGCCGTTGGAAGACGTGCTGGGCCACGCCGCGGCGACCGGCGCGGCCCTGCACGTGGTGCACGTCAACAGCTCCAGCCTTTCCGCCATCGCCACCTATCTGGACCGCATCGACCGGGCCCGTGCGTCCGGTCTGAACGTCACCACCGAGGCCTACCCGTACACGGCGGCCTCCACGTTCATCGAGTCGGTGCTGTTCGACGAGGGCTTCCAGGAGCGACGCGGCATCGACTACGGCGACCTGCAGTGGCAGGCCACCGGCGAGCGGCTGACCCAGGAAAGCTTCGAGCGCTACCGCAAGGAAGGCGGCACGGTGATCATCCACATGATGGAGCCGGAGTGGATCGAGACGGCAATGGCCCACCCGCAGGTCATGATCGCCTCCGACGGCATGCCCATGGTCGCGGGCGCGCACCCGCGCGGCGCCGGAACCCACGCGCGCGTGCTGGCGCTCTACACCCGCGAGAACGGCACGATGACCCTGATGCAGGCGCTGTCCAAGTTGAGCTGGCAGCCGGCGCAGCGCCTGGAAGCGTTCGTACCGGACATGGCCAACAAGGGGCGCATCCGCATCGGCGCCGACGCCGACCTCACCATCTTCGACCCCGCCACGGTGCAGGACAACGCCACGTTTGATGACTCGCTCCGCTACTCGACGGGCATCCCGCACGTGCTGGTCGAGGGGACCTTCGTCGTGCGCGACGGCGAGCTGGTGGAAGGAGCAGCGCCCGGCCGGCCGCTGCGCGCGGGGCCCTAGGGCGTCACGATCGGGAAGATCGGATCCGGCCGGTCGAGCAGACGCAGGAAGGCCAGCAGCTCCAGGCGGCTTCCGTCCACGTCCAGCTCGTCGGAGAAGGCCAGCTCGCGCGCGCCGACGTCGCCGCCGAAGAGCCCCACCAACAGCTCCCGGGTCACGCGGATCGTCACGCCGGCGTCGGGATCCGGATCGCGGCGCTCGTGGTGCAGGACCGCGTTCTCCAGCGTGAGCACGTAGCTCTCGTCCACATCGGGCAGCACGAAGTTGATGGTCATTTGCTTACCGTCGGCCTTGGGGCCGTTCACGCGCGTGGCCAGGGCCTCCAGGAAGCGTTCCATGGGGGTACGCGACAGCAGGTCCGTCGCCGAGCTGAGGCTGAAGCCGCTCTCGGGCCGGCCGTGGCGCAGTTCGTAGGCGGCGCTCAGGTAGACGTCGCGCCAGGGTCCCGATTCAGCCTGATAGCCGAGCTGCTCGTAGGAGCGGGCCAACAGCTCGCGAGCCTGCGCGTTCTCGGGCTCGGCATAGACGAGGTGGTCCAGCACGGTGGCCGCCCAGCGGTACTCGGAGGCGTCGAAGGATTCCTGCGCCTTGCGCAGCACCTCCGCGGAGCCTCCCATGAAGGCCACATACTTGGACGCGGACTCCTGGGGCGGCAGGGGGTCCAGCTGCGCCGGGTTGCCGTCGTACCAGCCGAAGTACCACTGGTAGACGGCCTTGGCGTTGTGGCGCACCGTGCCGTAGTAGCCGCGGTTGGCGAACGACGGCCGTAGCGATTCGGGCAGCTCCAGAACCTCCGCGATCTCGCGCGGCGTGTACCCCTGGTTGGCCAATCGCAGGGTCTGGTCGTGGATGTACTTGTAGGTATCGCGCTGCTTCTTCAGGTACTCGACGATGCGCGCGTTGCCCCACATGGGCCAGTGGTGGCTGGCGAGCATGACCTCCGCATCACCGAACAGGCGGATCGCCTCGTCGATGTAGCCGCTCCACTTCAGCGCGTCGCGCACCTTGGCGCCGCGCAGGGTGTAGAGGTTGTGCATGGTGTGGGAGACGATCTCGGCGCCGCAGAAGGCGTTGTGGTCGGGCAGGTAGAAGGTGAGCTCCGCAGGCGCCTCGGACTCGGGTGCGTGCTGGAAGATGAAGCGCACGCCGTCGATCTGCATCTCCTGGGGCGTACGGTCCACCAGGTCGGTGGGCGGCAGGATGCCCACGGTGCCGAAGGCCGGGCTCTTGCCCAGACCGGAGTCGACGTGGCCGCGCTCGCTGCGCGCCAGATTGCGACCGTACATGTAGGTGGCGCGGCGGCTCATGGCGATGCCCGCCAGCACGTTCTCGCTGGTCGCCTCCTCCATGAAGTCCTGGGGCGCAACGATGCGCACGGCGCCTTCCTTCAGCTGCTCCGGCGTCAGCACGCCGCGCACGCCGCCGAAGTGATCTACGTGACTGTGGGTGAAGATCAGGGCGCTGACGGGCCGCTCGCCCAGGTTGCGATTCACCAGGTCGAGGGCCGCCGCCGCAGTCTCCTTGGCGGTGAGCGGGTCAACGACGATCCAGCCGCTGGCGCCTTCGATGAGCGTCATGTTGGAGAGGTCGTAGCCGCGCACCTGGTAGATGCCGTCGGCAACCTTGTAGAGGCCGTGGTGGTTGTTCAGTCGGGCCTGGCGCCAGAGGCTGGGGTTCACGCTGTCGGGCGCCGGGCCGTCGATGAAGCCGTAGGCCGATGTGTCCCAGACCGGGCTTCCGTCGGCCAGCTTCAGCACCACCTGCGGATCCCGCGCCACCAGGCCGCGCTCCGCGTCCGCCAGATCCTGCGGGTCGTCCAGGGGAAGCGCCTCGCCGGCCGCCGCGTTGGCAGCGGCGGTGGCCGCGCTGGCTGCCGTATGACCCTGGGCGTCGGCATCCGGCGACCAGGCCTGGCGGCTCCGATCGTCCGGGCCGCACGCCAGCAAGGCGAAGCTGAACAGGAGGACCGGCAGGGCTCGCTGTGTCATGGGGGACTCCTCTGGTCCGGCGGAGATAGCGCAGCCGGGCCGTGAGCCTAGAGCGGGGTGCCGACTCCGAACCAGCATGAGCACTCAAACTGCTGCTTTCAATGAATTTTCCTGATCAAACCCGAGCTTGCATTCGGTTTTTGGCTGGTCCAGAATCGTCCCCCATGGTCCGCCGAACCCAGGCTCGTGGCGTCGTGACACGCCAGCGGCTGCTGGCCGCCGCCGAGGAGCTCTACACCCGACGCGGCTACGCCGGCACCACCATGGCGGACGTAGCGGCGCGGGCCGGGGTGGGCGTGGGCACGGTCTACCACCACTTTCCGGAGAAGCGCGCGCTGGTGCTGGAGCTGATCGACGCCTGGGGCGAGCGGGTCTTCTCCCGCGAGCGCAGCGA